>JBBSLC010000186.1:0-4844 GCA_038255685.1 Acidimicrobiales bacterium | reverse complement strand
CGGAGCTCGGAGACGAAGGCGGCGGCGGCATCGGGGCCGCCGCCTTCGAGCAGGCGCCGCACGAGGGCGGAGCCGACGATCACACCGTCGGCTTCCGCACACACCTCGGCTGCCTGGCGAGGCGTCGACACCCCGAAGCCGACCAGCACGGGGACGTCGGTCAGCGCCTTGAGGCGCTGGGAGATGGCAGCGGACGACGACGCCACGTCGACCCGCTCGCCGGTGATCCCCATGCGCCCGACGGCGTACACGTAGCCCCGGGTGCGGGCAGCGATGGCTGCGAGGCGCTCGTCGGTGGTCACCGGCGCAGCGAGCAGCACCGATGCGACCCCGGCGGACGCCGCCTCGCGCTCCCACCCGTCGGATTCGTCGAGGGGCAGGTCGGGGATGATCGCCCCGCTCACGCCGGCATCGGCGAGGCGCCGGGCGAAGCGGAGTTCGCCGGACCTGAACACCAGGTTGTAGTAGGTCATCGCCACCGTCGGGACCTCGACGTCCGCACCGGCGAGCTCGTCGAGGATCGAGGCGGGGGTCGCGCCCCGAGCCAGGGCAGCGGCAGACGCCTCCTGGATCACCGGACCGTCCATGACGGGGTCGGAGAACGGGATGCCGATCTCGACGGCATCGGCACCGGCTGCTGCGACCGCGGAGAGCACCTCGGTCCAGTCGTCGTCGAGCCCACCGGTGATGTACGGGACCAGGAGCTTTCGCCCGGCGTCGCGAGCAGACCGGAGCGCGGCCTCGAGGCCGGTCACGGGCGCAGCATCTCCATGACCTGCGCAGCATCCTTGTCACCGCGTCCGCACATGTTGATGAGCACGGTGGAGCCGGTCGGGATCGAACGTCCCGCCTCTCGCATCACCCACGCCACGGCGTGCGCCGGCTCGAGCGCGGGGATGATGCCCTCGGTGCGGCTGAGCAGCTGGAGGGCGTCGAGCACCTCACCGTCGGCGACCGTCACGTAGCTGGCCCTGCCGATCGCGTCGAGGTGGGCGTGCTCGGGCCCGACACCGGGGTAGTCGAGGCCGGCTGAGATCGAGTGCGCCTCGCTCACCTGACCCTCCTCGTCCTGGAGCAGCAGGCTCTTGGACCCGTGCACCACACCGGGGAGGCCGCGCCCGATGGCTGCGCCGCCCTCGGGCTGCACGCCCACCAGCTTCGCCTCGGTGTCGGCGAAGCCGGCGAAGATGCCCGCCGCGTTGGAGCCGCCTCCCACGCATGCCACCACGAGGTCGGGGTCGGAGCCCTCGAGGATGGCGCGGCACTGCACGAGCGCCTCGTCGCCGATCACCCGTTGGAACTCCCGCACCATCCACGGGTACGGGTGGGGTCCCATGACCGAGCCGATGCAGTAGTGGGTGTCCTCGACCGACGCCACCCAGTCCCGCATGGCGTCGTTGATGGCGTCCTTCAACGTGCGGCTGCCCGAGGTCACGGGCCTGACCTCAGCGCCGAGCAGCTCCATCTTGAACACGTTCAGCTCTTGGCGGCGGGTGTCGACCTCGCCCATGTAGACGACGCAGTCGAGGCCGAAGAAGGCTGCTGCGGTGGCGGTGGCCACCCCGTGCTGGCCGGCGCCCGTCTCGGCGATGATCCGCTGCTTGCCCATGTGGCGGGTGAGCAGCGCCTGGCCGATGACGTTGTTGATCTTGTGGGAACCGGTGTGGTTGAGCTCGTCTCGCTTGAGCAGCACCCTGACCCCGAGGCGAGCAGACAGGTTCTTCGCCTCGGTCGTCGGCGAGGGGCGACCCGCGTAGTCGCGCAGCATGGCGTCGAGCTCGGTGTGGAAGCCGGGGTCGGCCCACGCCGTGCGGAACGCGTCCTCGAGCTGGCGGCACGCCGGGACCAGTGACTCCGGGATGTAGCGGCCACCGAAGTCGCCGAAGCGCCCGGTGTCGTCCGGTTCGATCATCGTCATGGTGTCTCGCTCATGTCATCCGCTCTCTGGCCTCCGGCCGGGCCGCTCGGGCCACGCTCGCTCCGCTCGCTCATGCTTCGTCCTCCTGCCAGTCGTAGACCTCGTTGCCCCCGTCGGCGCGCTCGTCGCCGTCCGCCTCGTCGGCGACGGGCTGGGCCTCCCTCGCAGCAGCGATGAACGCTCGCAGGGCTCGTGGGTCCTTGTGCCCGGGCGACGATTCCACGCCCGAGGCGACATCGACGCCCCAGGGCTTCACGCGCCTGATCGCAGCAGCGACGTTGCCGGCGTGCAGGCCGCCGGCAAGCACCAGGCGTTTGACGCCAGCGGGCACTCCGTCGGTGAGCGACCAGTCGAAGACCTGGCCAGAGCCGGGGTCGGCACCGTCGACGTGCACGATGTCGGCGCCGTGGTCGAGGACCTGGCCCAGACCCGGGTCGCCGGCGCTGTACGCCTTGACGAGGACGGGCACCCGCTCGTGCACCCACGCCGACTGCTCCGGGGTCTCGCGCCCGTGGAGCTGCGCACCGCGCAGACCGGTCTTGTGCACGATGTCGACGATCCGCTCGGGTGCCTCGTCTCGGAACACGCCCACGGTGAGGATCTCGGGCGGCAACCGCCGGACGATGTCGCGCACGAGCGCGGGAGCGACCTGGCGCCTCGACGGGGCGAAGATGAAGCCGACGGCGTCGGCACCCATCGCCACGGCGAGCAGCGCGTCCTCCTCGTTCGTCGTGCCACAGATCTTGACGAACACGGCGCGCTACCGGCTGGTGCGGAGGTCGACCACCGCAGCACCCGGGTCGTCGCTCGTCACCAGCGTCTCCCCCACCAGCACGGCGTCGTAGCCGGCAGCAGCGAGGGTGACAGCGTCCTCGGCCCCACGGACGCCCGACTCGGCGACGCTCACCACGCCGGGCGGCATCTGCTCGGCCAGGCGAGCAGCGAGCGTGCGATCGACTTCGAAGGTCATGAGGTTGCGCTGGTTCACGCCGATCAGCGTCGCACCGAGGCTGGCCGCTCGGGCCAGCTCGGTGGCGTCGTGCACCTCGACGAGCGCAGCGAGCCCGAGGGAGGAAGCACGGTCGAGGCAGCGTGCCAACAGGTCGTCGTCGAGTGCGGCGACGATGAGCAGCACGGCGTCGGCACCCATGGTGCGGGCATCGACGACGTCGCGCTCGTCGACGGTGAAGTCCTTGCGCAGCACGGGCAGCTCGCAGGCATCGCGGGCAGCGGTGAGGTCGGCCGCCGAACCGCCGAAGAACGCGGCGTCGGTGAGCACCGAGAGGCAGGCAGCGCCCCCGCACTGGTACGACACGGCCAGCGACGCAGGATCGAGATCGAGGGCGAGCGGACCCTTCGACGGGGACCGCCGCTTGACCTCGGCGATGACGGCGAGGTCGTCGTCAGCGCGCAGGGCGGCAGCGAACGGACGCGTCGCAGGCATGGCGGCCGCCGCTTCGAGGAGCGCCTCGATCGGGCGGTCGTCGGCGGCGGCGGCAGCGCGGTGGGCGGCCAGGATGGCGTCGAGGTAGGTGCCCACGACCGCAGAGCCTACGCCCTGGCCACGTGGCCACCCTGCCCTCGCTGCGCGTCAGCCCTCGTCACGGGTCGCCCGTGACAGCACGAGCAGCGGGACCACGACGAAGCCGGCGCACGACAGCAGGAACACCACGACCCCGAGCGCGATCACCGCCGGCACGGCGAGGACGAGACCCATGACGAACAGGGCGACCGACGCGCCGAAGAGGAGGATCGGCACCAGGGTGGCGAGGCGCGTCTGGCGCTCCTCGCGCGCCGGGGTCACCCGGTAGGGCGCATCGGGCTCGGTGCGAGGGTCGACGTCACCGGGTTCGTCGGGCTCGAGGGGCCGGAACACGTCGGGATCGGGGACGACGCCGACCTCTCGGTCGTAGGCAGCCCGGCGAGTGGGATCCGACAAGACCGACCACGCCTCGTTGATCGCCCGCATCCGCACCTCGGCTTCGGCGCGCGCGCTGGGCGACGCATCGACGTAGTAGTCGGGGTGGTGGCGGCGAGCGAGGCGGACGAACGCCGTGCGCACCTCTGGCGCCGGGGTGTCGACCGAGACGCCGAGCACGTCGTAGTGGGTCCCCCCGTCCGCGTGGCGTGGCACTCAGCCGCCGTCCGTCGTCGTGGTGGTGGTGGTCGTGGTGGTGGTGGAGGACGACGAGGTGGTGGCGCCGTCGGCGGTGGTGGAGGTGGTGCCCTGCTGGGTGGTCGTCGTGGTCGTCGGGGCCGCCCGCTCGACGCAGGCGGGGAGCCCGAGTGGCACCGACGTGGTCCCGTCCAGCAACGCATCGAGCGGCTGGGGCCCGCTGCCCCCGCACACCAGGGTGAAGCGCACCTCACCGTCGAGGTCGGTGACCCCAGCGCTCTCCCCGACCACGGTCCAGCCGCCGCTCCCGCCGAGCGCGACGCCGATGCCAGGACGAGGGGTCGTGCGCACGACGCCCTCGAGGTCGACCTCGCGAGCTGCCACCCGGACGACCAGGTTGGCGCGCTCGTCGACGAAGGGCGGGCTCGGCGCGATCACGGCGTCGACGTCGCGGTCGCCGAAGCGCTCGACGACGAGGAGCAGCTCCCGGGTGCCGTCCTCGAGGAAGAAGATCTCCGGCGCGACCATGGCGAAGCCCGGCGCAGCAAAGGCGCGGACCCGGTAGCGACCACCGAGCAGATCCTCACGGTTCCACGTGCCGTCGGGCGCGACCGGGACGTCCTCCCGTGCCACGCCGTCACCGACGAGCCGCTCGAGTCGCACGACACCGCCGGCGAGGGGGCCGTCAGGACCATCCACCCGGCCGACCAGGCGCGACCGCCCAGGACCCATGACCACCACCGTGGTGGTGGTCCCACCGACGCCCGGCAGGGCGATGCCGCTGCGGTCGTCGGTGCGCCGGTCGATCGG
>JBBSLC010000185.1:0-4848 GCA_038255685.1 Acidimicrobiales bacterium | reverse complement strand
CGCACCGAGCGCAGCGGCGCCGGCCAAGCGGCCGATGAGGATCGCCGTGCGTGACACGGGTGACGCCACGAGCCGGTCGAAGAACCCGCTCTCGATGTCTTGGGCGAGCTCCGACGCCGCCCCGAGCGAACCGAACAGGACGGCCTGGGTGAGGGTGGCGGGGAAGAGGAAGTCGAGGAACGAGTCGGCGGCGGGGAAGCCGGGGATCTGGGTCGAGCGTCCGAGGGCGGCGGTGTTGAGGGCGGCGAAGAACAGTGGGAACAGGATCGACGGGATCCACACCTGCGGCGCCCGGACGAGACCTCGCACCGCCCGCCCCGACAGCGCCCGGGCCTGAGAGAAGGGGTGCAGCGCCCGGTCCTGGCCGGGTCCGAGCTCGAGCGCAGCGACGCTCACGCTGCGCCCTCGGCTTCGGCACCCTCGAGGCGGCGGCCGGTGGCGTCGGCGAAGACGTCGTCGAGGGTCGGCTGGTGCAGCTCCATCGACTCGACCGTGGCGCCGGCGTCGTCGAGCGCACGCACGACCGCAGCCATCTGGCCGGCGCCACCGTCGAGCCCGACGGCGAGCACGCCGAGGCGCGAGGGCCGCTCCTCCCCGAAGGCGACGAGGGCATCGAGGGCGATCTCGGTGTGGGCGGGATCGACGCGGACCCGCAGCGTCGGCGACCCCACCTGCTCCTTCAGGACCTCGGGCGCGCCCTCCCGGACGATGCGACCTCCGTCGATGATGGCGATGCGCCCGGCCAGCTCGTCGGCCTCCTCCAGGTACTGCGTCGTCAGGAACACGGTGGTGCCCCGCTCGGTGTTGAGCGAGCGGACCTCGTCCCACAGGTTCACCCGGCTCATGGGGTCCAAGCCGGTCGTGGGCTCGTCGAGGAACAGGACCTCGGGCTCGTGGACGAGCGACAGGGCGAGATCGAGCCGGCGGCGCATGCCGCCGGAGTACGTGCCCACCCGACGGTCGCCTGCTGCGGTGAGGCCGACACGCTCGAGCAGCTCGGCGCCGCGCTTCTGGCCGGCGGCCCGGGGCAGGCCGTGCAGCGTCGCCTGGAGGCGCAGCAGCTCGTTGCCGGTCATGAGCGGGTCGATGGCCGCATCCTGCAGGGCCACGCCGATCGCACGCCGAACCTGTGCCGCCTCGGTCCGCACGTCGAAGCCAGCGACCCTGGCAACCCCGTCGGACGGGGTGAGGAGCGTGACGAGCATGCGCACGGTGGTGGACTTGCCGGCACCGTTCGGGCCGAGGAAGCCGAACACCTCGCCCGGGTGGACGACGAGGTCGATGCCGTCGACGGCGACGATGTCGCCGAAGCGCCGGACGAGGCCCTGTGCCTCGACCGGGAGTGCGCTCGTCACGCCGGTGCGCCTCCGTCCGCCGCAGCCAGCGCCCGCCACACCCGCTCGGAGGTCGCCGGCATGTCGATGTGGCGCACGCCGCGGTGGGCGAGCGCATCGATCACCGCCGACTGCACGGCGGGGGTCGAGCCGATCGTGCCCGACTCACCGATGCCCTTGGCACCCATGGGGTTCACCGGGGTCGGCGTCTCCATGGTGACGAGCTCGAAGCTCGGGACCTCGCACGCAGAGATGAAGGCGTAGTCGGCGAAGTTCGACGTGAGCGGGTTGCCGTCGGCGTCGTAGACGACCTCCTCCAGCAGCGCCTGGGCGACGCCCTGGGCGATGCCGCCGTGGCGCTGGCCCTCGACGAGGAGCGGGTTGAGCAGCCGCCCGGCATCGTCGCAGGTGATCATCCGGGAGAGGGTCACCTTGCCGGTCTCAGTGTCGACCTCGACCACCGCGACGTGGGCGCCGAACGGGTACGTCGGGCTCTCTGCGGTGAACTCGGTGATGGCGTCGAGGCCGCCCTCGCCCGCTGCCTCTGCCACCTCGGTCCAGGACTTGGCGACCGCCGGGGTGCCGGTGACGTGGAATCGGCCGGACTCGGTGTCGAGCACGACGTCGTCGGCGTTCGCCTCGAGCAGGTCGGCGGCGTGCTTGCGAGCCAGCTCGAGGACCTCGCCTGCGGCCTGGTGCACGGCGGTGCCACCGAGCTGCAGGGAGCGGGAGCCGAAGGTGCCCACACCGTCGGGGACGAGGTCGGTGTCGCCGTGGACCACGTCGATCTGGTCCATCGGGATGCCGAGCCGGTCGTTCACGATCATCGACCACGACGTGACGTGACCCTGCCCGTGCGGGGAGGTGCCGGTGAAGACCGTGGCGCTGCCGTCGGCGTTGACCACCACCCGGCCGTGCTCGCCGCCGGCAGTGGGACCGGCGGTGACCTCGACGTAGATGGAGACGCCGATGCCCAGCGCCACGGTGTCGCCCGCCTCTCGCCGCTTCGCCTGGTCGGCCCGCAGCTGGTCGTAGCCGGCCGCCTCGAGGACGCGGTCGAGGGCGCCCTCGTAGTCGCCGACGTCGTAGGTGGTGCCCACAGCCGTCGTGTACGGGAAGGCGTCGGCCGGGATCAGGTTCTTGCGTCGGACCTCGGCGGGGTCCATGCCGATCTCGGCCGCGAAGAGGTCCATGGCCCGCTCCCCGGCCGCCGTGGCCTCGGGCCGGCCGGCACCGCGGTAGGCGACGACGGGGGCGGTGTTGGTGGCCACGCTGCGGAGGTTGCACTCGATCTTGGGGATGGCGTACACGCCGGCCGACATCGTGCGGGTGAGGTACGGCAGGATCCCGCCCACCGCCGGGTAGGCGCCGGTGTCCTGCAGGAGCTCGAGGCGGTAGGCCTCGACCGTTCCGTCGCGCTGGCCTCCGATGGTGAGGCGTTGGATCTGGGCCCGTCCGTGGCCCATGTTCGTCATGTTCTCGCTGCGGGTCTCGACCCAGCGCATCGGACGTCCGAGCTCGCGAGCAGCCCAGGCGACCACGATGTCCTCGGGTGAGGCACCGATCTTGGCGCCGAACCCGCCGCCCACGTCGGGGGCGATGAGGTGCACGGTGCCGGCGTCGAGGCCGAGCGCGGTCTGCAGCGCGTCGCGGCTGGCCTGGGGCGCCT
Organism: Acidimicrobiales bacterium; assembly: GCA_038255685.1. Classification (GTDB taxonomy): domain Bacteria; phylum Actinomycetota; class Acidimicrobiia; order Acidimicrobiales; family CADCSY01; genus CADCSY01. The sequence continues at coordinate 1,845 of JBBSLC010000185.1, read as the reverse complement.
GGGTGCTGCACCAGTACGTGCAGCGTCCGTCGTCTCCCCAGGAGGCGGCGCCGGCCCGCACCTCGAGCGGGGCGCCGGCCACGCGCTGGTTGACCACCCGCTCGGAGACCACGACCTCGCAGCCGTCGAAGAGCGCGTCGTCGGAGCCGAAGTCCATGACCATCACGACGTTCGTGCCGGCGGCCTCGTGGAGGATCACCTCGTCCTTCACTGCGTCCTCGGGGTCGACCACCGCGGTGAGCGGGTCGTAGTCGACGAAGACGAGCTCAGCTGCGTCCTCGCCCTGCGACGCGTCCTCGGAGATCACCACGGCGATGGGCTCACCGACGAAGCGGACGATGCCGTCGGCCAGCACGGGGCGGCCCATGTCCTGGTTGAACATCGGGATCGACGGCGGGAGCGGGGCGAGGCCGAGGTCGGCGGCGGTGAGCACGGCGATGACGCCCGGCGCGGCCTTCGCCTCGTCGACGTCGATCGACGTGATCCGGGCGTGCGCCATGGTGGAGCGCACGAACGTGACCCGTGCAGCCCCGGCGAGGCGGGGATCGTCGATGTCGTCGACGTAGGTCCCTCCGGTCGTGAGGAACTTCGGGTCCTCCTTGCGCACGACGCGAGTACCGAGAATGCTCATCCGTCTCCCCTGACCAGTGACCCTTGACCGATCGGTCAGGCTAGCGACGCCGCAGCACCTGTGGACCGGCTGGTCTGGTGGGTGGACACTGGAGCGATGGCAGCCGCGGACATCCCCGCCCACCCCGACCGGGACGAGCTCGCGGCGCTCGCCCGTCGCCACCTCTGGATGCACTTCACCCGGCTCGGCGACTTCCAGGCCAAGGACGTGCCGATCATGGTGCGGGGCCAGGGGTGCGAGCTGTGGGACGCCACCGGACGCCGCTACCTCGACGCCCTCGCCGGGCTGTTCGTCGTGCAGGCCGGCTACGGCCGTGCCGACATCGCCGAGGCAGGCTCCCGCCAGGCGACCGAGCTCGCGTACTTCCCGATCTGGAGCCACGCCCACGAGCCCGCCATCCGCCTCGCCGCCCGCCTGGCCGAGCTGGCGCCCGGCGACCTCGACCGGGTGTTCTTCACGAGCGGTGGATCCGAGGCCGTGGAGTCGGCGTGGAAGCTGGCCCGCCAGCACTTCCGGGCCATCGGCCAGCCCGAGCGCACGAAGGTGATCGCCCGCCGTGGCGCCTACCACGGGACGACGCTCGGGGCGCTGTCGATCACCGGGGTGACGGCGCTGCGGGAGCCGTTCGAGCCGTTGCTGGAGGGCGTCACCCACGTCGCCACCACGAACCGGTTCCGGTGCGAGTCGTGCGCCGGGGCCGATGCGTGCACGCTCGCGTGCGCCGACGACGTCGAGGCGGCGATCGTGGCCGCCGGCCCCGAGACGGTGTGCGCCGTGTTCCTCGAGCCGGTGCAGAACGCCGGCGGGTGCATCACCCCCGCCCCGGGCTACTTCCAGCGGGTGCGGGAGATCTGCGACCGCCACGGCGTGCTGCTCGTGAGCGACGAGGTCATCTGTGCCTACGGGCGGCTCGGCACGATGTTCGGCTGCGAGCGCTACGACTACCTGCCCGACATGATCACCTCGGCCAAGGGACTGACCTCGGGCTACGCCCCCCTCGGCGCGGTCATCGTGCGGGAGCACCTCGTGCGGCCCTTCCTGGAGGGCACGGCGAGCTTCGCCCACGGCCTCACCTTCGCCGGGCACCCGGCGAGCTGCGCGGTGGCGCTCGCGAACCTCGACGTGTTCGCCGAGGAGGACCTCGTCGGCAACGTCACCGCCAACGAGGCCGGCTTCGCCGAGCGGCTGCGGGGCCTCGCAGCCGACCTGCCGAT
>JBBSLC010000184.1:0-4910 GCA_038255685.1 Acidimicrobiales bacterium | reverse complement strand
GAGGCTCGGAGCTGGTTCGCCCGGTCGATGAAGGACTGGGCGGCACCGGCGAGGCAGCCGGTGAGGAGCAGGGCCCCCACCGCCAGGCCGGCGACGCTCCGCAGCACGTGTTTGCGGGCAGGGCGAGGTGGGGTATGTGTCGGCGTCGTCATCGGATCGCAACGTAGCCGCAATGTTGCCGTTCCGCCTGCAAGGCGCTCGACCAGGCCACGCTGCCACGCACGGCCCGGCTGCGCGAGTCCCCCTCGTCGCTAGCCTCGTGACGTGACCTCCCCGACCCGCCCGTGCGGGGCGCTCCTTCGCGTCCGGCGACCGTGAACCTCTCCAGCCTCCCTGCGCTCCTGCGCGACGAGCCTGCGCTCGTCACCGTCGGCGGACGCCCGGGCGCGGTGCTGGCCGTGCCCGAGGCGGCTCGGGCGATCACCGTGGCGGGCATCGCTCGGCGCTCGGACCGGCGCCCGCTCGTCGTGGCCCTCCCGACGACGGGTGACGCCGAGCGCATGGTGCGCGACCTCGAGGCCTACCTCGGCGCCGACGCGGTCGAGCTCTTCCCGGCGTGGGAGACGCTGCCGTTCGAGCGCGTCAGCCCGAGCGTGGAGGCGATGGGTCGACGCCTCCGGACGATGTGGCGCCTCCGCCAGGGAGGTGACGTCGCTCCGCTCGTCGTCGTGGCGCCGGTGCGGGCGCTCGTCCAGCGGCTCGGCCCGCACGTCGAAGACGTCGAGCCGGTCGTCATCCGCCCCGGCGACCAGGTCGACCCGACCGACCTCGTCGAGCGGCTCGTCCGGGCGGGCTACCGCCGCGAGTACCAGGTGGAGCACCGCGGTGAGGTGGCGCTGCGGGGCTCCATCGTCGACGTGTACCCGTCGACGGCGGACGGGCCGACCCGCATCGACCTCTGGGGTGACGAGGTCGACCGGCTCAGCGACTTCAGCGTCAGCGACCAGCGCAGCAGGGACGACGTCGCCGTCGTCGAGATCTTCCCGTGCCGCGAGGTGCTGCCGACGGCGGAGGTGCGCGAGCGCGCCGCAGCGCTGGTCGCCAGCGCCCCGTGGGGTCGGGAGCAGTGGGAGCGCCTGGCCGAGGGCCTCGTCTTCGACGGCATGGAGTCCTGGCTGCCCTGGCTCGCCGACCGCGAGCACGTGCTGTTCGACATCCTCGCCGCCGACGCCCAGGTGGTCCTCGTGGAGCCCCGGCGCATGCGCGACCGGGCCGCCGACCTCCTCGCCGAGGAGGCCGACCTCGCCGCCTCGCTGGCCAAGACGTGGGGCGCCGACGTGGATGGCACCGGAGGGTTCCCGAGCCTCCACCTGCCGTTCGACCGGCTGCTGACGCACACCGACGCGCCGGCGCTCAGCATCACGAACGTGGCGGAGGGGCCAGACGTCCCTGCGGTCGCCGCTCGCGGCCTCGACCCGGTCGTCGGTGGGGGTGAGGCGCTCGTCGCCCGGGTGCGCTCGATGATCGGCGAGGGGTACCGGGTCGTGGTCGCCGCCGACGGCGCAGGCTCGGCCGATCGGCTGGCTGCGTCGTTCGCCGCAGAGGGGATCGTGCTGCAACGCCATGCCGCCGAGACGGGTGTCGCGCCGGACCTGACCAGGCCGGGCGGCCACCTCGTCGTCGCCAGCATCGAGCGGGGTGTCGTCATGACCCAAGCGAAGGTCGCCGTGATCGGCGAGGCCGACATCACTGGTCGCCGCCGAGCGCACCGGGCGGCGCGGCCTCGTCGTCGTGAGTCGGCGGGGTTCTTCGAGGACCTCACCCCCGGGGACCATGTCGTCCACGTCCAGCACGGCGTCGCCCGCTACGGAGGCATGGTCAAGCGGGCCATCGGCGGTGTCGAGCGCGACTACCTCCTGCTCGAGTACCGGGGCGGCGACAAGCTCTACGTCCCCTCCGACCAGATCGACGCCGTCCGCCACTTCACCGGTGGCGACACGCCGTCGCTGCACCGCCTCGGCGGCTCGGAGTGGGGCAAGGCCAAGAGCCGGGTGAAGAGCGCGACCCAGGAGATCGCCCGTGAGCTGGTGGTGCTGTACCAGCGGCGGGTGAACGCCCCCGGCCACGCGTTCGCGCCGGACACGCCCTGGCAGCACGAGCTGGAGGAGGCCTTTCCGTTCAAGGAGACGCCCGACCAGGAGAAGGCGATCGCCGAGGTCAAGGCCGACATGGAGACCGACCGGCCGATGGACCGCCTCGTGTGCGGCGACGTCGGCTTCGGCAAGACCGAGGTCGCCATCCGGGCTGCGTTCAAGGCGGTGCAGGACGGCAAGCAGGTGGCGATCCTCGTGCCCACCACGCTGCTCGCCCAGCAGCACTTCCAGACCTTCTCCGACCGCTTCGCCGGCTACCCGGTGCGCGTCGAGGTGCTGAGCCGGTTCCTCACCGATGCGCAGGCGCGCACGGTCATCCAGGGGGTGAAGGCGGGCGAGGTCGACGTGGTGATCGGCACGCACCGCCTGCTCGGCAAGGACATCACCATCCCCAACCTCGGCCTGCTCGTGGTGGACGAGGAGCAGCGGTTCGGGGTCACCCACAAGGAGGCGATGAAGCAGCTCAAGGCCGATGTCGACGTCCTCACGCTCTCGGCGACGCCCATCCCCCGCACCCTCGAGATGAGCCTCACCGGCATCCGCGACCTGACGCTGCTCAACACCCCGCCATCGGAGCGCCAGCCGATCCTCACCTACGTCGGCGAGTACGACGAGCGCCCCGTCGCCGAGGCCATCCGGCGCGAGCTGCTGCGCGAAGGCCAGGTCTTCTTCGTGCACAACCGGGTGCAGGACATCGAGGTCGTCGCCCGTGAGCTGCGCGAGCTCGTCCCCGAGGCGAGGGTGGCGGTCGCCCACGGCCAGATGGACGAGGGCACCCTCGAGCGGGTCGTCATCGACTTCTGGGAGGGGCGCTTCGACGTCCTCGTGTGCACGACCATCATCGAGTCCGGCATCGACATGCCGACGGTGAACACCCTCGTGGTCGACCGGGCCGACCGCCTCGGCCTCGGCCAGCTCCACCAGCTGCGGGGGCGGGTCGGCCGCGCGGGCAGCAGGGCCTACGCCTATCTCTTCCACCCGAAGGCGAAGGTCCTCACCGAGGAGGCCTACGAGCGGCTCAAGACGATCGGCGAGGCGACCGAGCTCGGGTCGGGCTTCAAGATCGCGATGCGCGACCTCGAGATCCGCGGTGCAGGCAACCTGCTCGGCGAGAGCCAGAGCGGCCACATCGCCGCCGTCGGCTACGACCTGTACGTCCAGATGGTCAGCGAGGCCGTCGCCGAGCTGAAGGGGGAGACGCCGAAGGAGCCGGCCGAGATCAAGCTCGACCTGCCGCTCGACGCCAACCTGCCCAAGGACTACGTGTCCAAGGAGGAGCTGCGGCTCGAGGCCTACCGGCGTCTGGCGCTCGTGACCACCCTGGCCGAGGTCGTCGACATCCGGGCCGAGTGGGAGGACCGCTACGGCCCGGTGCCACCTGCGGCAGAGGCGCTGCTCGCCGTCGCCGAGCTGCGGGCGGAGTGCCACAGGACCGGCGTCAAGGAGATCGTCGTCACCCCGAACCGGACCGCGCCCGGCCACCAGGCCCGCATCACCCCGCTCGCGCTGCGCACCAGCGCGACCGTGCGCCTCCGCCGCCTCTCCCGCAGCGCGGTCTACAAGGAGGAGCCACGGCAGCTCATCGTGCCCTTGGCCAAGGGTGTCGACCCCGCAGCCGCCATCGTCACCCTCCTCCGTGAGCTGGTGCCGGTCGAGGTCGAATCCGTAGCATCCTGAACCCGTGCACCTCCGACGACCGATCCGCTCGCCCCGCTCCGCCCTGTCCGCCCTCCTGGTGGTGGTCGCGCTCGCGGCAGGCGCCTGCTCCTCGTCAGGCGACGAGGCGGCGGCGACCGTCAACGGCGAGCAGCTCAGCCAGGCGTCGCTCCGCGAGGAGCTCGACGCGATCACCTCGAACGCCGACTACCTCGCAGGGGTGGAGCAGCAGTTCCAGACCCCGGCCCAGGGGACGGGGGAGGGCACGTACGACACCACCTTCGTGGCCCGCCTGCTGAGCCTGCGGGTGTACTACGAGCTCGTCGAGCAGGAGCTCGAGGAGCGTGGTGTCACCATCAGCGCCGAGGACACCGAGGCGGCCCTCGACCTCACCATCGAGGGCGTCGGCGGCCAGGAGGCGTTCGATGCGTTCCCGGCTGGCTACCGGGATCGTCTCGTGCGCCAGCGGGCGCTGCTCGTCGCCATCGAGGACGTCTTCAACAGCGAGGGCCGTGAGGACGGCGACGCCGAGCAGTACTACGAGGACAACGAAGAGGACTTCGAGAGCCGCTGCGTCGCGCACATCCTGGTGGGGACGAACGACGAGGCACAGCCCACCGGGGAGCGGACGCGCGCCGATGCTGCGGTGCGCGCCGACGAGCTCGCCGCCGAGCTGGCGGCAGGCGCTGACTTCACCGAGCTGGCATCCAGCGATGCGAGCGACGACACCGTCTCGGCTGCCGAGGGCGGCAGCCTCGGCTGCATCACCCGCGAGACCGGCTTCGACGCCACGTTCCTCGAGGCCACCTTCGACGCCGAGGTGGGCGAGGTGACCGAACCGATCGAGACACCGTTCGGGTTCCACCTCATCCTCGTCTCCTCGGTCGAGGTCCCGCCCTTCGAAGAGGTCGAGGAGCAGATCGACCAGCTCCTCTCCCAGGCCAACGCCGGGATGTTCGACGAGTTCCTGGTGACCTCGACCTGTGAGGGCGAGATCGACGTCGCTGACCGCTACGGCTCGTGGGACGTCTCCCAGTGCGAGACGGGGGGGATCGGATCGGTCTCCCCGCCCGAGGGTCCGAGGACCACGACGACGCTGGTGCCGAACGGGACCGACCTCCTCGAGGGCGGTGACCCGGCAGCGCCGGGCAGCGGCGCCGG
>JBBSLC010000183.1:0-5074 GCA_038255685.1 Acidimicrobiales bacterium | reverse complement strand
GTCACCCGGCTGCTGAAGTTCCTCACCGCCCTGCCCAAGTCCTACGTGTGCGAGGTCGTGCTCGGCACCGAGACCTCGACGCTCGACGACTCCGGCGAGGTCACCGCGTCCCACGACATGGCGGGGGTGACGCTTCCGCAGGCAAGGGCGGCGGCTGCCGACCTCACCGGTGACATCCTCCAGGTGCCCCCGATGGTGTCGGCCGTGAAGGTCGGCGGCCGGCGCCTCCACGAGCTCGCCCGGGAGGGCATCGAGGTGGAGCGCGAGCCCCGCCCCGTCACCGTCCACCGCTTCGACGTGACCCGAGAGGTCGAGCCCGGCGTGCTCGCCATCGAGGTCGACTGCTCCTCCGGCACCTACGTCCGCACGCTCGCTGCCGACCTCGGCGCCGCCCTCGGCGGCGGCGCGCACCTGCGAGCGCTGCGGCGCACCGCGATCGGCTCGTTCGACGTGGGTGTCGCACGCCTGCTCGAGGACGCCGAGCTGCTCGCCCCGGTCGATGCGCTGCCGTTCCTCGACCGTGTCGAGGTCGACGCCGACACCGCCGAGCTCGTCCGTCGGGGACGCCGCCTCGTCCGCACCGGCCAGTCGGCCACGTTCGCTGGCGATGGCCCGTGGCGGGTGGTCGACGCGGGGAGCGGGGACCTCCTCGGCGTGTACCGGGCGGCCGGAGAGCAGGCCATCCCGGACGTGGTCCTCCCTCCGTCGTCCTGACCGTTCTGTGCGGGTCCTCTTGTGTAGGGGACGGAAGGACCCGCACAGTTCGTGGAGAGCCTCGAACCCGAGGGTGGCGGGGGAGCGCTGCGCGCGCAGGTACCGTCGCTGCGTGCAGGTGATCCGCTCACTCGAGGGGTGTCCGCGCCCGCCCGAGGGCAGCGCCATCACGCTCGGCTTCTTCGACGGCGTGCACCTCGGCCACCAGCTGCTGATCGGCGAGGCCAGGCGCCTCGCCGCCGAGCAGGGCGCACGCAGCGTCGTGGTCACCTTCGACCAGCACCCCGCCGCGGTCGTGCGACCTGCGTCGGCTCCCCGGCTGCTCACGACCCTCGAGCACCGCCTCGAGCTGCTCGCCGCGACCGGTGTCGACCACGTCCTCGTCGTCGACTTCGACGAAGCGCGGTCGAAGGAGTCAGCCGAGGACTTCGTCGAGGGTGTGCTCGTCGAGTGCTTGCGCGCCCGTGCCGTGGTCGTCGGAGCCGACTTCCACTTCGGCCACGAGCGTCGAGGGGACGTAGCGCTGCTCACCGCCATGGGTCAGGCGCATGGCTTCGAGGTCGAAGGCGTGCAGCTGCTCGGCTCAGGAGCCGAAGGCGCCCGGGCGGTCTCCTCCACCACCATCCGGACGGCGCTGGCCGACGGCGAGCTCGCCGCCGCGAACCGCATGCTCGGTCGTCCCCACGAGCTGCGGGGGACGGTCCAGACGGGTGATGCGCGCGGCCGTGAGCTCGGCTTCCCCACCGCCAACGTCGCCGTGCCGGACGTCATGGCCATGCCGGCGGACGGGATCTACGCCGGGTGGTACGAGCGGCCCGACGGCAGCGTCCACGCCAGCGCCATCAGCCTCGGCCGACGGCCGACGTTCTACGTCGACCAGGCAGCGTCGCTGCTCGAGGTGCACCTGCTCGACTTCGACGGCGACCTCTACGACGAGTCGGCGTCGGTCCGCTTCGTCGCCCGGCTCCGGGGCGAGGAGCGCTACGACACCGTCGATGCGCTCGTGGCCCAGATCGGCCGGGACTGCGAGGAGGCTCGTGCTGCCCTCGCTTGACCTCGCCGCCCTCTTCGGGTCGGCCGAGCCGGTGCTCCCCAGTCGTGGCAAGGGCAGCGTCGCTGCGCCCCGGCTCGCCCGGCACGCCATCCACCTCGACGACGGGCACCGCGTCCAGGTCGCGGTCGCCGGTCGTGGCGTGCCGCTCGTGGTCGTGCACGGCTTCACCGCCGAGGGCTTCCTCTACGCGCAGTCCCTCTCCCGCCTGGTGTCGAGCGGCTTCAAGGTGATCGCCATCGACACGGCCGGCCACGGGGGGACGGCCGGGCTGTCCGCCCGGGGAGCGGACCTGCGTGAGTACGCCTCGTTGCTGGCGCGGACGGTCGATCACCTCGGCATCCGAACAGCGGTCTTCGCCGGCCACTCCATGGGTGGGCGCATCGTGACCGAGCTCGTCGCTCGTGAACCCGAGCGGGGAATGGCCGTCGTCCTGCTCGACGCCATCGTCGGGGACACGTGGGACTCGATGGTCAGGACCTTCCGGGTGCTGCCCGGTGCCATGGGCCTGGTGGGGACCGCGCTCGCCGTCGACACGATGTCGACCATCCCGCTGCTCCGGGACCCGCGGCAGGCCCGCAAGCTCGCGCGCCTGTGGCTCCCGGGGCTGCTCGGCAACGTGCGCCGGCCGTGGAACCTCGCCGGTGCGGCCCTGTCGATCCTGCGCTCGGGCCCGACCCGCTGGATGCTCGAGGCGCTGCGCGACCACCACGTGCCCGTCTTCGTGCTCCACGGCGACCGCGATGTGGCGGTGCCGTTGCGCACGGCGAAGGACGCGGCGCGTCGTTCCCGTGGCCAGCTCGTCGTGATCCACGGCGCCACGCACTCCTGGCTGTTGAAAGACCCCGAGGCCTTCCCGGGGATCGTGGGTGACCTCGTCGCCGGCGATCTCGGGCGGGCGGTCAGGACCGGGCTCACCAAGGCCGGCCTTCCCTTCGAAGACCCGACGATCGACGACATCGAGGCGGCGCTGTACCGCCACCGTGCCCTCGTCCACGAGCTCACGCCGCCGCTCGAGTACGACGTCGTGCAGGGCGTCGAGCGCCAGGAGCCCCGCTACCGGTGGACGATCTCGTCTCCGTGAGCTGGCGGTGCAGGGCCCGGGTGGCGTCGCCAGGGGGTTGACCGGTACCCTGGACGGAGCCCCCGGCACGCTGCTGGGGCGCGCGACGCGAACGAAGAGGCCCCGAGAAGAGATGCCCGACAAGACAGCAGTGATCAGCGAGCACCGCACGCACGAGACCGACACCGGTTCCGCCGAGGTGCAGATCGCACTCCTCACGGCTCGGATCAACGAGCTGAACGAGCACCTGAAGATGCACAAGAAGGACCACCACAGCCGTCGGGGCCTGCTCCAGCTCGTCGGCCGGCGCAAGCGCCTCCAGGCATACCTGCGCGACGTCGACGTCGAGCGCTACCGGGCGATCAACGCCCGCCTCGGCCTCCGCCGCTAGCACCACCCCCGGACAGCCCAGTGGCTGTCCGGTGTGCTTTTTCGCACGGCCGGCCCTGCGCCGCAAGGCCGGCACCACCCCCGCAGCCCGGGGTGGCAGCGATCAGCTGTTCGACGAGCGCCCCCCGGTCCGGCCCACGAGCCGACCGATCGGGTGGCCCCCGTCGGGCAACTGGCGCACCACCCCCTCGCTGCACGACAAGAGAGGGAGACCATGGCTGACGCCACCTCCACATCCGGTCCCGTGAGCGGGACCGACAAGACCCTGTCCTTCGAGACAGGCAAGCTCGCCCAGCAGTCCCAGGGCGCAGTCGTCGCCCGCATCGGCGACACCCAGGTCCTCGTGACCGCGAACGGCGACAAGAACGTCCGTGAGGGGATCGACTTCTTCCCCCTCACCGTCGACATCGAGGAGAAGGCCTACGCCGCAGGGCGGATCCCCGGCTCGTTCTTCCGTCGTGAGGGCCGTCCCACCGACGGCGCCGTCCTCACCTGTCGCCTCATCGACCGCCCGCTGCGACCGAGCTTCGCCGAGGGCTACCGCAACGAGACCCAGGTCGTCGGCACCGTGCTCGGCGTCGACGATGAGAACCCCTACGACGTGGTCGCCATCAACGGTGCCTCCGCCGCGCTGATGCTGTCTGGCCTCCCCTTCGAGGGACCCATCGGCGCCGTGCGCCTCGCCTACTCCACCAGTGGCGAGTGGATCCCCCACCCCACCTGGGCAGAGGGTGACGAGGCGACGCTGCAGATGGTGGTCGCCGGTCGTGAGGTCGACGGCGAGATCGCCATCATGATGGTCGAGGCGGGCGGCACCGAGTCCGCCTGGGACCACTACGAGGCCGGCGCTCCCAAGGTCACCGAGGCGGTCATCGCCGACGGGCTCGAGGCCTCCAAGGTCTGGATCAAGGAGTCGATGGACCTCCAGCACCAGCTGGTCGAGAAGGCCGGCCGGCGCGAGCCGCTCGCCTTCGAGCCGAAGTCCGACTACGGCGACGACGTCTTCGCCCGGGTCGAGAAGGTCGGCGCCGCATCGATCAAGAAGGCTGCCGCCGTCACCCAGAAGGCCGAGCGCAACGCAGCCACCGACGAGGCGACCCGCGTCATCCGCGACAAGCTCGCCGACGAGTTCCCCGGTCGCGACAAGGAGATCAAGGAGGCGGTCCGCAGCCTCACCAAGAAGATCGTCCGCAAGCGGGTCGTCTCCGAGGGCATCCGCATGGACGGCCGTGGCCCGAAGGACCTCCGCCCCGTCTCCAGCGAGGTGCACATCCTCGAGACAGCCCACGGTTCCGGTCTGTTCCAGCGCGGTGACACTCAGGTGCTGAACGTCTGCACGCTCGGCATGCCGCGCATGGACCAGCTGCTCGACGGCCTCTCTCCCGAGGACCGCAAGCGCTACATGCACCACTACAACATGCCTCCCTACGCGAACGGCGAGACCGGCCGCATGGGTGGCACGAAGCGTCGTGAGGTCGGCCACGGCCTGCTCGCCGAGCGGGCCCTGCTGCCCGTCGTGCCCTCCCAGGAGGAGTTCCCCTACGCGCTGCGCCTCGTCTCCGAGGTCCTCGCGTCGAACGGCTCCACGTCGATGGCGTCGGTGTGCTCGAGCTCGCTGTCGCTGATGGACGCCGGTGTGCCGATCAAGGCCCCCGTGGCCGGCATCGCCATGGGCCTGGTCTACGCCGAGGGCAAGTACACGGCGCTGACCGACATCCTCGGCGCCGAGGACGCCTTCGGCGACATGGACTTCAAGGTCGCCGGGACCAGCGAGTTCGTCACGGCCCTGCAGCTGGACACCAAGATCGACGGCATCCCCGCCGACGTCCTGGCCTCCGCCCTGCAGCAGGCCTACG
>JBBSLC010000182.1:0-5127 GCA_038255685.1 Acidimicrobiales bacterium | reverse complement strand
TACTGGTCGCGCTGTTCGACGGTGCGGGTTGTGACGCACTCCTCGTCACGAACCTCGTCGACATCCGCTACCTGACCGGCTTCACCGGCTCCGCTGCGCTGCTGCTCGTCTCCGGCGACCGCTCGCTGCTCGTGAGCGACGGGCGCTACCGAGACCAGGCAGCCGAGCAGCTCGCAGCGTCGGGGGCCGAGGCGGAGATCGTCATCAGCACCACCGCTGAAGGGCGTCGGGACCTGCTGGTCGAGGCGGCGGAGGGCATCGCCCGCCTCGGGCTCCAGGCCGCCCACGTCTCGTGGGCGGCGCAGCGCACCTACGCGGGGGAGTGGTTCGCGAACGCCGAGGTCGTGGCCACCGACGGCCTCGTCGAGGGCCTCCGGATCGTGAAGGACGACGGTGAGATCGCTCGGATCGAGGCTGCTGCGCAGATCGCCGACGAAGCGCTCGCCAACGTCCGCCACCGTCTCGACGACGCGCTGACCGAGCGGGCGTTCGGCCTCCTGCTCGACCAGGAGGTGCGCGCTCTCGGCGCCGATGACGTCAGCTTCGAGACGATCGTCGCCAGCGGGCCCAACGGCGCCAAGCCCCACGCTCGTCCTGGCCGCCGCACCATCGCTCGAGGCGACCTGGTGGTGCTCGACTTCGGTGCGCTCGTCGACGGCTACCACTCCGACATGACCCGCACGATCGCCGTCGGCGAGCCCGACCCCGACCAGGCCCGCATGCTCGACGTGGTCCTCGCCAGCCAGGCCGCCGGCGTCGCCGCCGTTCGCCCCGGGGTGGCGTGCGCGGAGATCGATCGGGTGTGCCGGGAGGTCATCGCCGACGCCGGGTGGGGCGATGCCTTCCTCCACGGGACCGGCCATGGCGTCGGCCTCGACATCCACGAGGCCCCACCGGTGTCGTCGACCTCGACTGCTACTCTCGCCCCCGGCCACGTGGTCACCGTCGAGCCGGGCGTCTACCTCCCCCAGCACGGTGGTGTGCGCATCGAGGACACCGTGGTGGTCACCGGCACCGGTTGCCGACCGCTCACGAAGGCCCCGAAGACGACCGCTCCCTGACATCCGAGGCTCGGGTGCACGACTGCCCGCCACGCCGACACGAAGGATCTGCCCGCATGGCTTTCTCCACCAGCGACCTCAAGAACGGCATGACCTTGAACCTCCCCGAGGGGCTCTTCCAGGTCGTCGACTTCCAGCACGTCAAGCCGGGGAAGGGCGGTGCCTTCGTCCGCACCACGCTGCGCAACTCGCGCACCGGCGCCCAGATCGACCGCACCTTCCGGGCTGGTGAGAAGATGGACCAGGCGGTGATCGACAAGCGGGAGATGCAGTACCTCTATCCCGAGGGCAGTGAGCTCGTCTTCATGGACAACGTGTCCTACGACCAGATCAACATCGCCCCGACCTCGCTCGGTGACGCCATCAACTACCTCGTCGCCGGCTCCAACGCCGTGCTGCTGATGTGGAACGACGAGATCGTCGGCGTCGACCTGCCGGCCGCCGTCGAGCTCACGGTCACCGAGACCGAGCCGGGGGTGCAGGGCGACCGCGTGTCGGGCGCCCGCAAGCCGGCCACGCTCGAGACCGGTCTCGTCGTGCAGGTCCCGCTCTTCGTGAACCAGGGCGAGCGCATCAAGGTGGACACCCGCAGCGGTGACTACATGACCCGGGCATGAAGTACTTCCCGATGACCTGCACCGCCCGATGAGCAACGTCGGTGGTGTCGGGTCTCGACGTGAGGCGCGCGAGCGTGCCCTCTCGCTGCTCTACGAAGCCGAGGCGAAGTCCGAGACGCCCGACCAGGTCCTCGACTCGCTCCCCCTCGCCCCCGAGGCGTTCGCCGCTGACCTCGTGTCCGGCGTCGGTGCGCACCGGGAGGAGGTCGACGGGCTCATCCGGCGCTTCGCCAAGGGCTGGACCATCGAGCGCATGCCCGCCATCGACCGCACGCTGCTGCGCATCGCGACCTTCGAGCTCGCCCACCGCGACGACGTCCCCACCGGCGCCGTGATCTCCGAGGCCGTCGAGCTGGCCAAGCGCTACTCGACCGATGACTCCGGCAGGTTCGTGAACGGGTTGCTGGCTCGGATCGCCCGAGAGGTGCGCCCCAACGACCCGAGCGGACCCCGAGGTGCCCGAGCCAGCGGTCCGTTCGCCGAGGACGGTCCGTCGTCGAGCCCGCCCCCCGGACTCGATCTCGCGCTCGGCTCGACCCCCGAGGGCTTCGAGGTCGAGCTCGTGGCTGACGACGAGGAGTCCTCGATCGTCGACGCCGCCCTCGGCCCGGACGACCCCGAGGCGTGAGCTTGCCACCGAGTGATGCTCAGCAGATCGGTCAGGCCTTCGCTCGCGGCTTTGCGCTGCACCCCGAGCTCGAGGACGAGCTGGCGGAGGCGCACCGACTGGCGGAGGAGTCGATCAGCGAGGAACCTTGGGAACGCTGGTGGTAGCTCGGGGTGCGCTGTGGAGTGGGTCGAGCACCACGACGGGATCCAACCTGGACGAGAAGCGTCGCATCGAGGCGAGCAGGGCGCTGCCGGTCAGGACGATGAGCACGGCGTTCGCCAGTGCGCCGGCGGCGTCCCAGGCGAACGACGTCAGCACGTAGAACCGCCAGTACGCAGCGAGCGTCTCGCCGAGCGAGAGGCCCGGCTGCCACGACAGCGGTCCGTCACCGATGGCGTAGGGCCAGAACCACAGGTTCATGATCGCCCCGTACAGGAACCCCCACAGCCAGCCGTACGCGGCGAGGGCGGCGACCTCGACCCGAACCGGCAGTCTGGCGGTGAGCCGTCCGACGCCGCCCGCTCCTGCGCCCATCCACCCGAGCGCCAGCATCTGGAAGGGCAGCCACGGCCCGATGCCACCGGTGAGCAGGGCCGACGTCGCCATGGAGCACAACCCGAGGAGCAGTCCGAACCGGGGGCCGAACGCTGCGCCGGCCAGCACGACGAGGAAGAAGATCCCGCTGCCACCCCCGGGGAGGTCGAGCAGGCGTCCGAGCGCGGCGCTCGCCGAGAGCACGCCGAGCAGGGCGATGGTGGCGCCGTTCATCGTCCCTCGGCGGACCTCGAGCGTCACGGCGGCGACGACGAGGGCCGCCACCGCTGCGGTCACGATGGGCGCGTCACCGCTGTGGGAGGTCGCGATCGCTGCGTCGCCCGGCACCCAGAACGGGAACAGGAACGCGGCAGCCCCGACGGCTGCCACGAGCACGTAGACGAGGAGGGGCCGGGCGCGTCCGGCCACGTCGGGCGCACGTCCGACCGGTCGCGGCACCGTCGTCGGCGTCAAGAGCGGTGCGGTCATCGGAGGATCATCGCCGCTTCGACCTCTTCGACGGTGAGGAACGGTGGGAGGACGCGCAGCGTCTGGGGTGCGAAGAGCGAGCCGGCGAGGACGTCACGGGCGGTCCCGTCGGCCACCACCTCGCCGTCGCCCAGCACGATCGCCCGTGTGGCGCAGCGGGCAGCGAGCTCGACGTCGTGGGTGGCGAGCACCACGGCCCCCCCGTTCGCTGCGTGCGCAGCCACAGCTCGCTCGAGGGCGTGTCGGGAGGCTGCGTCCATGCCGCGGGTCGGCTCGTCGAGCGCGAGCACGGGCGCACCGCCGACGGCGACGGCTGCGACAGCGAGGCGCTGGCGCTCGCCTCCGGACAGCGACCTGGGGTGACGCTCGGCGAGTGGTCCGAGGCCGAGCGCGTCGAGCCACCGCTCGACCTCGGCGGGACCGACACCACCGCTGCGGCCGAGCAGGCGCAGCGTCTCCGCGACCTCGCGCCGCACCGTGGGCCGGAACAGCAGCGAGCCGGGATCCTGAGGGACGTAGGCGACGGCTCCGCGCCGTTCAACCCGTCCCGAACGGGGTTCGAGCAAGCCGGCGAGGAGCCGGAGGAGCGTTGACTTGCCTGCGCCGTTGCGGCCGAGGAGGGCGACCACCTCGCCTTCCCCGATGGCCACGTCGACGTTGCGCAGGACGGTCCGCCCGCCGAGGTCGACGCGCACCGATGACGTGGTGACGAGCGCCTCGCCGGGCGTGATCGTTGCGGTGTCGGGCTCCCCACTGCGGAGGTCGAGGTCCGCCGACTGCCCCTGCGCGACGTGGGCTCGGGCCTGGCGGACGGTCAGCGGGAGGGGGTCCCAGCCGAGGGCCCGGCCGAGCCGGAGCACCGTCGGCGCCCCTGCGTAGCCGGCGAGCACGGCCGACGGCGTCCCCTCGTCGGCGATGCGACCACCGATGACGAGCACGGCCGACGTGGCGAGGGGCGCTGCCCGCTCCAGGCGGTGCTCGGCGAGCACGACGGTGGTGCCGAGGTCGTCGTTGAGGCGACCGACGGCGGCGAGCACGTCGTCGGCGCCCTGCGGGTCGAGCTGGGAGGTCGGCTCGTCGAGCACGAGGACCGATGGCCCCGACGCCAGCGCGCCGGCGATGGCGCACCGCTGCTTCTCGCCACCGGAGAGGGTGCCGGGAGAGCGGTGGCGGAGGTGGGCGATCCCGAGCGCGTCGAGCACCTCCTCGACCCTGCGTCGCATCGCCGTCGGTGCCATGCCGAGGTTCTCGAGCACGAAGGCGACGTCACGCTCGACGTCGTCCACCACGAACTGGGCCTCGGGGTCCTGGTGCACGAAGCCGACGGCGTCGGCCAGCGCGCGTGGCGGGTGGGTGCGAGTGGACCGCCCGCCGACCAGGACGTCGCCGGCGAAGCGACCACCGCTGGCATGGGGGACGAGGCCGTTTGCGCAGCGGAGCAGCGTCGACTTGCCCGACCCGGACGATCCGACGACGAGCAGGACCTCTCCCGCGGCGACGTCGAGGTCGATGCCGTCCAGGACCGGCTCGCCACCGGGGTAGGCGAAGCGGACGCCGTCCCACCGCAGTGCCGTCATCGGGCTGGCGGCACGGCGACGGGGGCTGCGAGCAGCAGCACCACGAGACAGGCGAGGACGTTCACGGAGGGGAGGCCCAGCGGGTCAGCGACCCACCGCAGCGTGTCGTCGCCGGTGACACCGACCCCGATCAACCCGAGCGGCGCGAGGGCGCCGATGGCCATCACGAGCGCGTCGGTGCGGGAGATCCTCCGCTGGCGGTACCTGGCGCGACCCGACCCACGCGAGGCGATGGCGAC
>JBBSLC010000181.1:0-5136 GCA_038255685.1 Acidimicrobiales bacterium | reverse complement strand
GGCACCGGCTCTGACCTGCACTTTCGTGGTCGGGCTGAGAGGATTCGAACCTCCGACCTCCTGACCCCCAGTCAGGCGCGCTAACCAAGCTGCGCCACAGCCCGTCTGTGGAGCGGCCACCTTAGCGGAGCCACCGAGCGTCCAGGGGCGGGTGGTTCCTGCGATGATGCTGGGCGTGCCGCTCCCCACCTTCTTGATCCTCGGCGCAGCGCGATCGGGGACGACCTCGCTGCACTACTACCTCGGGGGGCACCCTGAGATCTGCATGAGCTCGATCAAGGAGCCGAACCACTTCGCCTTCGATCGCTCGGGAGGCGCGGCGGCGCCCCTCATCGCTCCCGACCCGAGGATCCTGGCGAAGTCGGTGCCAGACCGCCGCCGCTACGAGCAGCTCTTCACGCCCGAGCCCGGTGTGCGGGCGGTCGGCGAAGCCTCGCCGCTCTACCTCTACGTCAAGGAGACCCCCGGCATCGTGGCCGAAGAGCTCGATGGCGTCCGCTGCATCGCCGTCCTGCGCCACCCCGTCGAACGGGCGTACTCGCACTTCCTCCACGTCTACCGGGGGGAAGCCCAGGGCGCCGAGGAGGGGTTCAGAGCCGCGGTCGAGGCAGAGATCGCGCACGGCACGGGCTACACCCCCTTCAAGACCGGCACCCACCTGCTGCGCCTGGGACTCTACGCAGAGCAGATCGAGCGCTGGGACCAGGCGATCGGGCCGGATCGGCTGCTGCTCCTCCGCTTCGAGGACCTCGAGGCAGACCCCGACGCCACGCTGCGCACCGTGTGCGCCTTCCTCGGCGTCGACGAAGGCCATCGCTTCGACACCTCCGTCGTCTACAACCGCTCTGGCGTCACCCGCAACGCGGCCCTGCGTCGCCTCCGAGCCACAGCGACCCGGGTCCAGCCGTGGGTGAAGGCAGCGCTGCCGGCACGGGCCGGTGGCGCGCTCGGCCGGCTGCGAGCCCGCAACGAGCGTCCGAGCCCCGCCGACGAGCTGGACCCGACCCTCCGAGCAGCGGTCGCCGCCCACACCGCCGCCGATGTCGACGCCGTCGCGCAGCGGACCGGCTGGGACCTCAGCGCCTGGAAGCGCTGAGCCTCGAGGTCCTCAGACCTGCTCGACGACCCACTGCAGCGCCTGGACGCCACGCCAGCCGAGGTAGGCGATCACGGCGCCGACGAGCAGCTTGAAGTGCCACGGAGCCTTGACGTCCTCGGCCGCAGCGGCGGGATCGACGATCGAGCGCCCACACGTCGGGCACGTGCCCTCGACCCCCATCGAAGGCGGGCTCCAGAACCGGCTGCAGTCGTCGCACCAGGGCACCGCAGCAGGCTACGGGCGCCCGGGCCGGCCCCCGCTCCCCGCCCTGCCCGTCGACGAGATCACACCGGCGGCACACCGTGTCGTCGGTGGCTGAAGTGGCGGTCCCTCGTGGTCGCCCTCGCGAAGCGCTGGACCAGCTCGGCACGGAGGTCCTCGAACTCGACGATGGCGTCGACCACCAGCTCGGAGGCGAGCCGGAGGAGGTCCACGTCGGCCTCGTACTCGGCTCGCTGCGCAGCGACGAAGGTCGCCCGCTCGTCGAGGTCGTCGATGGCGGCGATCTTGTTGGCGAACACCGCGTTCACCGCCGCCTCAGGGCCCATCACCGCGATCTTGGCGGTCGGCAGGGCGAGGCACGCCTCGGGCTCGAAGGCGGGGCCGGCCATGGCGTAGAGACCGGCGCCATAGGCCTTGCGCACGATCACCGACACCTTGGGCACCGTCGCCTCGGAGACCGCCGTGATCATCTTCGCCCCGTGGCGGATGATCCCCTGGCGCTCCACCTGGGTCCCGACCATGAACCCGGGCACGTCAGCCAGGAAGAGCAGCGGCACGTTGAACGCGTCGCACCACCAGATGAAGCGGGCCGCCTTGTCAGCGGAGTCACCGAAGAGGACGCCACCCTTGTGCATCGGGTTGTTGGCCACCACGCCGAGCGGGCGTCCCTCGAGCAGGCCGAAGCCGACGACGAGCTCGGGGGCGAACAGCGGCTTGACCTCGAAGAAGGACTCGGCATCGACCAGCCCCTCGACCACGGCGTGGACGTCGTACGCACGTGACTCCTCTGCCGGGACGATGGCAGCGGTCAAGCCTCTCGACGGCTCGGCCGGCTCGTAGACCGGCGGCTCTTCCTGCCAGCGCTGCGGCAGGTAGGTGAGCACGGCACGTGCCTGGGCGATGGCGTCGGCGTCGTCCACCGCGAGGTTGTCCCCGCAACCCGACACGGTGGCGTGCATCCGGGCACCCCCCATCTCCTCGAGCGTGGTGATCTCGCCGATCACCATCTCCGCCATGCGGGGCGAGCCGAGGTACATCGAGGCGTTGCCCTCGACCATGACGACGAAGTCGCAGAACGCCGGGATGTAGGCGCCACCGGCTGCGGAGGGCCCGAAGAGGCAGCAGACCTGGGGCACCTTCCCCGAGAGCCGCACCTGGTTGTAGAAGATGCGCCCCGCGCCCCGCCGGCCAGGGAACAGCTGCACCTGATCGGTGATCCGAGCGCCGGCGGAGTCGACGAGCCAGCACACCGGCAGCTCGTGGGCGAGCGCGTAGTCGGTCAGGCGCACGATCTTCTCGACCGTGCGCGCCCCCCACGATCCCGCCTTCACGGTGGGGTCGTTGGCCATGACGCACACCGGTCGCCCGTCGATCGTGCCGGTGCCCGTCACGACGCCGTCCGCTGGCAGGTCCGTCGCAGACGTGTTGGCCAACAGGGCGTCCTCGACAAAGGAGCCGGGGTCGAGGAGGAGGTCGAGTCGATCTCGGACGAACAGCTTCCCCGCGGCAGCAAGCTTCTCCCGGCCGGTCGCGAGGTTCCCGGCGAGTGCCCGCTCCTTCGCCGCGGCGATGAGCGCGGCGTGGTCGTCCACGTCCCGAGCGCCTACGCCCGCCGGAGGGCGAGGATGGCGATGTCGTCGGTGATCGGCTGGCTGGCGAAGTCTTCCGCGGCGTCGACGAGGCTCTTGCAGAGGACGCCGGGGTTCACGTTCGGGTCACGCCGGAGGTGGGCGGCGATGCGCTCCTCGCCGAAGAGCGTCTCGCCGTTGCGAGCTTCACCGAGCCCGTCGGTGTAGAGCAGCAGCATGTCGCCCTTGGCGAGGGGGACCTCGCGGCTCGAGTACTCGGCATCGGGGATGAGCGAGATGAGCGGACCCGTCGTGCGCAGGGGCAGGACCTCGCCGCCGTGCCAGAGGAAGCCGGGCGGGTGGCCGGCTGACGCGTACCGAAGGGTCGACGCGTCGGTGTCGAGCACGGCGACGCACATCGAGATGAACTCCTCACCCCGACCCATGCCCGAGATCTGCGTGTTCAGCTCCTCGAGCGCCTGGCCAGGGTCACGGAACTGCCGCAGGAAGACCCGCAGCAGGTACTTCGCCTGGAAGGCGGTGATCGACGGCTCGATGCCGTGACCAGCGACGTCGCCGATGACGGCGGCGATCCGGCTCGGGCTCGTGCGGAACACATCGAAGAAGTCACCGGCCATCGCCCCCGTCCCGGCCTCGTACAGCGTGCCGACCTCGAAGCCGGGGAACTCGGGCACGTCCTCGGGGGCGAGACGGGCCGCCCACCGCTTCGGCGCGAGCGCCTCTTGGACGAGCACCTCCTGCGCCCGCTGCTCGAGCTGGCTCCGGCTCTCGGTGAGCCGGGCATGGCTCCAGATGCCGCGCGCGTAGTAGATCGACAGCAGGACCGGGATGATGATCAGGGCGCGCAGCGCGTTCGCCCACGGCGCGTCGGAGAAGACGCTGATGGCGAGGGTGAGCGCGGCGATCCCGTACAGGCCGGCGGCGTGGGAGTCCTTGCGGTACGAGATCCGCGCCAACCTGGCGACCTCGGCGTGGGCCCCGGCACCGGTCTCGATGCGACGGGCAACCCGCCGGAGGCGCTGTGCGCTCCGACCCCAGATGAACGTGGCCGCCACCACGGCCACCAGAGCCGCGGCAAGTATCGGTCGCTCGATCATGACGACGACGAGCGTAGTGCGGGCGCTCCTGGCTCTCTCAGGACGACCGCTTGCGGACCCGGATCTTGAGCGGCGTGTTCCCGAGCTCGAAGTGCTCCCTGATCTTGCGCTCGAGGTAGCGCAGGTAGGTGGGTGGCATCTCCCGGTTGGCGAAGAGCGTGAACGTGGGCGGTTCCGACGCACCCTGGGTCGCGTAGAGCACGCGCCCCGTCGGCGAGGGGTGGGCCGCCTGGGCGGCCTGGATCACCTTGTTCAGCTCTCGGGTGGGCACACGCCGGTGGTATGCCTGCACGGCCTGGGCGAGCGCAGGCAACATGCGGCTGACGCCCTTGCCGGTCAGCGCGCTGCCCTTCAGCACCGGGCTCTCCCGCATGAAGTGGAGCCGCTCCTCGACCTGCCACGTGACGTCCTGGCGCTGCTCGGCGTCGAGCGTCTCCCACTTGTTCAGCAGGATCACGACCGGGCACCCAGCAGCGTCGACCCGCTCGGCGAGGCGCTGGTCCTGGGCCGTCACGCCCTCGGTCGCATCGAGCACGAGCACCGCCACGTCGACGGTGTCGATCGCTTGCAGCGCCCGGACGAGGGAGTAGTACTCGGTGCCCTCGGTGATCTTCGCCTTGCGGCGCATGCCGGCCGTGTCCACGAAGCGGATCGGCCCCTCATCGGTCGCGACGACGGTGTCGACGGTGTCGCGCGTGGTGCCCGGCATGTCGTGGACGACGGCGCGCTCCTCGCCGATGAGCCGGTTGAACAGGGTGGACTTGCCGACGTTGGGGCGGCCGACGATGGCGACGGACGGGACGTCGGGCAGCGCGACCTCGTCTGCGTCCCCCCGTTCCTCCTGCTCGAGCCTCGCCGCGTCTGCCTCGGCGCCGGCTCCGGCGTTCGGGAGCAGGGCCACCACGTGATCGAGGAGGTCACCGGTCTGGCGTCCGTGGAGCGCCGAGATCGCCCACGGGTCGCCGAGGCCGAGCTTGATGAACTCCCAGATGTCGTTCTCGCGCGTCGGACCGTCGACCTTGTTGGCGATCACGAGCACCGGTCCGGTGCGGTTCTGCAGTCGGTTGGCGACCTCACGGTCCTCGTCGGTGATCCCGACCGTGACGTCGACCACGAACAGCACGACGTC
>JBBSLC010000180.1:0-5295 GCA_038255685.1 Acidimicrobiales bacterium | reverse complement strand
TCCTCGGGCTCCCGAAGGACCCGGGCATCGACTCCAAGACCCCGTTCCGGGAGCTGCGCACGAACTGAGCCCGTCCCCGCTCGTTCTCGGTGCGTCCAGCCCCAGACGGTGGGTCTCCACGCACCGAGAACCTGGTCGGACGGTGCCCGGGCTCAGGCCAGACTCGGGGGATGCGCCTCACCTTCATCCGCCACGGCGAGCCTGCCTGGACGGTCGACGGTCGTTCCGTCGACGACCCGCACCTGACCGAGCGAGGCGAGCACCAGGCCGAGCTCCTGGCCCGCCACCTCGCAGACCTGTCGTGCGACGAGGTGCTCGTCTCGCCGCTCGTGCGGGCCCAGCAGACCGCAGCACCGCTGCTCGAGGTCCTCGGCCTCGAGGGGGCAACGACGCCGTGGCTGGCCGAGATCGGCGCTCCGCCGTGGGAGGGCGCCCCCGAGGACCAGGTGATCAGGGCCTTCGCCGAAGGTCGTGCCCGCCCGGTCGAAGAGCAGTGGGACGGCATCCCGGGCGGTGAGTCGTTCCGAGACTTCCACATCCGGATCACGACCGGCCTCACCGACATGCTCGCCGAGCGTGGGGCGCGCCCTGTGGGTCCCGGCTCACCGCTGTGGGAGGTGGACGCGCCCGGCCTGCACGTCGTGATGGTCGCCCACGCCGGCACGAACGCCGTCGCCATCGGCCACCTGCTCGGCATCGACCCGGTGCCGTGGGAGTGGGAGCGATTCGTGATGCGCCACAGCTCGGTGAGCGAGCTCAGTCCCTACGACACCGCCGGCAGCTGCGCGTTCAGCCTGCTGCGCCTCAACGACGTCGGCCACCTCACCAGCGACCTCGAGACCCGCTAGAGCAGCGTCCCCTGCGGATCGACGGGGAGCGGCCGGTGGCAGCTGCCCCACGGCAGGTGGTCCATGAACACCCAGGTCCTGCGGTGGATGCTCGTCGGCCCCATGCCCTTCAGCGCCACCTTGTGGCGGGGGCACGGGTAGCCCTTGTTGAGCTCGAAGTCGTAGCCGGGGAAGTGCTCCGCCTCGGCTCGCATCATGCGGTCCCGGGTCACCTTTGCGAGGATCGACGCCGCTGCGATGGAGAGGCAGCGGCGGTCGCCCTTCACCAGTCGGTCCGTGCGTCCCCCGCCGATGAAGTCCCAGCTCCCGTCGACGAGCACCCTGTCGGGGACGATGCCGAGACCGTCGATCGCCCGCTTCGCGGCAAGGCGCTGGGCGGCCGACATGCCGAGCTCGTCGCACTCCTCCTGGCTGGCGTGACCGACGGCCCACGCCTCGCACCACCCGGCGATGCGGTCGAACAGCGCCTCGCGCTCCGCTTCGCTCAGCTGCTTGGAGTCACGGATCTTGTAGACCCGCCGGTCCTTCGGCACCACCGCTGCGCCGACCGAGAGCGGGCCCGCCCACGCGCCCCGCCCGACTTCGTCGACACCCACCACGACGTCCTTGCCCGCATCCCACAGCGCCCGCTCGAAGGCGAGCGACGGGCTCGACGCCTTGAGCGCCTTGCGCAGGACGGGGGCGGTCACGGCCACCGCCGCACGCTACCGCCGACGCCGGACCGCCCCGGACCCTGCACGGACCGTCATGCGAGGGACACACCAGCAGGGCCGGTCTCGACTCGGCCGACCACGTGGAAGCCGGCAGCCTGTGCCCGACCGACGGCGCCGGGGTCGATGGCGGCCAGCAGCCCGCCGCTCGTCTGCGGGTCGAACCCGATCGCCTCGAGTGCCTCGCCCACGTCGGGGCCGACCTCGACCCGACCGGACAGGTGCGCTCGGTTGCGCGGGTCGCCACCGGTGCGGGTGCCTGCCTCCGCTGCTGCGAGGGCGCCCTCGTAGAGCGGGAGGGCCGACGCCTCGAAGGCGAACCGGAGCCCGGCTCGCTCGGCCATCTCCCATCCGTGCCCGAAGAGTCCGAAGCCGGTCACGTCGGTGACGGCGTGGGTCGCCGCGCCGAGCGCTTGGAGGGCCTCGGACGCGAGGCGGTTCAACCTTCGCATCCCTTCCGTCGCCGTTGCCTTGTCCTCCGCTCCCCCGCCTGCGAGGACGATGCCGGTGCCGAGCGGCTTGGAGAGCACGAGCGCGTCGCCGACCTGAGCCCCGCCCTTGGTGAAGATCCGGTCGGGGTGGACGAGGCCTTGCACGGCGAGGCCGAAGATCGGTTCGTCGGAGCGGATGGTGTGGCCGCCGGCGACGCTCCCGCCGGCCTCGCGCACGACGTCGGCCGCAGCCTGGAGGATGGCAGCGATCGCCGGCACGGGGAGGCGCTCGGGGAAGGCGGACAGGTTCAGCGCCGTGATCACCCTCCCCCCCATGGCGAACACGTCGCTGCAGGCGTTGGCGGCAGCGATCGCTCCGAAGTCGCCCGGGTCGTCGACGAGCGGCGGGAAGAAGTCGGTGGTCGACACGAGGGCGAGGTCGTCGGTGAGACGGTAGACAGCGGCATCGTCGAACAGTGCCAGGCCGACGAGCAGCGCCGGGTCGGCGTCCGACACGATGTCGGCGACGATCCCGGCGAGCGCGGTCGCCCCCCACTTCGCCGCACACCCACCACACGAGGTCCACTCCGTGAGGCGGACCTCCCCGACGTCGGTGCCTGCGGAGACGGTGTCTGCCATGGCCTCAGTCAACCAGCCCGGCGCGGGCCGCCGCGCCTCGCGCGAAGATCACCCTGCACCTCCAGCGCTGGGGTCGGGTCCGGGGAGGCCGAGGGGATGTTGCTGCCAGTCGGGACCGGGGTCGAGGTGCGGAACGGCTTCGACGGCGACTGGTCGACCGGCTTCGAGGTCGTCGACCACGTCGACGGGGCCTACCGGATCCTCCGGTGCTCCGACCGCTCCGTGCTCCCTCGTGCCTTCACCACCGACGAGGTCAGGCGCACCCGCAACCGTTCGTCGATGTGGTGGGTGTGAGCGCTACTGCGGCGTCGGGGTCTCGCCTCTGAGGCCGGCGATCAGCTCGTCGACGGGGATGGCGGTGAGCGTGATCGACTTGAGCGTGCCCCGTGCCGCGAGGGCGGTGGCGACCCGGGCCATGGTGATCTCGTCGGGGGCCTCGAGGATGTTCAAGAAGTCGTACTGGCCGAGGAGGCCGTACTGCTCGATCACCTTCACGCCCATCGCCTCGACCTCGGCGTTGACGCCCTTCAACCGCTCGGGGTGCTCCTGCAACGTGGCGTAGCCATCGGGCCCGAGGTTCGAGAGCATGACGTAGCGCGGCATGGTCGCAACCTACCGCCCCTGCCCCAAGGTCGACGGGCGAGGCGTACCGCTGGTGCACGGCCCTGCTCTGGATCGTTGCTCGCAGCGGTCTGCACCACCGCCCGTCGGATCAAGGGCCCCTGTGCCCCGACAGCTCTCGCGCACGCTTCTCGGCGTACATGGCCACGTCCGCTTGGTGCAGCGCGGCCGGCGCTGATCCTGCGGACCGGAGCGACACGTGGCCCACGCTGATGTCGATCGCCGCAGGGAGCGAACGACACGCTTCAGCCAACCGCTGACGAAGCACGTCGGCGAACCCGACTGCAGCCACCTCGCCGCCACAGCGGATGAGGATGATGGCGAACTCGTCGCCACCGAGCCGGGCCACGAAGTCGGTCTTGCGCACGCTCCCCCGCATGGCACTCGCAACCTGGCGGAGCGCCTCGTCCCCTGCCATGTGGCCGTGTGCGTCGTTCAGCTCCTTGAAGTGGTCGAGGTCGGCGACGACGAGGAACGAGTCGATCCCGTCCTCGGAGGTCAGCGACCACTCGCGCTCGAGCGCCAGGTCGAACGCCCGCCGGTTCGGCAGGCCCGTCAGCGCGTCGACGTGGGCGAGCTCGGCGAGCTCCTCCTGCACGGCCCGCAGCTTGCTGATGTCGTGCCCCGAGACGACCAAGCCGGCGACCGTCGGGTCGTCGAGCAGGGAGACGATGCTCAGCTCGAACGGCCGGTGCAGACCGCCACGGGTGGCGAGGAGCGCCTCGACCGTGACCGGCGGGTCCCCGGGTGAGGTCTGGGAGGCAGCGACGATGGCGCCGCGCACGAGAAACCGGTCGTCGGGGTGCACGATCCGGACGAGGGGGTGGTCGCACACCGCCTCGGGGTCGTGTCCGAGCAGTCTGGTGATCGCCCCCGACACCGAGGAGACGATCCCCTGCGAGTCGAGCAGCATCGTGATGCTCGCAGCGTGCTGGACGAGCGAGCGGAAGCGTGCGACCTCGCCGCCGGCGACCTCCCAC
The DNA here is from genome assembly GCA_038255685.1 of Acidimicrobiales bacterium. GTDB lineage: Bacteria > Actinomycetota > Acidimicrobiia > Acidimicrobiales > CADCSY01 > CADCSY01. Next base: position 1,066 of record JBBSLC010000180.1, on the reverse strand, counting down.
CGGCGTCGGTCGGTCAGGTCCCGCATCGAGAGCGCGACGGTGCCGTCGCCGAGCGGGGCACCGACCACCTCCACGAGCCGCCAGCCACCGCTGGTCCCGATCCGGAGCTCGATGGGGGTCCCGACCTCCTTGCCCTCGACCGAGGCGAGGGAGAGCGCCGCCAGCTGCAGGTCGTCAGGGTGCACGAGGTCGAACCCGCTCGTCCCCACGAACGTGGACGCAGGTGCCCCCATGACCCGTCCCGCCGCCTGGTTGGCTCGCACGACGCTCCCCGCGCCATCGATCACGACGACGGCGTCAGGGAGCCGGTCGAAGAGGTCGACGAGCGTGATCGCCGTCGGCTGCGGATCCTGTTGCACGCCCTTCCATCGTCGTGGGAGGAAACGAACTGGAGGTTTTGTCGCTTTCCTCCGAATTACGCCACGAACCACACGCTCCGTAGCGACTTCCCTACCTCATTCGAGAAATAGTCACGATCTGCGCAAGAAATCCCTTCGAAGCGTGTTGAAAGGGACAGAGACGGGAAAGCCCCCGTTCACCACGGAACGGACATTCGTTCCACCCAGGCGGGATCGGCGTACTCCACTCGACGTCGCTCCATCTCTTGCTGTCCCGTCGCCCCACACGACCCACAACAGGAGAATCACGTGCGCAAGTACCTCATCGCGTTGCTCGCAGCGTTCACGCTGGTCGCCTTCGCTGGCACCAGCATGGCCGCTACGGGCGGCAACGGATCAAGCAAGGGAAAGGCTCCAGAGGAGCAGCCGGCACCGCCGGAGGACAAGGGACCGGAAGACGGCGAGAAGGGCGAGGCTTGTCCGGACGCATCACCCAACCCCGACCGGACCCCCGCACCCGGCTGTGGCCAGCAGGACCGTGACGACGACGGTGACAACGAGTGCAACGACGGACTCGACAACGACGGAGACGGTGCCGCCGACAACGCCGACACCAACGACTGCCAAGACGGCGACACCACCGAGAACACCCCCGTCGATGGCGGCACCAACGAGTGCAACGACGGAGTCGACAACGACGAAGACGGTGCCGCCGACAACGCCGACAC
>JBBSLC010000179.1:0-5336 GCA_038255685.1 Acidimicrobiales bacterium | reverse complement strand
GTCCTCACGTACCAGAAGGGTGCGTCGGTCCTCCGCATGATCGAGCAGTACCTCGGCACCGACCGGTTCCGAGAGGGCATCCGGCTCTACCTGTCGACCCGCGCCTACGGCAACGCGGAGACGACCGATCTCTGGGACGCCATCGAGGAGGCGACCGGCGACCCGGTGCGCCGCATCATGGACAGCTGGATCTCCCAGGGCGGCTACCCCTTGATCGGCGTGTCGGCCGATGGCGACCAGGTGACCCTGACCCAGGAGCGCTTCCGGTTCTCGACGGGTTCGCCCGACGCCACGACCGATCCTGCGACGTGGGCGGTGCCCATCGTCGTGCAGGCGGGTGCCGGGGACCCGACGAAGGTGCTCCTCGACGGGCCGTCCACCACCGTGCACCTCCCCGGGGCCAGCGATCACCTGCTCGTCAACGCCGGTGGCCACGGGTTCTACCGCGTCTCCTACACCGCCGAGCTGCTGGCCTCGCTGCGCGGGCGGCTCAGCGACCTCGCCCCGGTCGAGCGGGCCCTGCTGGTGGAGGACACGTGGGCGTCGGTCCTGTCCGGCGCCACGCCGGCCCACGAGCTGGTCGAGCTCGCCTCGGGCTTCGAGGACGAGACCGATCCGACCGTGTGGGCGGTGCTCGCTGCCGCCCTCGGGGGCATCGACCGCATCCTCGACGGTGAGCCCCGGCAGCGCTTCCAGGCGTTCGTCCGCGCCCTCGCCGGTCCCGCCCTCGAGCGCCTCGGCTGGGAGCCGACACCGGGCGAGGACGACCTCACCCGCCAGGCTCGGGGCACGGTGCTCTCGACGCTCGGGGTCCTCGGTGCAGATCGGGGCGTGCAGGCTCGTGCCCGAGAGACCCACGACGCCTACGTCGCCGATGCCGGCTCGATCGACCCCAACGTCGCCGGCGCCGTGGTCGGGATCATCGCTGCATCGGGCACCGAGGACGACCATGCGGCCTTCCTCGATCGCTTCCGGTCGTCGTCGTCACCCCAGGAGGCGCTGCGCTACCTCTATGCGCTCGCCGGCTTCCCGCAGCGCGACCTCGCCGACAAGACGCTGGCCATGACGCTCACCGACGACATCCGCTCCCAGAACGCGCCTTTCGTCCTGCTGCTGCTGCTCGGCAACCGGGCGGTCAACGAGCAGGCATGGGAGTTCATCAAGGGAGAGTGGGACGCCATCGTCGAACGGCTGCCCGACAACAGCATCTCGAGGCTCCTCGGCGGCGTCACCACCCTCAACCGGCCGGAGCTCGCAGCCGACGTCGCCGCCTTCCTCGCCGACCACCCCGTGCCCCAGGGCACGCGCACCGTCGAGCAGCACCTCGAGCGCCTTCGTGTCAACGTCGCCCTCCGGGTGAGGGAGGCCGACGCTGTGACCGCTGCCCTCCCGCCGCTCTCGGAGGGCTGATGCAGCTCGTCACCACCACCGACGGCATCGGTCGCCTGGAGGGCGGCGAGGTCGCGCTCCTCGACCTCGAGGAACCGGATCTGAGTGCTCTGCTGTGGGCCAGGGGTTCGCTCGCCGCGGCGGCGGCTGCCGGCGAGCGCCGTCGGTTGTCCCTCGCGGAGACGACCCTGCGCTCACCGCTCCCCCGCCCCGGCAAGGTCTGGGCCGTCGGGCTCAACTACCACTCCCACGCTGCGGAGACGGGTCGGGAGGCGCCGTCGGAGCCGATGGTGTTCATCAAGACGACGTCGTCCGTCGTCGGCCACGGGACCTCGATCGTGCTGCCGGGGGCGGCACCCGACCGCGTCGACTTCGAGGGCGAGGTCGCCGTCGTCATCGGGCGCCGGGCCAGCTCCATCCGGGCCGAGGACGCGTGGGACCACGTCGTGGGGATCACGGCGTGCAACGACGTCACCGCACGCGACGTGCAGTCGGGCACGGGCAACTTCGGGCTGGCCAAGAGCTTCGACACCTTCACGCCACTCGGTGTCAGCCTGACCACGCTCGACGAGTACCCCGACCCCGACGACATCGGTCTCGAGACGCTCGTCAACGGCGAGGTCCGCCAGGCCGCTCGCACGACCGACCTCGTCCACGACGTCGGCGCCATCCTGGCCTACCTCTCGCGCTTCACCACGCTCGAGCCGGGCGACGTGGTCTCCACCGGGACCCCGTCGGGGGTCGGCGTGGTGACGGGGACCTTCCTCCAGCCGGGTGACGTGATCGAGGTCAGGGTGGAGGGCGTCTCCCCCCTCGTCAACGACGTGGTCAGATGACGACGCGGGTGAGCTCCTCGATCGAGGTCATGCCGAACGCAGCCTTGACGAGGCCGTCCTCTCGCATGGTCCGCATCCCCTCGGCGCGCGCCAGCGCGTCGACCTCGTCGGTGTGCGCTCCCCGGATGATCAGCCGGCACAGCTCCTCGCTCGCCAGCAAGACCTCGTGGATGGCGAACCGCCCGCGGTAGCCGGTCTGGGCGCACGCCGGGCAGCCCACCGCCCGGCTGAACTGCGGGGTCACATCGGCGTCGACCAGGTCATCTCGCCAGCCAGCAGCCTCGAGCACGACGTCACTCGGCTCGAAGGGCTCCGCGCACCGATCGCAGAGGCGACGGGCCAGTCGCTGGCCGAGGACGCACTGCAGCGCCGAGGTCACGAGGAACGGCTCGAGGCCGAGCTCGAGCAGGCGCAGAGGGGTCGAGGCTGCGTCGTTGGTGTGCAACGTCGAGAGCACCAGGTGCCCGGTGAGCGAGGCTTCGGCGACCATGACGGCGGTCTCGGCGTCGCGGATCTCGCCCACGAGGAGCACGTCGGGGTCGGCCCGGAGGAACGAGCGCAGCGCGTTGGCGAACGTCAGGCCGGCCTTGACGTTCACCTGCACCTGCTTCACGCCCTCGAGGCGGTACTCGACCGGGTCCTCGATCGTGATGATGTTCCGGTGCGGCTCGTTCAGCTCGCTCAGCGTCCCGTACAGGGTCGACGTCTTGCCGGATCCGGTCGGGCCGGTGACCAGGATGGCCCCCCACGGCTTGCGGTACGCCGACTCGAAGCGGGCGAGGGTGTCGGGGAGGAACCCCGACTCGGCGAGGGTCATCGCCATGGTGCCCTTGTCGAGGATGCGCAGGACGGCGGCCTCGCCGTGGATGGTGGGGATCGTGGCGACGCGCAGGTCGATGGAGCGACCCGACACGCGGATCGACGCTCGGCCGTCCTGCGGGAGGCGGCGCTCGGCGATGTTGATGTCGGCCATGATCTTCAGCCGGCTCACGATGCCGGCCTGGATGGACCGTGGGGCGTGCATCGTGTCGTGCAGCACCCCGTCGATCCGGAAGCGGATGCGCAAGCCGTCGGCAGCAGGCTCGACGTGGATGTCGGAGGCGTGGTCGGTGACCGCCTTGCCGATCATCAGCTCGACGAAGCGGACGATCGGCGCATCTTCGGCGGCGCCGAGGGCTGCGAGCTCGCTGGTCGACTCTTTGTCCCCGGTGTCGTCCACTGCCAGCTGGATGGCCGCTGCGACTTCGGTCGCATCGGCGCCGATGCGCTCGATGGCGGACCGGAGCTGGTCGGGCTCGGCCAGCACGGCATGGAGCTGTCGACCGCTGACGGACCGGATGTCGTCGAGGGCGAAGACGTCTGACGGGTTGGCCATGGCGACGAGCAGCCGCTCGTCCTCGTAGCCGATCGGGAGCGCCTGGTGGCGCCGGGCGAGCCCGACGGGGACCGTGCTCGTCGCCTCCCAGTCGATCGGGAAGGTGTCGAGGTCCACGAACGTGACACCGACCTGGGCGGCGACGGCGCGCAGCAGCTTCACCCGGCTCACCAGGCCGTTCGTGAGCAGCACGCTGCCGAGGCGGGCGCCAGTCTCCGCTTGGATCGCGAGCGCTCGCTCGAGGTCCGCTTCGCTGAGCGCGCCGTCGCTGACGAGGATGTCGCCCAGGCGTCGTCGGGCGGCTGTCGGGGTCGTCATCGCAGTTGCCTCCACGGCTCCTCATCGACGCATGCGGCGCCGACGTTGAGCGCGATCACCCGATGGGGGCGCTGCCTACCCTCGGATCTCCCGCCACGACTCACCGGCGAAGCGCACCAGCTGGAGCCCGCAGGAACGGCACGAGCCGATCTCCCGGTCGACGCGCGCCCCGGCCACCACCTGGGTGCCGCCGGGCCGGGGCGGCACGTGGGTGCCGCACACCGCGCAGGCGTCCCGGGCGTGGCCGTCGGTCTCGTCGCCAGCTGGCACCTCGTGATGCTGGCACGCGTAGGTTGCGACCGTGACCGACGCCGCTCGCACCATCGGCATCCTGCTGTTCGACGACGTCGAGGAGCTCGACGCCGTCGGGCCGTGGGACGTCCTCGCCGCCTGGACGACCTACTTCCCCGACGACGGCTGGCGGGTGACGACCTTCTCCCGCACCGGCGGTGCCGTGCGCTGCGCGAAGGGCCTCGGCATCGTCGCCGCGCACGACATCGACAGCTGCCCGCCCCTCGACCTCGTGGTCCACCCCGGCGGTCGGGGCACCCGCCCCCAGCTCGTCGACGAGGATCACCTCACCTGGGTCCGGGCGCTCGCCGAGCGCGCCGAGCTGATGACGAGCGTCTGCACGGGCTCACTGGTCTACGCCGCAGCCGGGCTCCTCCGAGACCGGCCGGCGACGACGCACTGGGGCTCACTCGACCTGCTCGCCTCCCTCGACCCCACCATCGCCGTCCGTCCCGATGACCGCTGGGTCGACGACGGCGACGTCGTCACATCCGCCGGGGTCTCCGCCGGCATCGACATGGCCCTCCACCTCGTCGGCCGCCTGGCGTCGCCCGCCCGCTCGGCCGAGGTCCGCCGCTTCATCCAGTACGACCCGACACCGCCTCACTGACGCGCTCGGTCGAGATCCGCCACGTGCAGATCTGCGACGTGGACCGTGGCCGGCCGCCGGCTGGGGAGCTGGCGGCCGGCCCGGGACGGCTACGGGCGTCTGGCCGTCAGCGCCCGGGTCGCCGGCGGAAGACCGGCGGGATCACGAGCGCCAGCGCCAACGCCAACACCACGAGCAGGGCGACCGTCCCGGTCGAGCCACCCAGGGTTCCCGTCGAGCTCGCCGGCACCGCGGCGAGGCTGGTCCCGGCCGAGGGGTCCGAGCTGGAGCCGGCCGTGGTGCCCGGGGTGTCGGAGCCGGAGCTGGCTGCGGTCGCCGGGCGACCCGGTGCCGACGGCTGCCCCTTCACCACCTCGACGACCACGTCGTCGCTGCCGCTCACGGCCGGGTCGATGCCGGACGTGGCGGTCACCGTGAGCGTGTAGGTCCCGGCCTTCGCCTGCCTCGGCACCGCGATGGTGAGATCGGTGTCGCCGTGCCCGCCGTCGGCGACCGCGACCGGGTTGGGAGCAGCGGT
>JBBSLC010000178.1:0-5523 GCA_038255685.1 Acidimicrobiales bacterium | reverse complement strand
GCCACGACGCGACCGATCTGGTGCAGGGGTGCTGCAGCTTCGGGGCTCACTTCACCGATGACGCCGACCGGGATCGGGTCGAGGCGGTCATCGCCACGCTTGGCCCCGAGGAGTGGCAGCTCCGGCCGGTCGGCATCCGCAAGGGTGCCACCGTGCGCGAGGACGGCACCTGGCGGACCCGGATCCACGACGGGGCGTGCGTGCTGCTCAACCGACCGGGCTTCGCCGCCGGGGCCGGGTGCGCGCTGCACGTGGCCGCCGTGGCGCGTGGCCTGCACCACCACGAGACCAAGCCCGACGTGTGCTGGCAGCTGCCGGTGCGCCGGGTCGACAGCACCGACGAGCTCGGCCACGTCACCTCGACGGTGCGGGAGTGGAAGCGCCGGGACTGGGGCGAGGGAGGCGAGGACTTCCACTGGTGGTGCACCGAGTCTCCGGATGCCTTCGTCGGCGACGCGACCGTGCTCGCCTCGATGCGCGCCGAGCTCGAGGAGATGGTCGGGGCCTCGATCTACCTCCTGCTGCTCGACGCCCTCGGGGACCGCCTCTCGAGCACGACGGTGCTGCCCCACCCTGCGGTCCGTCGGCGAGGCTGAGGCACCGTCAGCGGCTGGCCGCCCGGAACGCCTGGAGCACTGGCCACAGGTCGTCGGTGGTGGTGCGGTAGTCGTACAGGGAGCCGCCGAGCACCCCCCGGGGCACTGCCGCTCGGAGCATGCCCTCGACGTCAGCGGGGCTCGTGCGGTTGGCGATGCCACCGATGGTGTGGACCGGCGCGTCAGGCCTGCCCAGGTTGGCCCGCATCCGATCGATGCTCTCGCCCGTGTAGCGCTCGGCGTCGCGGTAGCCCGAGCTCTCCTTGCGGTCGCTCTGGTAGCTCATCGGCAGCCAGACGTCGTAGAGGGGCGCCAGGTCGGCCCACGGGAAGCCGGGCCAGAGGTTGGGGTTGACCACCTCGAGCAGCACCGGTGGGTACGGGATCGCCCCGAGGGCGAGGTCGGGTCGGGCCGTGCGCAGCTCGGCGGAGAGGGCGAGCAGGCGCCGGCTCCGCTCGGCGTGGTCCGCCACCTTCAGCGACTCGATGTCGACGGCGAGGGAGTCGACGGGCAGGTCGGCGATGGTCAGGAGGCGGGCGAGGTCGAAGGCGGGATCCTCGAGCGTCGGCAGGTACCACGCGACGACGCCCATGCCCCGACCTCGCGCCCGTTCGATCAGTGGCAGCAGGCGCTCGGGCTCGAGGACGTGGGTCGGTGCGTCCCACTTCGAGGCCTGCACGTAGAGCGTCTGCACGCCGAGGTCGGCCATGCGATCGATGTCACCGACCTCGACGAGTCGGCCGTCCTTCCCGAAGGTGAGGCTCCAGTCGTAGACGTCGATCCACGCGCCGAGGCCCGAGTAGACGTCGAGCGCCCGTGCGGATGCAGCGACCACCGGTGCGGGTGCGGGTGGTGGCGGCGGCGCAGTGGTGGGCGGTCCGACGGTGGTGGGCGGCGCGGTGGCGGGTGGCGTGGTGGCCGCCGGTGCCGTCGCAGGCGGTGCGGTCGCAGGCGGCACCGTCGCCGGGTTCACGAGCGACTCGAGGACGGGGGCCGCGACCTGCGCGGGCCCGTCCACGCGCTGGAGGACGAGCTCCTCCGAGCCGCCGCCGCACGCAACCACCATCAACGCCGTCGCGAGGAGGCCCCCGCTTCGGGCTCCCCAGCGCCGCCGCATGGTGCGAAGGGTACAGGTCCACTCGTGCGCGGACGGGTCGGGCTGCGCCTCAGGGGCCGCTCGACCACTCCTCCTCGCCGTCACCCGGACCGGGCAGCAGCCGCACCTCGTCGGGGACGAAGGGCAGCACCGACTCGAGGTACGAGCGCACGGCGACGTCGTTGCCGACATCGCCACCTGCTGCCTCGGAGAGGAACCACCGGTGCTCGAGCACCTCGTGGAACGTCTCTGCCAGCTCGAGCTTGGAGCGCTGGCTCCCCGGGATGGCGGCGGTGATCGGTTCGTACACCTCGCTGAGCCACCGGTAGGCGGCGACGGCCTCGGGGATCGGGCCGCCACCCTCCCTCTCGAGGTGGGCGCGGTAGGCGAGCACGTCGTTCAGGAGCCGCCTGGCCTGGTTCTCCTGCACCTCGAGGCCGGTGAGGTGGCGCAGGGTCCGGCTGTGGTGACCGGCCTCGACCACGCGGGGCTGGAGCCGGATGCGGTCGCCGCCCTCGGTCGACTCCAGCACCATCTCCTCGACGTCGAAGCCCATGTCGTTCAGCCGCTCCAGGCGGCGATCGATCTGGTAGCGCTCGCCGGCACCGAACTCCTCGCTCCTGGTCAGCTCCTCCCAGAGCCCGTGGTAGCGCCGCTCGAGCTCGAGGAGCGTCTCCTCGGGATCGACGTCGGAGGGCAACCGCGACGCAGCTGCGAGGTCCATGATCTCCCCTGCCACGTTCTCCGTGGCGATCTGGAGGTCATGGAGCCGCTGCCCCTCCGAGAGGGCTTCGCGCAGCTCACCGGTCTCGGCGTCGACCAGGTAGGCCGACAAGGCCCCGGCGTCACGGCGGAAGAGCGTGTTCGAGAGCGAGCAGTCGCCCCAGTAGAACCCCTCGAGGTGCAGCCGGACGAGCAGCACGGCGAGGGCGTCGAGCAGCCGGCTGCGCAGGTCGGCGACGCCGCGTCCCCCGAACAGGTAGCGGTACGGCAACGAGAACGCGAGGTGGCGGGTGATGAGGGCGGCGTCGAGCGGCGTCCCATCCGGACCGACCCGACCGGAGACGACCCCGACGGCCTCCACCACCGGCAGCCCTGCCTCGGCGAGCGAGCGCAGCAGGCTGTACTCCCGTTCAGCCGTGGCCTTCGCTGTCTCCTTGATGGCGTAGACCACTCCGTCGTAGGTGACGAACCGGACGACGTGGCGCGAGATCCCCCTCGCCACGTCGACCAGACGGTCGGTCTCCCACGCAGCGAGGGGGCGGTCCCAGGGCAGGTCGAGGAAGTCAGGGTGACCCCGCCGGGAGACGAGCTGGAACGTCGCCACGTCGTGGCACCTCCTCGTGGGGGCCGCCGCCGTACCGGCCCGGTCGGCCGGGTCAGCCCCGGCGGCGGTCCTGCTCGCGCAGCTTGCGCTTGCGGATGCGGAGGTGCCCAGGCGTGATCTCGACGAGCTCGTCGTCGGTGATCATCTCGATCGACGACTCGATCGTGAGCTCCCGGGGCGGCGGCAGCTTGACCGCATCGTCCGCTGCGTGGGTCCGGATGTTCGTCTTCTGCTTCTCCCGGACGCAGTTGACGACCATGTCGCCGGCCCGGCTGTTCTCGCCGATGACCATGCCCTCGTAGACCGTCTCGCCGGGTCCGACGAGCAGCTCGCCGCGGAGCTGGAGGTTGTCGAGGGCGTAGGCCGTGCTCGCCCCGCTGCGGTCGGCGATCATGGCGCCGCCCTTGCGGGTGGGCAGGTCGCCGACCCAGGGGGTCCAGCCGCGGTGGCGGGTGTGGAGCAGGATCGTTCCCCGGGTGGCGGTGAGCAGCTCGGTGCGCATGCCGAGGAGGCCACGGGCGGGCGCCTCGAACGTGATCAGCGTGCGGCCGGGGTCGCCGGGGCGCATGTCGATGACCTTGCCCTTCCGAGGGGCGAGCGTCTGGGTGACGGTGCCGACGTGCTCGTCGGGGACGTCGGCCACGCCTTCTTCGAGCGGCTCGTGGCGCTTGCCCTCGATGTCCTTGGTGATCACCTCGGGCCTGCTGACCTCGAGCTCGTAGCCCTCCCGGCGCATCGTCTCGATGAGGACGGCGAGCTGGAGCTCGCCACGGCCGGCGACCTGGATGATGTCGGGGGACTCGGTGTCCTCGACCTTGATCGCCACGTTGCCGAGCACCTCGCGAGCCAGGCGGTCACGGATGTGGCGGGAGGTCACGTAGGTGCCCTCCTTGCCGGAGATGGGCGACGTGTTGGGCCCAAAGGTCATGCGCAGGACCGGCTCGTCGACCGTCAGGCGGGGCAACGGGTCGGGGTCGGACGGGTCGGCGATGGTGTCGCCGATCTCGACGTCGGAGAGGCCGGCGATGACGAAGACGTCGCCGGCGACGATCTCCTCGACGTCGACTCGCTCGAGGCCGGCGATGCCGAGGACCTTGGAGGGCTTCTTCACGATGGTGGCAGCGTCGCCACCCTTGATCACCGCGACCGGGCGTCCGGCGTGAAGGGTGCCGCGCATGACTCGGCCGATGGCGAGGCGTCCGAGGTAGTCGGAGGCATCGAGGTTGGTGACCAGCGCCTGCAGCGGTGCGCCAGGGTCGCCGATCGGCGCCGGCACGGTGTGGAGGATGGCGTCGAGCAGCGGTGACAGGTCGGCGTCGGCGCCCGGCATGCCGATGCCGACCATCGCCTTTCCCTCGCGGGCGACGGCGGACAGCACGGGGAAGTCGATGTGGTGGTCCGGGACCTCGAGGTCCATGAACAGCTGGTACACCTCGTCGAGGACCTCCTCGGCCCTCGAGTCGGCCCGGTCCACCTTGTTGATGACCACCACGGCAGGCAGGTCGGCGGCGACCGCCTTGGAGAGCACGTAGCGCGTCTGGGGCAGCGGACCCTCGGCGGCGTCGACGAGCAGGAGCACGCCGTCGACCATGGTGAGCGCCCGCTCGACCTCGCCACCGAAGTCGGCGTGGCCGGGGGTGTCGACGAGGTTGATCTTGACCCCCCGCCACATGACGCTCGCCGACTTGGCGAGGATGGTGATCCCCCGCTCCTTCTCCTGGTCGTTCGAGTCCATGACCCGGTCGATGACCGCTGCGTGCTCGGCGAAGGTCCCGCCGGCGCGGAGGATCGCGTCGATCAGGGTGGTCTTGCCGTGGTCCACGTGGGCGACCAGGGCGACGTTGCGCAGCGGTGCACCCCCGTGCGGGGCGGGCGAAGCGAGCGCGTCAGCGCTCGTCGTCGGCCTCGGGCTCGTCTTCGTCGTCGAAGGCCCCGTAGCGGGCGGCGATGTCGGCGTACTCATCATTCTCTTCCTCAGGCGGCACAGGGGGGAGGTCTGCGACCTTCTCCGTGAAGCCGATGTCGTCGAGCCGAAGCTCGCTGGACGTGTGCTTGACCGCACGCGCCTCTTCGTAGCGCCGATGCCGACCCTTTTTCACGGCGGCTCTCCCTAGTGTTCGCAGACGGGGACCATGCAGGAGCATACTCGGCCCCCACCCCGTTCCCGTCATCCGAGGTGCAGCGCCCGGCATCGCTAGATTCGCCTGATGGACGTGCCGTGGTGGAAGTCGGCTGTGATCTACCAGATCTACCCTCGCAGCTTCGCCGACGCTGATGGAGACGGCGTCGGCGACCTCGAGGGCGTCCGCCAGCGCCTCGACCACCTCTCGTGGCTCGGCGTCGACGCCATCTGGCTGTCGCCGTTCTTCCGCTCGCCGATGGCGGACTTCGGCTACGACGTGAGCGACTACTGCGACGTCGATCCCGTCTTCGGCACGCTCGAGGACTTCGACCGGCTCCTCGCCGACGCCCACGAGCGCGACATCAAGGTCGTGATCGACTGG
>JBBSLC010000177.1:0-5569 GCA_038255685.1 Acidimicrobiales bacterium | reverse complement strand
TCAAGCGCGGCCACGCGTCGCGGGCCGCGATGCGCCGCCGCTCCCGGCGCGCCCGAGCCGCTGCGATCGGGAACGTGGTCGCGAACAGCCCGCCCGTGAGCGGCGGCAGGATCCCGCCGAAGAGGGCGTAGGCGAGGATGGCGCCGACGACGAACAGCACCCCGGCCGCGGCGCCGAGCTCCGCAGGGCGCACGTCGTCGAAGCCCGCCTGCACCATCCAGTCGTTGATGCGGTGCGTGGCCGGTCCCCGCCGCTCGACGTGGGGGCCGGGTGCCACCCCCGTCCACCCGAACGCGATGGCGGTGTGGAGCAGGTACACCCCGTAGGCGGCGAGCAGCGCGAGCAGCAGACCTGTCACCGCGGCCCCCCACCGGCTGCGTCCAGCAGGTCCCGCAGGTCGAAGCCGGCCTCCTCGAAGGCGCGACCGCAGCGGACGGGGAGGTTCTCGGTCCAGGTGAGGGGAGCGTCGTGGCGCGCCCGTGAGAACAGCTGGGTCGTGGTGAACGACGTCGACTCGAGGCCCGTCTGCAGCTCCTCCACGGCGACGATCTCGGTCACCTGGGGGACACCGCGCACCCGGGCGCAGTGCACGACGATGTCGACTGCCTCCGAGACCAGGCTGTTCAGCGCCGACATCGGCAGCTCCGAGGACGTGTCGGACAGCTGGGCCACGAAGCGGAGGCGGGTGAGGGCCTGGCGCGCCGAGCCGGCGTGGATGGTCGTGAAGCCCTTCACGCCAGAGGAGAGCGTGAGCAGCAGCGGCAGCGCCTCGCGGTCGCGCACCTCACCCACGATGGCGACGTCGGGCGCCATCCGCAGGAAGCCGGCGACGAGGCGGCGGAGGTCGATCGCCGGCCGGTCGGCCCGGGGCGGACGGGTCTGCATCGACGCCACGTTCGGCAGCGGGATGTCGACCTCGAAGACCTCTTCGGCCGTGACCACCCGCAGCGACGGGTCGAGCTCGGCCGAGCAGCACGAGAGCATCGTCGTCTTCCCGGAACCAGGTGCGCCGGCGAAGATGATCGACTGGCGGGACCGCACCGCCGCACGCAGGAACGAGGCCGCCCCGACGCTGAGCATCTCCCGTCCCACGAGGTCCTCGAGGCTGCGGAAGGCCACGCCGGTGAACTTGCGGATGTTCACGATGATGTGGCCGTCGCGCCCGACGTCCCCGTGGACGATGTGCAGTCGGGAGCCGTTGTCGAGCTGCGCGTCCTGGAGGCCCTCGGACGCATCCAGCTTGCGGTGAGAACCTGCTGCATCGTCGAGGATCTTCGTGAGCGTGCGGACGACGTGCTCGTCGTCGTGGAACACCTCGTCGTGGTAGCCAGAGGTCGCGGTGTGGCGCTTGACGAAGATCGCGTCGGGCGCGTTGATCATGATCTCCCACACGTCGTCGTCGGCGAGGAGCGGCGCGAGCGGCCCGTACCCGGCGAGGTTGCGGAAGGCTCGGTCGGCGACGAGGTCGGGATCAGAGAGGTCGTAGGGCCGAAGGCCCCGCTTGAACTGCTGGGACCACATGGCGATCTCGTCGTCGATGAGGTCGCGCAGGATCCCGATGCCGTCACCCCCGGCGACGTCGACGTTGCGGTCCTTGGCTCGCGACTGCACGCTCTGCTCGATCTCTGCGAGCGGCGACAGCGTGGTCTCGGTCATGCCGTCCGCTCCTCGCCACGACCGTCGTCACCGTCGTCGTCGCCCTCGTCGTCGTTCCAGGCGCCGAGCGAGCCGGGCACGACGCGCTCGAGGACCGGCTCGACCGCAGCGGCGACGGGGTTGCTCGGACCGAGCCGGTCGACCACGGCGAGGAACGCGCCGGCGAGCAGGGAGGGCAACGGTGCCGGCAGCCCGACTGCGTCTCGGAGCGCCTCTTCGACCCGCCGGCTGGGGAGGAACAACGGCGCGACCGTCCGGCCCCCGGCGAGCGCTGGCCCCACGAGCTCGGCGAGCGCTGCGGTCAGCTCTGCGCGGGCGCGGGGCTGGCGGGGCGCTTCGTTCAGCACCGGCACCATCCGACCGGCGGGGACGCCGGCGGCGGACAGCTCGGCCAGCACGCGGACCAGGGCGTGGAGCCCCTTGACGCCGGGCCGCCCGACGACGAACACGACGTCGGCCGAGCGCACCGCGGTGCGCGCCATCATGTTCCGCTCCTCGACATCGGAGGAGCCGGCGTCGTCCTCGGCTTCGAAGTCGGCGGTGATGTCGCACACCACCACGCCGAACGTCGCTCGCAGCGAGTCGACCGCCGCCTGGAACGAGCGTGGTCGCAGCGTGGCCCAGTAGCGGGCCCGACGGAGGCCGAGCAGCAGGTGGTACCGGCGCTCGACGACGGAGAAGGTCAGGGCCCGGACCTCCTCCGCGGTGGGGCGACGGGACCGGTGGGCCTCGACGAGCTCCTGGATGCCGGGCACGACGTCCCGCACGTCGTGCAGCATCGCCTGCTCGGCGTGCAGTGCGAGGTCGGCGAGCACCACGTCGGTTTCACTCTGCGGATCGTGGCCGAGGCCCTGGGCGAGTGCTGCAGCGACCGTGGAGGCACCCGTACCGCCCGGTCCGCACACCGCCGCCACCAGGCCGCGCCACGTGGACACGTCCGAGCTGGGTCCGCCTTCGTCCAAGGGCGAGGTCGCTCCTCGACCGATCATCGCCGCGTGGCTCGCCAGTGCGTCGAGGAGGGCCTCTCGCGTCAGGTTCGTCGGCAGCACTGCGCCGGCGCCGAGCCCGACCCAGTCGTGACGGCTCCGAGCGTCGTCGACGACGAGCACGACGCAGCCGGCATCGCGAGCCACCTCGAGGATGTCCCGATCGACGCTCGCCATCCCGCCGTCGAGGAGGACGGCCGAGAACGTGCGACCTGATTGGAGGCGTGCGCGGAGCTCCTCGACCGACACGCACTTCAAGAACTCGGCGGGGATGGCCGCAGAGGTCGCCCACTGGCCGACGGCACGGAACCACTCGACCCGTGGACGGGCGAGGCCGAGGAGGACGAACCGATCCGTGGCCATCAACCGCCCTCGGCCGGAGCGCTCTCAGGGGGCGCGGTGCCGGCGGGGGCCGAGCCCTGCGAGGCGGGCTCGTCTTCGGCCTCGCCATCGCCGGGCTCGGCATCCCCCGCCTCGCGCTCGCCGACGTCGACGGCGTCCCGTTCGACCCCGTCGAGGACCAGTGAGCCGGGGCGCGCTCGCTCGAGGCCCGAGACCCGCGCGATGGTGATGGTCGCGCCGGCCGCAGCGTCCGCCACCGGCTCGAGCTCGGCCTCGGTGAGCGACAGGGTCACCACGACGCTGTTCGAGCTCCCGAGTGACTGCTCCCCGGTGAAGACCCGCACCACCACCGCGCTGCTGGCGATCGTCTCGGTGACCGCGGAGCCCGCCGAGGTGTAGGTGGCGATGACGTCCACGAGCTCACCTCGGCGCAGCTCGCCGTTGTTGGCCCTGGCCGGCTCGACGGGGATGGAGAGCTGGGCGCGCCCGACGACCCCATCCAGCTTGACCACGTCGCTCCCCGCCAGCAGCTGGCCTTCCGAGAGCGGGCCGACGGCGACGGCGCCGGTGGCCACGGTGAGGTCGGTGAGCACCGTGCGACGCTGCTCCTCCGGCAGCTCGACGGCGACGAGCGCGAGGTCGCCGGCGCCGATGCGGTCACCGGCCTGGACGTCGCGCGTCACCACCACGTACGCGTCGTCGGGCCCAGCGTTGGCAGTGGTGTAGGCGCCGAACGTGCCGACGGCAGCGGCAGCGACGAGGAACCCGCCAACCACAGCGCGCGATCCGGGGAGCGATCGCCGGCGCTTGACCTGCCGGGGCTCCGGCGCGCCCGCGCCGTTTGCGGTGGGCGCGGTGCGGGTGGCGATGTCCGCCATGTCGAGGGCACTCCGTTCGTCGCTGCTCCGACGGCTCTGTTCCACGCACGGGCCCAGAAGTCCTCTCGCCGCCGAGACGCACCGAGCCTAGACGCACCTCGGCTCACCGGAAAGGATATGAAACCCCACGAGAGATGACGGCAGTGCTACGGTGGCCGGCGATGGCAGAAGAAGACATCGTCTGGATGAGCACGCAGGCAGCGGCACGTCGGCTCGGCATCACGCCCCGGACGCTGTACCGCTTCGTCGACGAGGGCACCCTCCCGGCCTACAAGATGGGCAGGGTCTTCCGACTGAAGCAGTCCGACGTCGACGTCTTCATGGAGGCGTCCCGCATCCAGCCGGGAACCCTCGAGCACCTCTACCCGGAGCGCAAGGGCTGACGATCAGACCCGCTCGATGACCGCCTCGTCCACCGAGCCGCTCGCCACGTAGCAGAGCGGCCGGTGCTCGCCGTCGAGGCGAAGGGTCACGACGTCGGCGCCGACTGCTCGCAGCTCGCCAGCGACGAGCTCCCCGCCGACCACGAGCGCAACCCTCGGCCGGTCGGCTGCGAGCCCGGCGAGCACCTCGATCAGGAGGAGGTCGAGCGGCGCCGGGCGATCCCCGGTCGCAGCGACGTGCCGCTGGCCTGCGGCGGGACGCACGGACGCGATCGCTGCGAGCCGGACGCACACGTCTCGTCCGTCCTCGGCCCGGACCACGACGAAGTCGCCACCGACGGCGACGATCGCTCCGTGGCTCGTGCGACCGGCGACGGTGCGCACCGCGACCCCTGTCCCGGACTCTGCCAGGTCCAGCAGCGTCCCAGCGAGGGTCGCCTCCTCCTCCGCTTGGCGCTGGAGCCACCGCTGTCGGGTCCTGACCTCCCCGTGGTCACCGGCCCTGACCTCGTCGAGGAGGTCGACGAGGGGATCGCGTGGCTCCACGGCGACGAGCGTAGTCGTCGGACAGCACGCTCCTCGTTGCATCTGATGCAATCCTGTGCGCAGGATGGGGGTGTGGAGCGGACCACCATCGTCACCGTCGACCAGCACGGCGCGCCCGTCGTCCGCCATCGGGCCGTCCCGGGTCCGGCAACCGAGGAGCTCCGCCACGAGTCGGTCGTGCTCGACCTGGCCCGAGGGCTCGGGGTGGTCGAGGTGGTGGAGGTGGTCGACGAACCCGACGGCGGTGCAGTCCTCGTGACGCGGTTCGTTCCGGGTGGGACGCTCGCCAGCCTCTCTTCGGACCACGGCGAGCGCGCTGCACTCGTCGCCCTCTGTCGGGTCGCTGTGATCGTCGACGCCCTGCACCGGGCGGGCATCGTCCACGGTCGCCTCACCGCTGACCACGTGCTCGGCCGTGATCACGACGTCACCCTGTGCGGCCTGCGCGACGCACGGGTGCGCGCTGACGGCCAGCCTCTGGATGCTGCCGCTGACACCGACGCCTTCGCAGCACTGGTCCTCGAGGTGTGCGCCGACGACACCGACCTGTGCCGGCGAGCGCGGCGAGCGGTGCGCAGCCTCGTGGGCCCGACGCCGAGCACGAACCTTCGGGTCGTCGCAGGCGAGCTGGCGGAGCTCGCAGGGGTGGAGCTGGCCGAGGTGGATCGCAGCGCAGCAGCAGCCGGCGGCACAGCGCCGACGGCGCGCGTGATCGGCTCGCACCGGGCACGATCGGTCCCTGGTGCAGAGACGCTCGGCTGGCGCATCGGCCGCACGC
>JBBSLC010000176.1:0-5591 GCA_038255685.1 Acidimicrobiales bacterium | reverse complement strand
CCGAGCCTCAGGTGCGAGGCTCGCAGATGACGACCGGGATGTCGCGCTCCGTGCGGGCCTGGTAGCCGGCGTAGCCCTTGTAGGCGCTGACGATCCGGGGCCACAGCTCCGCCTTCTCCTCCGGGGTGGCGGTGCGGGCGCGCATCGGACGGGTCGAGCCGGCGATCGTCAGCTCGATGTCGGGCTGGGCGACGAGGTTGCGGTACCAGTCGGGGTCGCGGTCGTCGCCACCCTTCGACGCGACGAGGACCGTCCGCCCATCGTCGTGGATCGGCGCCGTCAGCATGCACGAGCGCCGGGATCCGCTCTTGCGGCCGATCGTGTGGAGCTCGACCGCCTGCATCCCGCCCACCGTCGTCCCGATCCGACCTCCGGTGAGCGCCAGGATCGTGCGGTGCGTGACGTTCATCGCCTTGGTGGCGAAGTCCATCGCCTGGTGCTGCAGGTTCATGTGGGCTCCTGTCGTGTGGACCTGAGCCTAGGACGGGGCCGGTCCGGGCACGGCGGCGCTGCTCGAGCAGGGCTGCGGTGGAGGGTCGCCCCCTGAGCGACCCAGGTGCTGCAGTACGACGAGCGGTTGCCGCCGAAGTACGATTCCGCCCGTAGCGGGAGCGGCTGAGGTGACTGTGGGCACGAGCGGCGGACAGACGTTGCTGGAGCGCGCGTCCCTGCTCGCCCTCCTCCACGGACTTCACGAGGACGTGGCGAAGCAGGGTGAGGGTCGACTCGTCCTGGTCGGCGGTGAGCCGGGCGCCGGGAAGACCTCACTCGTCCGGGCGTTCACGTCGCCTCTCCCACCCGACACGATCCTTTGGGGTGGTTGCGACAGCCTCCGCACGGCGAGGCCCCTCGGTCCGCTCTTCGACATCGCTGCAGCCGTCGGCGGTCCGATTGCCGACGCCCTCGCCGGCGCCGGACGGGAGGGCGTCTTCAGCGCGACCCTCGGTCTGCTCGGTGGTCCTCTGCCGACCGTTCTCGTCATCGAGGACCTGCACTGGGCTGACGAAGCCACCTTGGACCTCGTCAGCTTTCTCGGGCGGCGCACCGCCGAGCTCCATGCGATGTTGGTCCTCACGTACCGCTCGGATGAGGTTGGTGCCGACCACCCGCTCACCCTCGTCCTCGGGGAGCTGGCGACAGTCGGACCCGCTCGGATCGACGTGCCCCCGCTCTCGGCTGCCGGGGTGGCCGCGCTCGCCGAGGGGCACGACATCGATACCGGCGAGCTGTACCGCCTCACCGACGGCAACCCGTTCTTCGTCACCGAGTGCCTCTCGGCGGGACTCGACCAGGTGCCGGTGACCGTGCGCGACGCCGTCCTCGCCCGGCGATCCAGGCTCGAACCGGGAGCCCGGATGGCGCTTGACGCCGTCGCAGTGGTCCCGAGCCGGGCGGAGCTGTGGCTGCTCGAGGCGCTCGGCGCTTCGCCGGCGGGCCTCGACGGGTGCGTGGAAGCCGGCGTGCTCGTCCCGGTCGGTGCAAGCGTCTCCTTCCGCCACGAGCTGGCCCGACTCGCAGTGCTCGACGTCGTCCCACCCGCCCGCCGGCGCGAGCTGCACCGTCGCGCCATGGACCGGCTGATGACACCGCCAACCGGTGTGCGGGACCACGCTCGCCTCGCCCACCACGCAGCAGCCGCTGCCGACGCCCGTGCCGTGGCGATCCACGCGCCCCTGGCAGCCGACGAGGCGCTCGCCCTCGGTGCGAGGAGGGAGGCGACCGCTCATCTCGAGCTTGCGCTGCGTCATGGGACCGCGTTGCCGCTCCCGGTGCGGGCGAAGCTCTGGGACCGGCTCGGGACCGAACGGGCGAACCTCGCCCAGCTCTCAGAGAGCGTCGAGGCCTTCGAGGAGGCGGGTCGTCTCTTCGCCGAAGCCGGCGACGAGGTTGCGCGCGCGGCCACGCTGGTGCGGCTGTCGGGGGTGCTCGGAACGGCTGGGCGCCAGGTCGAGGCCGTCGAGCTCAGCGACACCGCACTCGAAATACTCGAGCCGTTGGGACGGACCTCGGAGCTGGCCGACGCCTACGGGCAACGGTGTGCGCATCTCATGCTCGCCCGTCAGCTCGACGATGCGGAGCGGTGGGGTCAGCGTGCCATGGCGTTGGCCGCCGAGCTGGGTGATGAGCTGACCCTCGCCCGTGTCCGGGTGCAAAGCGGCGTTGCGAAGTTCATGTCCGGTGAGGACGCCGGGCTCACCCGGATCCGGGAGGGCATCGCCCTCGCAGAGCGGATCGGGCGACCAGATCTCGAGAGCCTGGGGTGGCGACAGCTCGGTTCCGGCGGGGGTGAGATCCGCCGCTACGCCGAGGCGGTCCCCGCGCTGAGGAGGTGCATCGAGCACGCCATCCGCCACGAGATGCCAACCAACCTGTTGTATGCGTCGGCGTGGCTGGCCCGGTGCCACCTCGAGCAGGGCAGGTGGGACGATTCCTCGGAGTTGGTGAGCGAGACCCTGCGCTCACCCCGGTGCGTCGGCACCACCGAGATCACGGCATGCACGGTGCTCGGGCGCTTGCGGAGCCGACGGGGTGATCCGGATGCCTGGACACCGCTCGATCGCGCGCTCGAGCTCGCTCGTGAGACGGGTCATCTCCAGCGGCTGTGGCCGGTTGCCGCCGCCCGGGCCGAGGCGGCGTGGCTCGAGGGCTCAGCCGAACGGGAGATCGACCTCGTGGATGAGGTGCACGCGCTGGCAGACCGACTTGGCTACCCGTGGGCCAGGGAGGAGCTGGGGTTCTGGCTGTGGCGCTCCACCGGCGCCGCCCCCGCGCCGGGCGTGACGCCGTTCTCGCTCCACGGGTGCGGGTCTCCCGGTGCTGCAGCCGAGGCGTGGGAGAAGCTCGGGTGTCCGTACGAGGAGGCACTGGCGCGAGCTGACACACGGGACGTCGACGAGGTTCGGCTCGCGCTCGCCGCCCTCGTCGCTCTCGGTGCCGAGCCCGCTGCGCGCCTGGTGCGCGCCCGGCTGCGCACGTTCGGGGCAACGGTCCCGAGGGGACCCAACCGCGCCACCCGCGAGAACCCAGGCGGGCTCAGCGACCGTGAGCTCGACGTGCTGGGCCTGGTGGCGCTTGGGTGCACGAACGCCGAGATCGGCGATCGGCTCGGCATCGCCACCAAGACCGTGGGCCACCACGTCTCTCACGTCCTCACGAAGCTGGGGGCGCGCTCCCGAGCGGAGGCCGTCGCGCTTGCTGCCACAAGGGGCATCCCGCTCGAGGTGTAGGGAACTCAGACGGCAAGCATGGGCAGCCTGCCCGATGCGCATCGTCTCCTCGCGGCGCATGGTCGTGTCGTCAGCCCGACGACAATGGAGGAAGAGATGCCCAAGTACTTGATCGAACGCGAGCTGCCCGGTGCCGGAGCGCTCGGACCAGGCGAGCTGGCGGCCATCGCCGCCAAGAGCAACGAGGTGCTCGTTGGGATGGGTGGCCGCGCCCAGTGGGTGCAGAGCTTCGTGACCGATGACCGGATCACGTGCATCTACATCGCCGACAACCCGGAGTCGATCCGGGAGCACGGGCGATGCGGGGGCTTTCCCGTCACCGCCGTCCATCGCGTCGCCGAGGTGATCGACCCCATCACCGCCGATCGCCAGGGGGCCCTCCGATGAGCGCGCGAGTGCTCGTCGCCGGCGCGATCGTCGCTGCATCAACGCTGCTCGGCCAGACCGTGGCCGCTGCCGGAGGCTCGCCGACCTGCTCGGACGTTCTCGACATCGAGGTCCACGGCCACCATGTCGTCGCCGACTACGTCACCGGCTCGGGTCATGCGACATTCAGCTGGCCACCCGCAGGTGGCGTCGGGAGCACCGTCGCTGGCAGAGGAGCGGCTTTGCCTGGAGGGCCGTCGCACCACTTCCTCCGGGAGGAGGGTGTCTTCGTCGCCCCCGGTGCGTCGTTCTGCAACAGCGAGTCGAGGTCGCCTGGTCTTCACCTGCCCTGATCGACCGCGTCATGGCCCGAGCTGACCGGGAGCGACCCTCGGGTCAGCCCGGACGGACGACGGTGGCCTACACGGTCACCACCATCGACCTCGAGGCGAACCGGTACCGCAGCGCACTGTGGGTCGCGTCCTGCGACGGGTCGGCGCAGCCCCGCCAGCTCACCCACGGCGAGCACCGCGACGGGCGGTCCCGCTGGTCGCCCGACGGTGCCGAGCTCGCCTTCGTGACCCACCGAGGTGAGCGCCGTCTGGCTCCCCGACGGGAGGTCGCTGGTCGTCGCCGCCGGGGTGACGGCGTCGTGGGCCACCGAGCTCGCCGACGACCTGCACCTGGTCGCCGACGAGGGTGATCGGGCCCTGCAGGCGCTCACGAGCGATGCCACCACCACCACCACCACCGATCGCCCGTCGCCCTCCCGGATGGGAGGGTCGTGGCCTTCGTGCAGGGCCGGGCCAGGTCCTACCCGTCGAACAGCCAGGTCGCGGTGCTCGACCCTGACGGTCCGAGCGCACGCTGTGGTCAGCGCCCGTGCCGTTCCCGACCTCCCAGCCGCAGCGCTTCACGGCGACCTCACCGGACGGCACCGAGGTCGAGGCATGGCTCGTCCCGCCGATCGCCCACGACGGTGCCCACGCTGCTCCGAGCTGGACGGCCTTGTGGCCGGCGCCGAGCGCTGGTCCCATGCGATCATCGACGCACGAGCGTTCCCCGCAGACCCGCACACGCGCACCGCGGCTGAGCCGCTCCGAGGCCGTTTGCAGGGCTCGTCAGCTCTGAGCGCCGCCCAGCTCGACCGCCTGCTTGTCGCGCACCCTCCGTCAGCCCTGAGCGCGGGTCACTCGCGTCTCTGCGGCTAGGTCGGGCCCGCAGAAGCGATCGGCGCGCGGTCGGCGAAGGCCGCCCAGCCGCCGTGCACCCATGCGGCGAGGTCGGGCGTCGCCAGCTCGGCGACGCGCTGCTCGTAGCGGACGAGGTCGTCGTCGTCGAGCAGCTCGCGCCACTGCCCGTTCGTGCCCCGGTGGAAGAACTCCTCGGTGCTCCGCCAGAAGCCGGTGGTCGCGTTCGGCGCGATCATCTCGGCGCGCGCCTTGACCCGCTCGAAGCCGGCTGCGTCGGCGAGCTCCACGAGTCGGTCCTCGCCGACCTCGATGTGGAGCACGTCGGCGAGTCGCCGGAGCTGTCCCACCAGGTCTGCTTGGAGATCGCTGTAGTGGAAGAGGTGTACGGCAGGATCGTTTCGCTGCTCCCAGCTCACCGCCAGGTGGTGGAGGACGTTCGCGAGGTTGGTGCTCGTCTCGGTCGCGTCGGTCGCCCAGTGCCAGAACCGCTCCCTTGGATCGTCCGGTGCCGGAGCCGGCGGAGGACCGAGCTCAGCGAGATCGTCGAGCCCGACGGCCGCCGCGCGCGCGGCCATGAAGGCGTCGAGGTCCATGTTGGACCAGTGGTGGGCCCAGGAGATGCTGACGTCCCTGGGGTCGCGACCCACGCAGAGGTAGGTGAGGCCATCGGCCCGGGGCAGGCCGTCGAGCGGGGTGTGGGTCTTGATGATCCGACGGTGCTGCTGAGCCTCGAGGGCGGCGACGACCTCAGACAGCGGAAGGGTCTGCTGGTCGAGCCACGGCGAGAGCTTCGAGAGCGGCTGGT
>JBBSLC010000175.1:0-5608 GCA_038255685.1 Acidimicrobiales bacterium | reverse complement strand
GCTGGCGGTGAGCCAGTAGCCGTTGCCGGTGGGTGTGGCGGCGATGGCGACGATGGGGCGGTTGAGGGTGAGGTCGCCGGTGCTGCCGTGGAAGGCGGCATCGCCGAAGGCGAAGATGCCGCCGTCGCGCGCGACCTCCCAGTAGCCGCCCCCGGTGGGTGTCGCCACCAGGCCGACCACGGGGGACGCGAGCTGGTCGGCGAAGGTGCCGCCGTGGTCGGTGGCAGCACCGAAGGCGACGACGTCGGCGCTGCTCACTGCGGCCTGGGCGACCCGTGCGTCCGCCACGGCGCTCACCGAGGTGACCAGGGCGACGACCGAGATGACGGCTGCGGCCACCGCCGACCGGTTCACCCGCGACCTGCCCCACGTCGGCATGGCCGGAGGTTAGGACCGGCGCGGTGGGCGGTGCTCGGATCGTCAGGGCGGCACCGCAGCGGTCGCCTGCCATCATCGGGAGGTGACCGGGTGGGACGACCAGGCGTCAGAGGACGAGGATCGGGCGCCGATCTGTCCGGCGTGCGGGGTGACGGCGCTGCCCCGGGAGACCTCCAACGTGGTCGACGCCACGTTCGTGTGCGAGAACCCCGACTGCGAGGCGTACGGGGACGAGGTCTGAGTGGGCGGTGACGAGCGGCCGGTCGGCATGTTCGACAGCGGCCTCGGCGGCCTCACCGTGGCCCGGGCATTGATCGACCTGCTGCCCGACGAGCACCTCGTCTACGTCGGCGACTCCGGTCGCTACCCCTACGGTCCACGGCCGCTCACCGAGGTCGCGGGCTTCGCCCATCAGATCGGTCGCCTGCTGGTCGAGGCGCACGACGTGAAGGTGGTCGTCGTTGCGTGCAACACCGCTGCTGCAGCCGCCCTCGACGAGCTGCAGGCGACCTTGCCGGTGCCAGTGGTCGGCGTCATCGATCCAGGGGTGCGGGCCTCGGTCTCGGTGAGCGCGCACGGTCGGGTCGGGGTCATCGCCACCGTCGGCACGGTCGCGTCGGGCGCCTACCAGCGAGCGTTCGCTGCCGCCGCCGGTCCCGATCTCGTCCTGACCTGCGCCGCCTGCCCCGGCTTCGTCGAGTTCGTCGAGCGAGGTGAGGTGGCGAGCGACCAGGTGACGGTGCTGGCCGAGCGGCTCCTCGCCCCGGTGGTGGAAGCGGAGGTCGACACCCTGCTGCTCGGCTGCACGCACTACCCCTACCTCGCACGTACGATCAGCGACGTGGTCGGACGAGACGTCGTGCTCGTGTCCTCCGCGGACGAGACCGCCTTCGAGGTCGCCGCCCTGCTGCGGTCCTCGGGTGTCGCCCGAGGGGTCGGCGGTGGCCCCGCCCGCCACCGCTTCTTCTCCTCTGGTCCCGTCGACGCCTTCCGTGAGCTCGGCCAGGCCCTGCTCGGTCCCGAGGTCGCCCACGTCGAGCCGCTCGCCTGGACGTCATGACCGGTCTCGGGACGCGTTCACCCGGCGCCCGGGTGCGAGCGTGCCCGGAGCTCGGTCGGGCCCGGCGGTGACGCTCTCGGTCACGGTCCTCGGCTGCTCCGGCTCCTACGCCGGACCGGGGGGTGCGTGCAGCGGGTACCTCGTGCGGGCTGGCGACACGGCGGTGTGGCTCGATGCCGGGCCCGGCACGCTCGCCAACCTCCAGCGCCACCTCGACCTCGACGCGCTCGACGGGGTCGTGCTCAGCCACGCCCACCCTGACC
Organism: Acidimicrobiales bacterium; assembly: GCA_038255685.1. Classification (GTDB taxonomy): domain Bacteria; phylum Actinomycetota; class Acidimicrobiia; order Acidimicrobiales; family CADCSY01; genus CADCSY01. The sequence goes on along the minus strand of JBBSLC010000175.1, from coordinate 3,907 downwards.
ACTGGGTCGACGTGCTGCCGTTCCACAACGTGGCCCGCTACATCAAGCCCCGGACCGGGCTCCCCGTGATCTCCCCGGCCCGGGTGCGAGCGCTCGCAGCCGAGGTCAACGGCGACCTGGGCCCTGCGTTCGACTGGCAGGTCGTGGTCGATGGCGATGTCACCCACATCGGCGCCCTGACGTTCCGCTTCTCCCGCACCGATCACCCGGGGGAGACGCTGGGCATGCGTGTCGACGGCGACGGCGCCTCGCTCGGCTACAGCGCCGACACCGGTCCCGGCTGGTCCCTCGCTGCGCTCGGTCCCAGGCTCGGCCTGGCGCTCTGCGAAGCAACGCTGGCGCCCGAGTGGGCGGGCACGGTCCAGCACCTGAGCGCCGCCCAGGCCGGAGCCGACGCCCGCGCTGCCGGCGTGCGCCAGCTCGTCCTCACCCATCTCCAGCCCGGGGTCGACCCCGATCGCAGCCGGGCCGACGCCACCGAGGCCTTCGGCGCCCCGGTCGACATCGCCGCCATCGACGACCACCACGAGGTGCACCCGTGACCACCACCCCCACCCACGCCGCCCGGATCGACGGCCGGGCCGACGACGAGCTGCGGCCCGTCACCTTCGAGCGCGACTACACCGATGCCCCCGCCGGGTCGGTGCTGGTCAGCTTCGGGCGGACCCGGGTGCTGTGCACCGCCTCGGTCGACGACGACGTGCCCCGCTGGCTGCGAGGCACGGGGAAGGGATGGGTCACCGCCGAGTACTCCCTGCTGCCGGGCTCGAGCCCCGAGCGTGTCGGACGTGAGGCAGCGAAGGGCAAGCAGTCGGGGCGGACCCAGGAGATCCAGCGCCTCATCGGGCGCTCGCTGCGGACCGTCACCGACCTGGCCAAGATGCCCGACGTCCAGATCGTCGTCGACTGCGACACCCTCCAGGCCGACGGTGGCACCCGCACGGCCAGCATCTGCGGCGCCTGGGTGGCGTTGCACGACGCCCTCACCCGCATGGTCGACGCCGGGCGCATCGCCGAGCACCCGCTCACCACCGCGTGCGCGGCGATCTCGGTCGGCGTCGTCGACGGGGCCCCTCGCCTCGACCTCCCCTACAGCGAGGACTCCCGGGCCGACGTCGACATGAACGTCGTCATGACCGGCGACGGCCGCTTCGTCGAGGTGCAGGGCACCGCCGAGGGCCTCGCCTTCTCCCAGGAGGAGCTCGACGGCATGCTCGGCCTCGCCCGCAAGGGCATCGGCGAGCTCCTCGCGATGCAGGCCGGCGTCGTCGCCACGCCTCCCTCGTCCCGGTAGGCACGTGCGTCTCGTCCTCGCCACCGCCAACCCCGGCAAGGTGGCCGAGCTCGTCGAGCTGCTGGCCGGCTTCGAGGTCGTCGCCCGACCCGATGGCGTCCCCGAACCCGTCGAGGACGGCGACACCCTGCTCGACAACGCCCGCATCAAGGCGAGGGCGATCGTTGCTGCGACGGGGGAGGCGGCCGTCGCCGACGACACGGGCTTGGAGGTCGATGCCCTCGGGGGTCGCCCCGGCGTCACGACAGCGCGCTACGGCGGCATCGACCGGCTGCTGGCCGAGCTGGCGGGGGTGTCGGACCGGCGGGCCCGCTGGCGCACCGTCGCCCTCGTCCTCCGCCCCGACGGCACCGAGGTCGTCGCCCAGGGCACCTGCACCGGGGTGATCACCGATGCCCGTCGCGGTGACCGTGGCTTTGGCTACGACCCCGTCTTCGTTCCCGACGCAGGTGACGGTCGCTCCTTCGCCGAGATGACCAAGGCCGACAAGAACGCCATCAGCCACCGCGGCAACGCCTTCCGCTCCCTCGTGACCCTCCTCCGCCCCTGACGATGCGCGCCCGGCTGTCTGCGCTCTCGGCACGCGATCAGCCAGATGCCGGCCACTGACGTGCCGAGAGCCGGAAGGCGCTACCAGCCTCGGAGGTCGACGGGCCAGACGTCGACGACCTGGTCGCCCTCCACGACGTGCATGCGCTCGTGGTAGGCGACGGTGGGGTCGACGTGGGCCGGGCGCACGGCGATGCGGTCGCCGACGGCGAGCGGGCGCTGCGGGGCGAACGTGATGTGCTCGTCGGAGCAGAGCCAGACGGTGGCGTCGTCGATCGAAGGCAGGCCGTGGTCCATGCCGAGCGCCTTCAGGCCGCAGTCGGCCACTGCGTACTTCGGTGACACCGAGATGACGGTGGCGATGACCGACAGTGCCTGTTCGAAGGCGGGCGCCATCGGCGCGAACGCCGTGTCCATCAGTGCGTAGGACCCTGCCTGGATCTCCGTCGCCCAGGTGTTCAGGTCGTAGGAGACCGTGGCGCCGGCCGAGACGACATCACCTCCGACCAGCTCGTGTGCCCGCAGGAGCAGCACCATGGCTTGCTCGACCGCAGCCGCCCGCTCGGCGTGGTCGGCCACGACGGTGACCTGCCCCTCGTAGCCCATGACCCCTCGGACCTCGAGCCCGCGCTCCCTGGCCAGGTCTGCGATCCGGCCGGCATCGTCCGGAGCGCATCCGCAGCGGGGGAGACCGACGTTCACGTCGACGAGCACCTCGCGGACGCCACCGGCCGCAGCCGCCTCGACGGTGGTGGGGGAGTCGACGGCGAGCGTGACCCGGGCGCCACCCTCGACGACCGCACCCAGGCGCCGGGCGTCGACGACCTCGTTGGCCAGCAGGAGGTCGTGGCCGAGGGCGGCCGCGGCCATGCCCTCGACCTCCCGGATCGTGGCGCACGTGAAGCCGAGGTGGCCGACGTCGCGCTGGCGCGCCGCCAGGGCGGTCGTCTTGTGCGCCTTGACGTGGGGGCGCAGACGATCGCCTGGCAGCGACCGGGCCATCGTCGCCAGGTTGCGGTCGAGGGCGAGGCCGTCGACCACGAGGGCGGGCGTCGGCAGGTCGGCGAGGTCCACGGCGGGACGCTACCGCTCGTCCCTCCGCGAGATGTTGTGCGCCGTTGGGCGTCTGTTGGCGAAGGTGGTGACCAGTCCTCGACGACGACATGGCCATGGAAACAGTGGTCACCTCTCGCTCCCTCCCATGGCCTGTTCGGGTCATCGCCACCGTGGTCATCGCTGTGCTCGCGACAGCGGTGCTGGCTGGACCGGCCGCCGCCCAAGAGGCCCCGCGCGTCGAGGACAGCGCCGGCGCCGCACGGCTCGTGGAGCTGATGAACCGTGACCGGGCGGCAGTGGGGATCGGCCCCCTCACGCTCCGCGCCGACGTCACCGCCGTGGCGCTCGACTGGAGCCACCGCATGGCCGACGTCGATGCGCTCTCCCACAACGACGCCTACTTCACCTCGGCAACCCGCCAGCGCCTCGGTGCCAAGGCGCTCGGCGAGAACGTCGCCTTCAACGGGAGCGTCGAGGACGCGCACGACCGTCTCATGGCGAGCGACGGCCACCGGGCGAACATCCTCGATCCCTCGTTCAGCGTGGTCGGTGTGGCCGTCGTGCGCACTCCCGATGGCCTGCACTGGATCACCGAGGACTTCTTGCAGCCGAGCGGTTCGGGCACCCAGGCAGCGCCCGCCGCACCGGCGCCGGCAGCACCCGCCCCGGCAGCACCCGTTCCCGCTGCACCCGATCCTGCTGCACCCGCCCCCGCGGCACCGGCCCCGGCCCCGGCACCAGCACCGCAAGTCGCATCGGTCGTGGTCCCCGCCGAGGTCGTCGCACCTCCGGCGCCGGTCGTCGAGGCAGATGGGCCTGACCCGGTCCCGGCGCAGGAGCTCGTCCTGCTCCCCGCAGCGGGCGGTTCGACGCCGACGAGCCTCGACCAGGAGCTGACGGCGAGCCCGCTGGTGCCGCGGTCGACGGCTGCGAGCCAGCTCCCGAGCGCCGACGCCGCCATCCGAGCCCTCGCCCTGGTGGTCCTCGCCGTGGTGGCCGTGCGCCTCG
>JBBSLC010000174.1:0-5624 GCA_038255685.1 Acidimicrobiales bacterium | reverse complement strand
CGTCGAGGTGCCACGAGAACCTGCTGACAAATCGCGGACAAACGGGCTTCCGAGCCACTCCCGTCGCCTCGCCGTACCGCCCCTGACCTGGGCCTTCGCGCTGATCCTGTGGTGTCGGAGGGGGGACTTGAACCCCCACGCCCTTGCGGGCACCAGCCCCTCAAGCTGGCGCGTCTGCCTATTCCGCCACTCCGACGTGGGCACCGGAGGACCGGTGCGGGGCGTCACCCTAGCAGCCGCCTCAGCCGGGGCGATCGAGGTGCACTCGCGTGGCGTGGAAGGTGCCGTCGACCGACAGCTCGAGACCCCTCACCCGTTCGCTCGTGGCCAGCCGGGTGCGGAACTGACCGATCGGCAGCACCGGCAGCTCGGCGAGGATCTCGACCTCGACCGCCGCGTAGGCAGCGGCTCGCTCGGCGGGATCGATCATCTGGCGTGCCCGGTCGAGTGCGGCGTCGATCGGGGCCAGAGAGAGTCCGACGACGTTCTCCGGTGCGCCCGAGCGGAAGAGCGGCTCGAGGTAGGCGCCCGCAGAGGGCCAGCCTCCCGACCAGCCGAGACGGAAGACCTCGTGGCCCCCACCGCCGAGGAGCTCGGCGTAGGCCTCGTCGGCGTGGGCCCGGACCGTCGCCGGGATGCCCACGGCTCGCAGGTCAGCAGCGATCGCCGTCGCAACCTGCTCCTGACGTCCGCCGGCATCGACGTCGATGAACAGCTCGGGAGCGTCGCCGCCGGGGAACGCCTCCTCGATGAGTCCTCGCGCACGTTCGGGGTCGTGGACGCACGCCTCCCCGCAGCCCGCTGCTGCGGCGCCGGGCACGCCGGCGGGGACGACACCTCGGAGGGGGGCGAGCGCCCCTCCGTAGACGCCCTCGCCGATCGCATCCCGGTCGACGGCAGCGATGATCGCCTCGCGCAGCCGGGGGTCGCCCAGCTTGGGGTTGCGGAGGTTGAGGCCGTAGAACAGCTCGGCGCCGAACGGGGCGATGACCTCCTCGACACCCCCGGGCAGGTCGCCGACGTCGCGGGGGACGAAGGCGGCGTCAGCGCCGCCGTCGGTCACCAGGTCGACGGCAGCGGGGCCGTCGTCGACGAGGACGAGGTCGATGCCGTCGACGAGTGCTGCGCCGCCGGGCACCCGCTCGAGGCGGATGACCTCGGCGTCGAGCAGCCGGCCCGATCCGCCGGCTTCACCTGCGACGAGTCGGAAGGGCCCGCTCCCCGCTGGCAGCTCGTCGAGCGCCGCCCCCGACGCACCTGCGGGCGCGATGCCGAGGAGCGGGCTGCTGAGCAGCTCTGGAAGGGCGCCGAGGGGTTCGGCGAGGGTCACGACGACCACGTCCTCGCCTTCGACGACCACCCCGCTCAGCTCGGGCGTGTCGCCGGAGAGGACCTCGTCCGAGCCTGCGATCGGCGCCAGCAGTCGGGCGGCTGGTGCGTCGGGTCCGCCGCCGGCGATGCGCTCGAGGGACGCCTTGACGTCTGCCGCCCGCACGGGTGACCCGTCGTTGAAGCTGGCGCCTGGGTCGAGCGTGAAGCGCCAGACCGTGGCCTCCTCATCGGCCTCCCAGCGGCTGGCGAGGGCCGGCACCGCCGTCTTCGTCTCCTGGTCGTAGACGGTCAGGCCGTCGTAGAGGAGGTCAGCGACGACGAGCTCGGCTGGTGTGACCGGCCCGGCCTGGCTCGGATCGAGGTGCGCAGGGCGCGCCATGGCCAAGCGCAGGATCCCGCCGACCGGCTCGTCCGCGCCCTGCTCCGCCGCCAGCGGCGCCTGTGTCGCACCCGGGCCGGCCACGTCGTCGCTGTCGCTGTCGGACGAGCACCCCGCGATGACGCACGATGCGACGAGCACCGCGAGGAGGGGACGGAAGGGGCGCACGACCCATGATCGGCGCCCGGACCCCCGAGCCTGAGCACCCGGGCTCGACCCGCCCCGATCGGCGCTCGGCTGCGATCAGACGAGCTGGATCTCCTCGGCGAAGTGGCAGGCCACGGGGTGGCCCTGGCCACGGTCGATGAGCGCCGGCTCCTCCTCGGCGCAGATCGCCTCGGCCTTCGGGCAGCGGGTGCGGAAGCGGCACCCCGAGGGCGGGTCGACCGGGCTCGGGACGTCGCCCTGGATGAGGATCCGGCGTCGGCTCCGCTCCGCGACCGGGTCCGGCAGGGGGACCGCTGACAGCAGGGCCTGGGTGTAGGGGTGCGAGGAGCGCTTGTAGACGTCGTTGCGCTCCCCCACCTCGACGATCTTGCCCAGGTACATCACCGCCACCCGGTCTGAGATGTGGCGCACCACGGAGAGGTCGTGGGCGATGAAGACGTACGCGAGGCCGAGGCGCTCCTGCAGCTCACCGAGGAGGTTCACCACGCCGGCCTGGATCGACACGTCGAGCGCCGAGACAGGCTCGTCGAGCACGAGCACCTTGGGCTCGAGCGCGAGCGCCCGCGCGATGCCGATGCGCTGGCGCTGACCGCCGGAGAACTCGTGCGGGTAGCGGTTGCCGTGCTCGGGGTTGAGGCCCACCGTCTTCAACAGCTCGGCGATCTTGGCCTTGCCGCCCTTGCCCCACCGGTCGTGGATGATGAGCGGCTCGGCGACGATGTCGTTGACCGGGAGGCGGGGGTTGAGCGATGCGTACGGGTCCTGGAAGACGATCTGGAGGTCCTGGCGCATCCGACGCAGCTCCTTGGCGCTCAGCTCGGTGAGCTGGGTCCCCTCGAACTGCACCGACCCGGCGGTGGCGGGGGTGAGCTGCAGGATGGTGCGCCCGAGCGTCGACTTCCCGCACCCCGACTCGCCCACGATGCCGAGCGTCTCGCCGGGGTGGAGGTCGAACGAGACACCGCACACGGCGTGGACGTCGCCCACCTTGCGGCGCACGAAGCTGCCCTTGGTGACGTCGAAGTGCTTCACCAGGTCGCGCACCGACAGGATCGGCTCTGCGCCCGGAGGGCCACCATCGTGCGTGCCCCCGGTCCCGAGGTCGGTCGCCGTCACGAGACGGCCTCCTCGTCGGCGACATCCTCGGTGAGCACCCCATCGGTGCTCACCGGTGCGAAGAGCTCGAACTCGTTCGAAGCTGCCGCCAGCTCCTCGGCGAAGTGGCAGGCGGCGAGGTGATCGCTCCCCTCGACCAGCCGGAGCTCTGGCTCCTCCTGCTCGCAGCGCTCCCGGCTCATCGGGCACCTCGGGGCGAACGGGCAGCCAGGCGGCAGGTTGATCAGCGACGGCGGTGCGCCGGTGATCGGGCGCAGGCGGTTCACGCCATCGGCGTCGAGACGGGGCAGGGAGCCGAGGAGGCCGACGGTGTAGGGCATCCGGGGCCGGTAGAAGACGTCGTCCACGGTCCCGATCTCGACAGGGCGCCCGGCGTACATCACGAGCACCTTGTCGGCCACCCCGGCGACGACGCCGAGGTCGTGGGTGATGAGCACCATCGCCGCACCCGTCTCCTCGCGTGCCTTCTTCAGCACCTCGAGGACCTGGGCCTGCACCGTGACGTCGAGCGCCGTGGTGGGCTCGTCGGCGATGATCACATCCGGGTCGTTGGCCATGGCGATGGCGATCACCGCGCGTTGGCGCATGCCACCCGAGAACTCGTGGGGGTAGTTGCTCGCCCGATCCCTGGCGTTGGGGATCCCCACGAGCTCGAGCAGCTGCACGGCCCGGTCCATGGCTGCCTTCTTGGAGATGTCGTTGTGGGCCCGGACGGCTTCGGCGACCTGCCAGCCCACGGTGTAGACCGGGTCGAGCGAGGTCATCGGGTCCTGGAAGATCATGGCCAGCTGGCTGCCCCGGATGGTGTTCAGGTCCCGGGGCTTGCGGCCGAGGATCTCTGCGCCCTTGAACGTGATCGAGCCCGCCGTCTTCGCCGTCTTCGGCAAGAGGCCCATCACCGCGAGCGAGCTCACGGACTTGCCGGAGCCGGATTCGCCCACGATCCCGAGGACCTCGCCGGGGTGGAGGTCGTAGGTGACGCCCCGCACGGCGTGGACGGAGCCGTCCTGGGTGGGGAAGTCGACGGTGAGGTCCTCGACCGACAGGACCGGTTCTCCGATCACGCCCGCACCCGCTGCTGGGTCGGGTCGAAGGCGTCCCGCAGGCCGTCGCCGAGGAAGTTCACGCAGAGCGCGATGAGGATGATGAACAGGCCAGGGAAGTAGAACAGCCACGGCCGGGTGGAGGCCGCCTGCTGGCCCTGGGCGACGAGCAGGCCGAGGCTCGTGTCGGGAGGCTTGATGCCGAGGCCGAGGTAGCTCAGCGCCGTCTCCACGAGGATCGCCACGGCCACGGCGATGGTGGCGTTGACGATGATCGGCCCCACGGCGTTGGGCAGCAGGTGCTTGGTGATGATCCGGGTGTTGCTGGCACCGAGGGCACGGGCGGCCTCCACGAACTCCTTCTCGCGCAGGGAGAGGAACACGCCACGCACCACACGGGCGATCGACATCCAGAACACCGCGGCGATGATGAGGGCGATCAAGAGCCACGCCGTGCCCCCGCCGGTGGAGACCCGCCGACCGAGCAGCGCGAACAGGGCGATGGACGGGACGACGAGGAACAGGTCGGTGATCCGCATGAGCACGGCATCGACCCAACCCCGGTAGAAGCCGGCGAGGGCGCCGACCATCGTGCCGAACGCCGTGGAGAGCAGGGCGACGACCAGCGCCACCTGCACCGACTTCTGTGCGCCGCGGAGCACCTGGGCGAAGGCGTCGTGGCCGATGCCGTCGGTGCCGAAAGGGTGGTCCCAGGACGGGCCCTCAGAGAACTCCGGCGTGAGCTCGGCGTAGCCGTACTTCCACAGCCGGCCGCCGATCAGGGACAGCACGATGAGGAGGATGAGCACGACGAGGCTGACGACGGCCGCCTTGTGCTGCAGGAAGCGCGCCACGACCATCTGGCGTTGCGTGCGGGCCTTGACGGTGAACTCGCGCTCGTGGCCGCCGGGCTGGACCCCTGCGTTCGGGACGCGGCGCTCGACGACCGGCTCCGGGTGCTCACCCGGGGCGTCGGCGGTGCGGGGCTCGGTGTCAGCCATACCGGATCCTTGGGTCGAGGACGCCGTACAGGATGTCGGCGATCAGGTTGAAGATGATCACGACCGCACCGGTCACGAGCAACCAGGCGGCGACGACGTTGGGGTCGTAGTTGTTGATCGCGTCGATGAGCAGGCGACCCATGCCCTGCCAGGCGAAGACGGTCTCGGTGATGACCGCGCCGCCGAACACCGCGGCGAAGTCGATGGCGACGACGGTCGTGAGCGGGATGAGGGCGTTGCGCAACCCGTGCTTGACGAGCACGCGCGTCTGGCTGAGGCCCTTGGCGCGGGCCAGGCGCAAGAAGTCGCTGTTGAGCACGTCGAGCATCGAGGCTCGCTGGAACCGGCTCCACGCCGCGAAGGAGATCAGGGCGAGCGAGAGCGTGGGCAGCGCCAGGTGTCCCGCGTAGTCGAGTATCCGCTCCCAGAGCGTTCCGCTGAGGTTCGGGGACTGTGCACCAACGGTGTACACCCACGTCCCCCCGAGGGCTCTGTTCAGGCGTATGGCGAGGAACTCCTTCAGCAGCGCCGCCAACCAGAACACCGGCGTGGAGAGGAAGAGGAACCCGAAGAAGGTGGCGGCGT
>JBBSLC010000173.1:0-5655 GCA_038255685.1 Acidimicrobiales bacterium | reverse complement strand
GGTGCCGTCGAGAGCACGCTGATCGCGGGGATGGCGGTGGGCTCGCTCGCCATGCCGCTGCTCATCTCGACGGTCGGCCTGCGAACCGGCCTGGCCGTCATCGGCGGGTCGGTGCTCGCACTCGCCGCCGCCGGGACGGCCAGGCTCCGGCGCATCGACCTGGTGGCGCTCGCCCCGGCCGGGCTCGAGCTCCTGCGCTGCGTCCCCTTCTTCGCCCCACTGCCCGAACGGACGCTCGAGCGGCTGGCACGCGCCTCGGTGCTCACCACCGTCGCCAGCGGCGAGGTCGTGTTCCTCGAGAGCGACCATGGCGACGACTTCTTCGTGATCGAGCGCGGCGAGGCAACGGTGAGCATCGCCGGCGGCGCGGTTGCCGCCCTCGGGCCCGGAGACTCCTTCGGAGAGATCGCCTTGCTCCGAGACCAACCCCGGATGGCAACCGTGACCGCCTCGAGCCAGCTCGTCCTCCGGTCCGTCGGACGCCGCCACGTCCTCGCCGCCGTGACGGGCCACGACGAGGCTCGGGCGCAGGCCGACGGTGTGGTCAGTCGGATCCTCACCGCATGACCGACCAGATCAGTCGAGAGGGCGACGAGCGCGACGGTCGTACCGCCGGCACGGCGATGGCAGACGCGCTCGCCCGGAGCGAGCTGCTGCCCGGCCTCGGCTCGTCGGCGTTCCTCGCCATCCGAGAGGAGCTGACGAGCATCCACCTCGAGCCCGGTGACCGGCTCGTCGAGCGCGGCGACGTCGCCGACCACCTCTACGTCGTCATTGAGGGGCAGCTCGAGGTGATCCTCGCGAGCAGCGGCCACGACGAGCAACAGCTCGCGCTGCTGCAAGCCGGGGGCGTCATCGGCGAGATCGGGCTGCTGGCCGGGGATCGGCGCTCGGCCTCGGTGCGTGCGATCACAGCGTGCGAGCTCGCGGCGGTGTCGGCCGAGGGCGTGCGGACCCTGCTCGCCGAACACCCCCGCCAGGCCGAAGACCTCGCTCGTCGTGCCACCCAGCGACTGCGGCGGACCCAGCTGATCGAGCACTTCACGAACCTGCTCGGCATCATCGACACCGACATCATCGGGACCATCCAGGACCTCATGGAGTGGGTCAGCCTTCCCGCCGGCGAGCTGCTCTTCGCCGAAGGTGACGACGGCGATGCCGCCTACCTGGTGGCAACCGGTCGGCTCCGGGCCTTCCGACGGGGCGAGAGCGGGTCCGACGTCGAGATCGGCGAGGTCGGCCGGGCCGAGCTCGTGGGAGAGATGGCGCTCATCGACGGTGAGCCGCGCAGCGCGTCGGTCTACGCGGTCCGGGACTGCCAGCTCATGCGCTTCTCGCGAGAGGCCTACCACCACCTCCTCGGGCGTCACCCGCGCATCGGGCTCGAGGTCGCCCAGATGGCGCTGCGGCGGACCCGCACCCATGGCCGCCACAGGGATCGGGAGCGTCGGCTCTCGTTCGTCCTCGTACCGGCCTCGCCCGGTGTGGACATCGCCGCCTTCGGCGACCGGCTCGCAGCCGCCCTCGACGGCGAGGCCCTGTGCGTGGACAGCGCCGCGCTCGACCACGACCTCGGGCGAGAGGGCATCTCCCAGATCGACGATGACGACGTCGGTGCGCTCCGCCTCGCGTACCGGATGGAGGAGCTCGAGCAGCGGTACCGCCACCTCGTGCTCCAGATCGACGATGGCTGGACGGCGTGGAGCCGGCGTGCGCTGCGTTGGGCAGACCACATCGTCCTGGTCGGGGATGCCGGGGCGGACCCGTCGCCGAGCGCGCTCGAGCGAGAGCTGTGGTCCCTCGTCACCCGCCAGCACCACCCCGTCGTGAGCCTGGCGCTCCTGCACCCCGCATCGACCGAGCTCCCCACGGGCACCCGGGCGTGGTTGGACGAGCGCTCGCTCACCTCGCACCACCACCTCCGCCAGGGCGATCCCGAACAGATGGCGCGACTCGCTCGCCTCCTCTCCGGCACAGGGACATCCGTCGTCTTCGGGGGGGGCGGCGCACGCGGCTTCGCCCCCCTCGGCGTGCTCGAGGTGCTCGAGGACCTCGAGACGCCGATCGACATGATCGGGGGCACCAGCATCGGCTCGATCATGGCGATCGCCCCGGGCATGGGGTGGTCGGCAACGAAGATGCGAGGCATCGCCATCGATGCGTTCCAGCGTCTCTTCGACTACACGCTGCCGACGACATCGGTCCTGCGGGGACGCCGCATCACCACAAGGCTGCAGCGTGCCATCGGCGACGTCGACATCGCCGACATGTGGATCCCCTACTTCTGCGTGTCGACCAACTTGACCCACGCACGCGCCGAGTTCCACGACCGTGGCCCGCTCGTGCCCGCCATCAGGGCCAGCATCGCCATCCCCGGCGTGCTCCCGCCGGTCCCCATGGGCGGCGACCTCCTCGTGGACGGTGGTGTGCTCGACAACGTGCCCGTCGACGAGATGCGCCGCCGGAACCCGACCGGGCGGGTCCTCGCCATCGACGTCGCCCCCGTCGATGGACCGGTGGCAGGGAGCGACTACGGGCTGTCGGTGTCGGGGTTCTCGATGCTGCGACGGGGACGGCGATCGGCCGGACCCCCGAACCTCGTCTCGATCATGGTGCGGTCGAGCCTGATCGCCTCGGTGCGAGACCGTCAGCGGGTCGTCCGCGATGACATCGCCGACCTGTACCTCGATGTCGGCGTCGAGGGCGGCGGTTCGCTCGACTTCTCGACGGCGGCCCACATCGCCGACGCCGGTGCGACGTCGGTCCGGCCCGCCCTCACCCGCTGGCTCGCCGACAGCGCCGACGAAGGCACCGGCGGCGCCGGTGCACCCGGAGGGCGCACCACGGGGTACGTCCGCACCGCGCCCACGCGCCAGGTGATCATCGACCCTGATCGACGTGGGCACCGCGGCGGCGTGGCGCTCCTCACTCGCCGCGACCTGCAGCACCGAGCGGGACGGTTCGGGGCCGTCGTGATCGGCGTGGCGGTCGTGCTCACCCTGCTGTTCGTGATGACGGGCTTGACCGAGCAGTTCCACCGAGAGCCGCGCGACGCCGTGGCGTCGTTCGGCGCCGGCGGCTGGCTCCTTCGCGACGGCGCCTCAGGCGCCTTCACGTCCGGCGCGACGATGCCGGCAGACATCGCCGAGCAGGTCGGAGGGGTCGGAGGCTCGCCCGTCGTCGCCTCTCGCCACAGCATCACCGGCGGTCCCGCCCCGATCGACGTGGTCGTGATCGGCTACGAGAGCGGCGAGCTCGGAGAGCCGACGATCTCCGATGGCCGCCTCCCCCGCGACGGCGGCGAGATCACCATCGACGACTCCTCCGGCTTCTCCCTCGGCGAGGTCGCCAGGATCGGCGGCGAGGACTACGAGGTGAGCGGGCTCACGACGCGGACGACGCTCTTCGCCGGCATGCCCCTCGTGTTCATGGCGCTGGACGACGCGCAGGACCTGCTCTACCGGGGTCAGGACCTGGCGACCACGATCCTCGTCGACGAGGTCCCAGCAGAGCTGCCGGCCGGGTTCCAGGCGCTCACTCCGGCACAGATCGCCGATGATGCGACGAGGCCGCTCGAGCGGTCGATCTCGTCGGTCAACCTCATCCGGGTCCTCCTCTGGTTCGTGGCCGCGATGATCATCGGCACGATGACCTACCTCTCGGCGTTGGAGCGCCGCCGCGACGTGGCGGTGCTCAAGGCGGTGGGCGCGTCCACCGTCCTGCTCGGGACGTCGATCGCCCTCCAGGGTGTGCTGATCGCGCTCGCCGCTGCCGTCATCGCCGCCGGCCTGCAGGTGCTCGTCGTGCCGGTCTTCCCGCTTGCGGTGAGCGTTCCGAGCCGCGCCTTCATCCAGGTGCCACTCATCGCCGTGCTCGTCTCACTGCTCGCCGGTGCGGTCGGCTTGCGCAAGGCGGTCAAGGTCGACCCTGCGCTCGCCTTCGCCGGGCAGGGGTCATGAGCGGGCGCCGGGAGCGTGGCACGAGCGGTCCGGCCGCGCGCGATGAGCCGCTGCTCAAGGTCCGCGACCTCGTCATCGAGTACGACAGCGGGGGCTACCCGGTGCGCCCCCTCGACGGCTTCGCCCTCGACGGCAAGGCCGGGGAGCTCGTCGTGCTGCTCGGGCCGTCGGGGTGCGGCAAGACCTCCTTGCTCTCGGCGCTCGGCGGGATCCTCCGCCCCACGTCGGGCACGATCGAGTTCGCGGGCGTACAGGTCGCGGCCCTCACCGGGGCAGCGCTCGCCGACCACCGCCAGCGACGGGTCGGCTTCGTCTTCCAAGCGTTCAACCTGGTGCCGTCGCTCAGCGCCCGGGAGAACGTCGCCATCCCGCTGATCATGGCCGGGGTCAAGAAGAAGGCGGCTCTCGCCCGTGCCGACGAGCTGCTGGAGCGCGTCGGCCTCGGCGAGCGCAAGGGCCACCGGCCGTCGAAGCTGTCAGGGGGCCAGCAGCAGCGGGTCGCAGTCGCGCGGGGCCTCGCCGCCGACCCGCCGATGCTGCTCGCCGACGAGCCCACGGCCAACCTCGACTACATCCAGGCCGAGGGGATCATCTCGCTCCTGCGGGACCTCCGACGTGACGGTCGACTGATCATCGTCTCGAGCCACGACGACCGGCTCGTGCCCATCGCCGACCGGGTCGTCCACCTCGTCCCCCAGCACGGCGAGGTCGACCAGCCCGTGCGGGTCGTCGACGTCGCCGCCGGCGACACCATCTTCGAGCAGGGCACCCGAGGGGAGCTCGTCTACGTCATCGAGTCGGGCACGGTCGAGATCGAGCGCCGACGATCCGACGGCTCGACCGAGCGCCTCGCCGAGCTCGTCGCCGGCGAGTACTTCGGGGAGCTCGGTCCACTGCTCGGCTTCCCTCGGTCGGCGACCGCCCGGGCGGTCACACCGTTGCGCCTCATCGCCTACGGCGTCCACGACTTCCGGGAGCAGGTGGTGGGTGCCACGGCCGGAGCGGACGCCCGCACCTGAGCGCCGCCCCGCGCTCCAGCGACGATGATGGCGGCATGGACGAACGCAGCGCCCTGGCCAGGGACCTCTACGACACCGCCCACCTGACGGGGACGTTCACGCTCCGGTCGGGCACGGTGAGCGACCAGTACTTCGACAAGTACCTGTTCGAGGCCGACCCGCTCCTCCTCGAGCGCATCGCCACCGCTCTCGCGCCGCTGGTCCCCGACGGCACCGAGGCCCTCGCCGGCCTCGAGCTCGGGGGCATCCCCATCGTCACCGCTCTCTCACGGGTGACGGGGCTGCCGGCGCGCTTCGTGCGCAAGGAGGCGAAGACCTACGGGACGTGCCGGTTGGCCGAGGGCGGCGAGATCGACGGTCTCCGGCTCACCGTCGTCGAGGACGTCGTGACCACAGGCGGCCAAGCCCTCATCTCCTGCGGCGACCTGCGCGAGCGTGGTGCGATCGTCGAGCACGTGGTGTGCGTCATCGACCGTGAGGCAGGTGGTCCGGAAGCCTTCGCCGACGTCGGCGTGGCACTGCACCCGCTGTTCCGGATGAGCGAGCTGGTCACCGCCTAGCCCGCACGCGTCAGAGGGAGGGGAGAGCCACTCGGCGGGCGCGGAGCGCAGCGCCGAGTGCCAGCGCCACGGCGAGCGCACCGAGCAGGGCGAGCGCGCTCGTGAGGGTCGTCTCCT
>JBBSLC010000172.1:0-5764 GCA_038255685.1 Acidimicrobiales bacterium | reverse complement strand
GTCCACCACAGCGTGGAGCGACCGCCGACGATCACCGTGTGCTCGCTCGAGGACGGGTCGCGCGACCAGACCGTCTTCGACGAGCCAGACCCTCGGGTCGCCGAGCTCGGCCTCGTGCCTCCCGAGCTCACCACGGTCACGACGCCAGACGGCGAGACCCTGCACGTCGCGCTCTACCAGCCAGATGGCGACGGTCCGTTCCCCACCGTCGTCGCCGTCTACGGCGGCCCGCACGCCCAGCTCGTCACCGACGCGTGGGCGCGCACGGTCGCGATGCGGGCCCAGCACCTCCGAGGGCTCGGCTACCTCGTGGTCTCGGTCGACAACCGGGGCAGCTGGGGGAGGGGCCTCGCGTTCGAGGGCGCGGTGCGCCACGACCTCGGCGCGCTGGAGGTCCGTGACCAGGTCGGAGCCCTGCGCGAGCTCGCCGATCGAGGGCTCGTCGACCTCGACCGGGTCGGCATCTACGGGTGGAGCTACGGGGGCTACATGAGCGCGCTGTGCCTGGCCACCGAGCCCGACGTGTTCAAGGCTGCGGTCGCCGGTGCTCCGGTCACGAGCTGGGACGGCTACGACACCGCCTACACCGAGCGCTACATGGGCACGCCGGCGGAGAACCCCGATGGCTACGCCCGCTCATCGGTCATGACCCACGCTGCGGGCATCAGGGGCGCGCTCATGCTCGTGCACGGCCTCATCGACGAGAACGTCCACTTCCGCCACACCGCCCGGCTGCTCAACGCGCTCGTGCAGGCACGGATCGAGAGCGAGCTCGTGCTGTTCCCCGACGAGCGCCACGTGCCCCGGGCCGAGGCCGACCGGGTGTTCATGGAGCAGCGGGTGGCGGCGTTCCTCGCCGACCATGTCTGAGGTCGACGGGCGCTGGGTCGCCCCCGGTGACATGGCGAGACGCATCGCCGAGCACGACTGGGCAGCGACGCCGATCGGGGCGCAGGAGAGCTGGCCGGAGAGCCTGCGCCTGCTCGTCGACGTCTGCCTGGCTTCGCCAGCGCCGCTGATGATCGCGTGGGGGCCCGAGGCGGTGCAGCTCTACAACGACGCGCTCGCCCCGCTCATGGGCGACAAGCACCCCGCCGCGCTCGGCATGACCTACGCAGCGTGCTTCCCCGAGATCTGGGAGAGCCTGCAGGGTCCTCAGGTGGCTGCCGTGCTCGAGCAGGGGGCGTCGACGTACCACGAGGACCAGCAGGTGTGCTTCGTCCGCAACGGGGTGCTGGAGGAGATGTACTGGACGTTCGGGTGGAGCCCCATCCGGGCCGGCGACGGGCAGATCCTCGGCGCCTTCCACCCGGCGTCGGAGGGGACGAACCGAGTCCTCGGTGAGCGTCGCCTGGCCGCCCTCGTCACGCTGGCCGGAGCCTCGGGTGAGGCGAGGCGAGTCGATGACGTCCTCGTTGCAGCGATGGCGGCGCTCGGCGGGATGCCCGACCTGCCGTTCTGCATCCTCTACCTGACGGCACCCGACGGCAGCGTTGCCGACCTGGCGGGAACCACGGGACTCGAAGCCGGAGGGCCTGCGAGCCCCGAGGTCGTCTCCCTCGCGATGGATCCGACCGGCGGCGAGAGCTGGCCCCTCGCGTCAGCGGCTGCCGGCACGATCGAGGTCGATGACCTGGCAGCACGCTTCGGCGCGCTGCCCGGCGACCCCTGGCCTGAGCCATCGGAGCGCGCGCTGATCGTCCCCGTCGGGACGCCACGGACGTCGGTGGGCTTCCTCGTCGCCGGGCTCAGCCCCCGCCGCCCGCTCGATCGTGCCTACCAGGACTTCGTCGAGCTGGTCGCCCGCCAGCTCGGCTCGTCGATCATCGAGGCTGCGTCCTCCGAGCGGCAGCACGAGATCTCCTCGACGCTGCAGCGGAGCTTCCTGCCCGCTGCGCTGCCGAGCGCAGCTGAGCTCGCCGTCCGCTACGTGCCTGGCGCCACCGACGCCGAGGTCGGGGGCGACTGGTACGACGTGGTGCCTCTCGACGCCGGCCGGCACCTCGGGTTGGTGATCGGCGACGTCATGGGCCACGACCTCGGGGCAGCCGCAGCGATGGGTCGCCTGAGCAGCGCGCTGCGGGCGTACGCCCTCGACGAGCGGGACCCGGCCAAGGTCCTCGACCGCCTCCACCACCACGTCAGCCAGCTCGCCGACGTCGAGATGACCACGCTGCTCTACGGGGTGCTCGACACGACGAGCGGGACGTTCGACTTCGCCAGCGCAGGGCACCCGCCGCCGCTGCTCCTCGACCGCCAGGGGGTCCGGTTCCTCGAAGGGGGGCTGTCCGCGCCCATCGGCGCGCCGAGCGATGGGGCTCGCTCGTCGGCGACGGCGACGCTCGAGCCGGGCGCCACGCTCGTGCTCTACACCGACGGGCTCGTCGAGTCCCGCTCGAGCGACCTGAGGACGGGCTTCGCTCGCCTGCTCGCAGCAGCGTCAGAGGTGCCGGAAACCCTCGAAGAGCTCGTCGACCACCTGTTGCGCGTCGTGCCCGACCCGAGCCACGACGACGACATCGCCGTGCTCGGTGTCCGGCTGGTCCCGCCGACGACCCACTAGCGGAGCCGAGCAGACCCGTCGTCGGCGAGCACCCAGTGGGGGTTGTGGGCGATCTCCCACGGGTGCTCGTCGGGGTCGGTGAAGACGCCGCTGTAGCCGCCCCACGACGTGGGTGCGCCGGGGCGGACGATGCGGCCACCGGCTGCCGCTGCCTCGGTGAGGACGGCGTCCACCTCTGCCGGTGAGGCGACGTTGTGGGCGAGCGTGATGCCACCCCAGCCGCCGAGGTCCTCGCCCACGCCGCTGTCCTCGGCCAGCTCCTCCCGTCCCCAGAGACCGACGACCATGCCCCCCGCCTGGAAGAACACGACGTTGCCGTCAGGCGACTCGCCCGACCAACCGAGCGCTTCGTAGAACCGGCGTGCACGCCCGGTGTCCGCGACGCCAAGGGTGATGACCGAGATCCTCTGCTCCATGACCTCGAGTCTGGCGGAACGGGCTCAGCGGGGTGCGCGCGGGATGACGAGCCAGAGGATCAGGTAGGCGATCTCGCCGGCGCCGACGATCCCGAAGAGCAGGAACGCGACGCGGACGACGGTGCGGCTCACCCCGAAGCGGTTCGCGAGGGCGGCGCAGACGCCGACCAGGACGCGGCCGTCACCCCGGCGGGGTCGTACGAGGCTGCTCGTTCGGGACACGGTCTCTCCTTCGTCAGGGTGCCGGCTGAGGTCCACGGATCAGCGCTCCGGGCAGGGCGCCGGTGTGCACGCCGTCCTCCCAGGTGACCTCGCCGGCGACGAGGGTCATCCGGTAGCCGTCGGCTCGCTGGATCAGGCGGCGGCCGCCGGCGGGCAGGTCGTGCACGACCTCGGGCGCGTGCAGCGACAGCGAATCGAAGTCGATGAGGTTGAGGTCGGCCCGGTAGCCGGGCGCGAGCACGCCGCGGTCGAGCAGGCCGAGGGCGGATGCGGTGTCGCGCGTCTGGTTGCGCACGAGCCACTCGAGCTCGAGCTTGGGACCGCGTGTCCGGTCGCGACCCCAGTGGGTCAGCATCGATGTCGGCAGGCTCGCGTCGCAGATCGCCCCGCAGTGGGCGCCGCCGTCGCTCAGGCCGAGGATCGTGAGCGGGTGGGTGAGCATCTCCCGGGTCGGCTCGAGGTCCATCTGGGCGTAGTTGAACAGCGGGTAGTAGAGGAGGTCCTTGCCGCCGCCACCGAGGAGCGCGTCGTAGGTGAGCTCCTCGGGGCGCACGCCGCTCCGAGCCGCCTCGGCGGCGATGCTCGCCTCGGGAGCCGGCTCGTAGTCGGGCGGGGTGCCGAGGCGGAACGTCTTCTCCCACCGGAAGCCGCCCCCGGCAGCGAGCTCGTCCAGGATCTGTGCCCGACGCGCCGGGTCGGCGAGCGAGCCGACCCGCTCGTCGAGCGGCTCGTCGGCGACGGCCCGGTACGCAGCCGAGGCGAGGAGGGGGTGGAACGACGTCTGCAGCCCCATCAGCAGCCCGATCGGCCGACCGGCGACCTGGGCCTTCATCGGGACGCCCTCTGCGACCGCCCCTTCGATCAGTGTCAGCAGCTCGCGCCACAGGTCGGGGCTGCTGTCGTGCTGGTTGATCGTGATCGACAGCGGGGAGCCCGTGATCGCTGACATCTCCCGGAAGAGGTCGAACTCGCCCTGGAGGTCCTCGAGGTCCGAGACGACCTCGAACACCGCCCGCCCGGTGGCGCCGACCTCGGCGGCGATGCCGAGCAGCTCCTCCGGGGTGGCGGTGAAGGACGGCGTGACCGTGCCGTCGGCGGCGCGGTGCCGCTCGGTCCTCGACGTGGTGAAGCCCAGCGCGCCCGCCTCGACCGCCTCGCGGGCGAGCCGAGCCATCTCGGCGATCTCTTCGGCGGACGCGTGGGTCCCGTCGGCGCCCCGCTCACCCATCACGTAGGTCCGCAGCGCGCTGTGGGGCACCTGGGTGCCGATGTCGATGGCGTGAGGCGTCGACTCGATGGCGTCGAGGTACTCGGGGAAGGTCTCCCAGTCCCAGGTGATGCCCTCGGCGAGGGCTGTCCCGGGGATGTCCTCGACGCCCTCCATGAGCCCGATGAGCCAGTCGTGGCGGTCGGGCTTGACCGGTGCGAAGCCGACCCCGCAGTTGCCCATCACGATCGTCGTGACGCCGTGCCAGGACGATGGGGCCAACAGCGGATCCCAGCTCACCTGGCCGTCGTAGTGGGTGTGGATGTCGACGAAGCCGGGCGTGACGAGCAGCCCCGAGGCGTCGATCTCCCGAGCGCCCTGCCCGTCGACCGTGCCGATCGCCGTGATCCGACCGTCGTCGACGGCGATGTCGCCGACGTACCGGTCACCGCCGGTCCCATCCACGATCGTCCCGCCCCTGATCACCAGCTCGTGCACGTCCGCACCCCCGACTCGCGTCGCTCCACCGTAGGTGTTGCCCGCAGGGCTATGCCCGCAAGACGAGGAGGAACTGGCCGCCGCCGGGTTCGATCTCGGTCGTCACGGTCAGGTCAGGCTGCAGTCGCGAGATCCGGTCGACGAGCCAGGTCGCAGCCGCCTCGGCGTCGTCGCGCGACGGGCAGCGGGCGACGGCCTCGCGCCCACCCTTGCGCTCGAGCCGCTCGACGGTGGCGATGATGGGAGCGGGGTCGATCACGAACAGGTGGTCTGCCCAGGGCACGATCGGCGTGGTCGCCCCCTTGCCGGTGTTGCAGACCCGGTGGGCGAGGCGCTCCTGGCGGGCGCTGCCGCCGCCCTTCTTCTTCGCCTTCGCCTTGGCCTTGGTCTCACCGGTGTCGATGCTCGGCCCTCGGTCGTCGTTGACGGAGAGGTCGCCGTCGACCGGCTCGTCGCACAGCCAGCACCGCCAGCCGTCCTGCTCCCCGATCTCCTCCAAGTGGCCCACGCCGGTCAGCGTAGGAGGTCCGCTCAGGCGGCTTCGTCCTCCGACCCCTGGTCGTGGGTCGCCGGCGGTGGAGGCGTGTGGAAGCTGATGCCCCAGGTGTTGAGGCGGTCGCCGGTGGGGTGGGTCCAGTCGGGGGGTGGGATGCCGAGGTCGGCGGCGATGTCGTCCCGTTCCCGCGCTGGGTCTGGCGGGGTGGGTTCCCCTGAGGGTTGGAGGATGCGGCCGTGGTGGTCGGTGAAGACGAGGCCGTCGGGTCGGGTGGGGTCGCCGGTGATGCCGAGGAGGCCTCGGTGGTGGAGGTCGTGGTCTCGGGGGCACAGGGCGCACATCCGGTCGACGTCGGTGTGGCC
>JBBSLC010000171.1:0-5830 GCA_038255685.1 Acidimicrobiales bacterium | reverse complement strand
CTCGGTGTCGAGGTGGGCACGGAGATGCCAGCGGCCGTCACCGTCGAACCCGAAGCTCACCTCGTTGGCGTCGTCACGGTCCGACGGTGTCGGGTCGGGCAGCGGGTCAGCGGTCGGTGACGCGGGGTCAGGCGCGGGCGGGGTGAACGAGTACTCCCGGCACACCTTCCCGACCTGGGCGGCGGTGGCGTGACGAGCGAAGCCAGCGAGCTCTGCGTCATGCGCGGCGGGGACGTGCTCGGCGATCTCGCCGACCTGGTCCTCCGAGAGCGACCCTGCCCCGAACGCAGCCGTCGTGACCGGCAGCTCAGCCGCGCGCGTGGCGATGCGCACAAGGCGCTTCGAACGCTTCAGGGACATCCCGGTCTGCCACGCCACCCAGTGCGCCGGGGACCGGATCCCCGCCTGCTCCCACGCCCCCGTCGCCAACGCCTCCGCCACGATCTCGGTGAGACGACCGGTCGTCGCGTTGAGCAACCCCACCACCGCCGCCACCCGCCGCTCCAGCGCGTCGATCTCCGACCCCGTCGGCGCGCCGATCAACCGCTCACCGCCACCACCCCCGGACCCATCATCTACGAACACCTGTTCGATCGTAGCAGGAAACCCAGCGGCGTCAACGGTTTGCGAGAGACTTTCTCGATCTTGACCGGCGGCCGAGATCGGCGGTCAGCGGTCGACCCACTTCGCCACGTTCGGCCGCTCGAACCCCTCGAGCAGTGCCATGAGCTCGCCGACATCGGCGCTGAAGGCGGCGAGCACTCGGTGCTCCGAGCGGACGAAGCGCTCGCTGACGGCGTGGTCGAGGAACGCAGCGAGACCGTCGAAGTAGCCCTCGACGTCGAGGAAGCCGAGTGGCTTGGCGTGCAGCCCGAGCTGGGTCCAGGTGAGGACCTCGAACGCCTCCTCGATCGTGCCGAAGCCACCGGGCAGGACGACGAAGGCGTCGGACAGCTCGGCCATCCGCAGCTTCCGCTCGTGCATCGAACCCACGACCTGGAGCTCTGTCAGCGCCCGGTGAGCGATCTCGTGGGGGACGAGGTGCGCAGGGATGACGCCGACCACCTCCCCGCCGGCCGCAAGCGCTGCGTCGGCGACCGCCCCCATCAACCCGACCGACGCGCCGCCGAAGACGACCCGAGTCCCCGCTCCGGCGAGCGTCGTCCCGAGGGCCCGAGCGGCCTCGAGGTAGGCGGGCCGAGCACCGGGGCTCGAACCGGCGAAGACGCAGACGGTCCCGAGCCTCACGGACGAGCCCGACTGCCGCTCGCGCGGGTGTCATCCCTCGCGTGCGACGTCGTCTGGACCCCCTGCCCGTCATGAGCATCCAGGCTGGAGGTCACCCCCGAATCGCGCCGACGGTGAGGTCGATGTCTGACTCGTCGTTGTAGACGTGGAACGAGAGCCTGACCTTGCCGGCTCGCACGGCGGCGCGCACGCCTGCTGCGGCGAGCGCTTCGGCTGCGCCGGGGGCGTCGACGGTGACGATGGCGGAGCCCTGCGGCGGGAGGCCGAGGCGGTCGAGGAACGCGTCGGCGAGGCCGACGTCGTGTGCCCGGACGGCCTCGGGGTCGAAGGAGGCGACGAGCTCGATCGACGGCGCCGCACCCGCCCAGCACAGCCAGGCGGGGGAGATGTCGAAGCGCCTGGCGTCGTCGGCGAGGCGCAGCGGCGTCCCGTAGATCGAGCCCCAGATGTCGCCGCCGGCGTACCAGTTGGCGGCGTGAGGGGTGATGGCCTCGAGGCGCTCGGGACGCATCGACAGGAACGCCGTGCCCCGGGGGGCGAGCAGCCACTTGTAGGCGCCGCACACGGCGTAGTCCACGCGCGAGCAGTCGACGGCCAGCCAGCCGCAGCTCTGGGTGGTGTCGAGCAGGACCTGGGTCCCGTGCTCGGCGGCTGCCGCAACGAGGGCGTCGACGTCGATGACGCGACCGTCGGCGGACTGGACGGCGCTCACGGCCACGAGCGTCGTCTGCGCCCTGACCGAGTCGACGATCTCCTCGAGCGGGACGACGCGCACGGTGACGCCTCGGCGCTCCTGCACGAGGAACGGGAACAGGACCGAGGTGAAGTCCCCCTCGGCGAGCAGCACCTCGGCACCTTCGGGCATCGACGCAGCGATGAGCCCGACGAACGTCGACACCGACGGCCCGGTCGCCACCCAGCTCGGGTCGACGCCGGCGAGCGAGGCCCACGCAACCCGGGACCTGCCCACGAAGGCGTCGAAGTCGGGCGGCTGCAAGGTGCCGCGCTGCCAACCGGCCAGCACGTCCTGCATGGCCCCCACGGTGGTGAGCGGCGGGAGCCCGAGGGATGCGGTGTTCAGGAACCCAGGGTCCGCCCTGAACTGGGCACGGAGGTCGGCATCCACCACCGAGACGGTAGGCCGCAGCCTCCCTCAGCTCAGACGAGGCGTCGCAGCGCCCGGTTTCCCGACCTCCGAGCTCGCCGCGTAGCGTCCGGGCATGCGCAGCCCGAAGGACTTCTTCCGACCGCTCGCCGTCGGCGCTCCCGACCCGGTGCGGGAGGTGCCGTTCCGGCCCTCGCGGGTCATCCACTTCTTCCCGCCGTCGAACCCGAAGATGGTGGCCAAGGTCCCCGACATCGCGCCGACCGTCGACATCCTCCTCGCCAACCTCGAGGACGGGGTGCCGGCGAGCGACAAGGAAGCCGCCCGCGCCGGCCTGCTCGAGGTCGGCCGCACCGCCGACATGGGCGACACGCAGCTGTGGACCCGGGTGAACAGCCTCGACTCGCCGTGGGGCCTCGACGACCTGACCGCGGCGGTCACCGAGATCGGCGACGCCCTCGACGTGATCATGATCCCCAAGGTCGAGGGGCCCGAGGACATCCACTACGTCGACCGCCTGCTGGCCCAGCTCGAGGCCAAGGCGGGCCTCACCCGACCGATCCTCGTGCACGCGATCCTCGAGACGGCGAGAGGCATGGCGAACGTCGAGGAGATCTGCGGCGCGTCACCCCGGATGCAGGGCCTCTCCCTCGGTCCTGCTGACCTCGCCGCCAACCGCCGCATGAAGACGACGCGCGTCGGCGGTGGTCACCCCGGCTACCTGGTGCGCGAGGACCCGACAGGCGACGACCTGGAAGCGGGTCGGGCCACCCACCAGCAAGACCTCTGGCACTACACGATCAGCCGCATGGTGGACGCCTGCGTGATGCAGGGGATCCTCCCGTTCTACGGCCCGTTCGGCGACATCAAGGACACCGTCGCCTGCGAGGACCAGTTCCGCAACGCCTACCTGCTCGGCTGCGTCGGTGCGTGGAGCCTGCACCCCGTCCAGATCGAGATCGCCAAGAAGGTGTTCAGCCCCGACCCCGCCGAGGTCGCCCACGCCAAGGCCGTCGTCGAGGCCATGGGTGACGGCACCGGCGCCGTCATGCTGGACGGGAAGATGGAGGACGACGCCTCGGTGAAGCAGTGCCGCGTCGTGCTCGACCTGGCCCGGGAGCTCGCCGAGCGAGACCCCGCACTCGCCGCCGCCTACGACCTCGCTGGGAGCTGACCACCATGGATGCCGACCTCCGACCCCGCCGCTCGGTCCTCTACATGCCAGGCGCCAACGAGCGCGCCCTCGAGAAGGCGAAGGGCATCCCTGCCGACTCGCTGATCTTCGACCTCGAGGACGCGGTGTCTCCCGACGCCAAGCCCGAGGCGCGGGACCGGGTGTGCGCAGCGGCGGCATCCGGGGGCTACGGCCTGCGTGAGGTCGTCATACGGGTGAACGGCCTCGACACCGAGTGGGGCGCCGCCGACCTCGCCGCAGCGGCGAAGGCCGGTCCCGCAGCGGTGCTCGTGCCGAAGATCAGCAGCGCCGCCGACATCGCCGACGTCGAGCGCCAGCTCGTCGCCGGTGGCGCGCCCGCCGCCACCCGCATCTGGGCGATGCTCGAGACGCCGGCCGGCATCCTCGACGCCCGCGAGATCGTCGCTGCCTCCGAGCGCCTCACCGTGCTCGTGATGGGCACGAACGACATCGCCAAGGAGCTCCACGCCGAGCAGATCCCCGGCCGGGCGCCGATGCAGCTCGCCCTCCAGTCGTGCCTCCTCGCCGCCCGACTGGCCGGGAAGGTGATCCTCGACGGCGTCTACAACGACATCAAGGACGAGGAGGGCTTCCGGGCCGAGTGCGTCCAGGGGCGCCAGCTCGGCTTCGACGGCAAGACGCTGATCCACCCGAGCCAGGTCGAGCCGTGCAACGAGGTGTTCGCCCCGAGCGCCGAGGAGGTCGAGGCGGCACGGGAGATCATCGCTGCGTTCGAGGCAGCCGAGGCCGAGGGCAAGGGCGTCGTCCAGGTGAACGGACGGATGGTCGAGAACCTCCACGTCGACAACGCCCGGCGCGCGCTGGCGCAGGCCGAGGCGATCACCGCGCTGCAGCAGGGCTGAGCCCCGGCGGTCGCCGACGGGGTAAGGGGCCGGGCGTGGACGGACGAGTGAGCACGCCGGTGATCGACGTCGTCATGTGCGCCCGTGACGAGGCGGTCACCGTGGCCGCCAACGTCGCCGCCGCCGCCGGCTGCCGCTACGTGCGCGAGGTGATCGTGGTCGACGACGGCTCGACCGACGACACCGCCGAGCTCGCCGCTGCCGCCGGTGCCAAGGTCCTGCGGCGCGAGGGCTCGACGGGCTCCAAGGCCGAGGCGATGGCCGCCGGCGTCGCCGCCACCGACGCCGAGGCGATCCTCTTCGCCGACGCCGACTGCACGGATCTCACGTCGGCCCACCTCGACGCCGTGTGCGAGCCGTTCGTCGCCGGGCGCTCGGTCATGTCGATCGGCACGTTCGACTACGGCTGGCAGAACTGGCTCGTCCTGCGGTGCCCGCCGCTGTCGGGCGAGCGCATCCTGCCCCGCTGGGTCTTCGAGTCGATCCCGCCAGCGCACCTCGACGGCTACACGATCGAGGTCAGGTTGAACGAGGTGCTGTGCGAGGGTCGCCTCCCCATGAGCGTGCAGACGATGCCCGGCGTCTACCACCGGACCAAGCGCGACAAGCTCGGTCGCCGGGAGGGCCTGCGCCACACGTGGTGGATGTACAAGGCGCTCGTCTCGATGCTCCCCCCGCTCGGCGACGTGCGCTGGCGGACCTACTGGTTCTACCTGCACCAGACCACCATCGAGCCCACGTCCGGACGGAAGTCGTGAGCGCGCCGGTCCGGGTGCGCGCCACGAGTGCCGTCTCGTCTCGGCCGCTCCTGCTCATCGGACTCGGCGTGCTGCTGTTCAGCACCGGGCCGGTCATGGTCGCCGGCTCGGAGACCACAGGACCCGTCCTGTCGTTCTGGCGCCTCTGGATCGGGGCCGTCCTCATGGGGTGTCTCACCCTCTGGCAGATCCGGTCGAGCGGGCGGAGGCCCGACCGGGTTGGCTGGTCGTGGGCAGCGCGCTGCGGCGTTGCCTTCGGGATCCACCAGCTCTTCTTCATGATCGCCATCAAGGCGACGTCGGTCGTCGACGTGACGCTCATGCAGGTCCTGCAGCCGATCTTCGTCGGGCTCCTCGCCATCGTGCTGTTCGGCGAGCGGCCAGGTACGGGCTTCCGCCTCTGGTCGCTCGTCGCCATCGCCGGCGCGGCGGTCGTGGTGCTGGCTGGCGCGTCGGGGCCAGAGGGCGACCCGGTGGGCGTGGTGCTGGCGATCCTCAACGTGGCGTTCTTCGCCGTCTACTTCGTGTGGTCGAAGCAGGCCAGGGACCACATCGACACGGTGCCGTTCCTCTTCGGTGTGGTCGTCGCTGCCGGCGTGGTCGTCTCCGCCTTCGTGCTCGTCGCCGGCGAGCCGGTGGGATCGATCAGCGGTGGTGACCT
>JBBSLC010000170.1:0-5896 GCA_038255685.1 Acidimicrobiales bacterium | reverse complement strand
GCGGTTGCGGGGCAGCTTCTCCCGGGTGGGCTTGACGATCTTCTCGACGATGCGCTCCACGACCTGGACCGGGTCGGCCCCGGCGGCCACCGCTGCGAGCGCGTCCTCCTTGACCTCCTTCTTGGCCATGGCGAGGGGCTGTGCCACCTTGCAGTTGTCCCGGTAGATGGCGACGGCCTTGATGCCGAGCTGCCACGCCTCGATGTGGAGCTGCTCGACGTCTTCGACCGTGACCCACTCGGGCACGTTCACGGTCTTGCTGATGGCGCCGGAGAGGAACGGCTGGACGGCGCCCATCATCGTGATGTGGCCTCGGTAGTGGATGTCGTTGTCGCCCATGGAGCAGGCGAAGACGGGGATGTGGTCGGGTGCGATGTGGGGGGCACCGAGGATCGACTTGTTCTCGTCGATGTAGGCGACGATCTCGCTGACCTGGTCGGGGCCGTAGCCGAGTCGGCGCAGCGCCCGGGGCACGGTCTGGTTGACGATGGTCATCGTGCCGCCACCGACGAGCTTCTTCATCTTGCACAGCCCGAGGTCGGGCTCGATGCCGGTCGTGTCACAGTCCATGAGCAGACCGATGGTCCCCGTCGGCGCGAGGACGCTGGCCTGGCTGTTGCGGACGCCGTTCACCTCACCGAGCTCGACCGCGGTGTCCCAGCTCTGCTGGGCGGCGCCGAGCAGGGCGGGGGGCACGAGCTCCTCGTCGATGTCGGCGGCGGCAGCCCGGTGCATGCGCAGCACCCGCAGCATGTGCTCCTCGTTCTCGGGGAAGCCGGCGAAGGGCCCCATGCGCCCGGCGGTGCGGGCTGAGGTGGCGTAGGCATGACCGGTCATGAGGGCGGTGATCGCCCCGGCCCACGCCCGTCCTGCCTCGGAGTCGTAGGGCAGGCCGAGGGCCATGAGCATGGCGCCGAGGTTCGCGTAGCCGAGGCCGAGCTGGCGGAACCGACGGGTCGTCTCGCCGATGCCCTCCGTCGGGTAGTCGGCGTTGCCGACGAGGATCTCCTGGGCGGTGAAGAACACCTCGACGGTGCGCATGAACGCCTCGACGTCGAACACGTCGCCGTCGTCGTCGCTCAGGTACGGCAGCAGGTTGATGCTGGCCAGGTTGCAGGCCGAGTCGTCGAGCGACATGTACTCCGAGCACGGGTTGGAGCCGTTGATGGGGCCTGTGTTGGCGGCGGTGTGCCAGCGGTTGATGGTGGTGTCGAACTGCATGCCGGGATCCGCGCACTGCCAGGTGGCCTCGGAGATCTGGTGCATCAGGTCTCGCGCCTTGACGGTGCGCAGCACCTCGCCGGTGGTGACGGCGACCAGGTCCCAGTCGCCGTCGTCGACCACGGCGTTCATGAAGTCGTCGGTGACCCGGACGCTGTTGTTGGCGTTCTGGTACTGGATCGAGGCGTAGTCCTTGCCGTCGAGGTCCATGTCGAAGCCGGCGTCGCGCAGGACCCGGGCCTTGCGCTCCTCGAGCGCCTTGCACCAGATGAAGTCCTCGATGTCGGGGTGGTCGGCGTTGAGGATGACCATCTTGGCCGCACGGCGGGTCTTGCCCCCGGACTTGATCGTGCCGGCCGAGGCGTCGGCACCGCGCATGAAGCTGACCGGCCCAGAGGCGGTCCCGCCGCCGTTGAGCTGCTCGGCCGACGAGCGGATCTTCGAGAGGTTGATGCCGGAGCCGGAGCCGCCCTTGAAGATCGTCCCCTCCTCGACGTACCAGTTGAGGATGGACTTCATGGTGTCGTCGACCGACAGGATGAAGCACGCGCTGGCCTGCTGGGGCACGTCGGCCACGCCGATGTTGAACCACACGGGTGAGTTGAAGGCGGCCCGCTGGGTCACGATCAGGTACTTGAGCTCAGCGTTGAAGGCCTCGGCCTCGACCTCGTCGACGAAGTAGCCGTCCTTCGTGCCCCAGGCCGTGATGGTGTCGGCCACCCGGTCGGCGACCTGCTTGAGGCTCGACTCGCGGGCGGCGGTGCCGGGCGTCCCCCGGAAGTACTTCTGGGCGAGGATGTTGGTGGCGTTCACCGACCAGGTCGAGGGGACCTCGACCCCGAGCTGCTCGAAGGCGACCGAGCCGTCCTTGTAGTTGGTGAGCCGAGCATCCCTGCGCTCCCACGTGACCATGTCGTAGGGATGGACCTCGGGTGTCGTGAAGTGCCTGGTGATGCCGATCCCGATGCGCTCCGGTGCCATTGCCATGCTCTGGTCTCTCCCCTGTCGCCGGCCGCCACATGGGCCGTTGTCGTGTGTGCTCTCGGTCCATGGGTGGGGGCTGTGCGTGCTCCCCACCACAAGATCTGGTGGTGGCTCCGAATGGGAGCCACAAGATGAGGTGTAATTACAGCACCGTACTTTCACGCGTGTCAATGACAGCGCCCTCACGAACACGCTGGTCAGAGGCCGTTCGCGAAAGCAAGCACTTGTGAAGCCGTGCACGACGGAACGAACCTCGCGCCGTCCCCCGACGACCGTAGGAGGCCTCCCCTGTGGAGCGCTACGGGGCGCAACCTGTGCTTTTCCTCCCCAGCATGGGGACAAGGGTGTGGACAGCGAGCCAACCGGTCCACACCCCCTCGTGCGAGCTCGGCGGAGCCCCCGAGCGGGTGGCGAGGCGCCCGCCGCCGACCTGGGGACGACTCTTGAGGCGGTCGGCTGTGGAGCACCAGCAGCGGCAGGGTGTCGTCTCGGTAGCGTCGCGCCGTGCAGCGGCTGCTCCCCGACCCGATTCCGGCGATCGACCCCGGCGAGGTGTACCGGACCGACCGCCCGGCCCCCCAGGGTCGGCCGTGG
The DNA here is from genome assembly GCA_038255685.1 of Acidimicrobiales bacterium. Taxonomy (GTDB): domain Bacteria; phylum Actinomycetota; class Acidimicrobiia; order Acidimicrobiales; family CADCSY01; genus CADCSY01. The sequence continues at coordinate 3,097 of JBBSLC010000170.1, read as the reverse complement.
GTGGTGGCCAACATGATCGCGTCCGCCGACGGGACCGCGACCGTCGACGGGCGCTCCGGGGGCCTGGGTGGGCCGGCAGACCGCCTCGTCTTCGGGCTCTTGCGCTCGCTCGCCGACGTCATCGTCGTCGGCGCCTCGACCGTGCGCGCCGAGCGCTACCGGCCCATCGTCGAGCCCCGACCCACGCCGATCGCCGTGGTCAGCCGCTCCCTCGACCTCGACTGGGCGTCGCCGCTCTTCGCCGAGGCCACCGCCCCCACCATCGTCCTCACCTGCGAGGCCGCCGACCCCGAGCAGCGTCGTCGAGCCGAAGCCGTGGCCGACGTCGTGGTCGCCGGCGGCGAGTCCGTCGAACCCGCGCTTGCGCTCGCGGCGCTGGCCGAGCGCGGCCACGCAGTCGCGCTCTGCGAAGGCGGACCGACGCTGCTCGGCGCCGTGATCGCAGCAGACCTCCTCGACGAGCTGTGCCTCACGGTCGCCCCCACGCTCGTCCTCGGCGACGGCCCCAGGATCGCGCTCGGCGCGACCAGCACCGCACCTGCAACCCTGACGCTCGCCTCGGTGGTGGAGGACGAAGGCTTCCTCCTCCTGCGCTACCTCGCTGCCAGGTAGCGCGCACGAGCCCCCCGGCGTGGAGGCTCAGCCTTCGGGACCGGCCCGCTTCGGCTCGGTGGCCTTGGCCAGCTCGCCGACCTCGCGCTGGAAGTCCGTCAGGTCCTCGAAGTCCTTGTAGACGCTGGCGAAGCGCACGTAGGTGACACCGTCGAGATGGCGCAGCCGCTCGAGCACGGCGATGCCGAGCACCTGGGTCGAGACCTCCGAACCGGCGAGGCGTGCGCCCTCCTCCACCTCGGCGGCGAGGGACTCCATCACCTCCAGGCTGACGGGGCGGTTCTTCGCCGCAGCGGCGACACCGGCGACGACCTTCGCCCGGTCGAAGGGCGTGCGCTCCCCCGAGCGCTTCACCACCATCAGCGGCGACTCCTCGATCCGCTCGAAGGTCGTGACCCGACGCCCGCAGGCAAGGCACTCCCGGCGGCGCCGGATGGCAACGCCGTCATCGGCCGTCCGGGAGTCGACCACCTTGTCGTCGAGGCTCGAGCACGACGGGCAGCGCACCGCCGAACGGTACCTCTCGACGGTTCCGGGGTCCGCTCAGCCGTTCGGCGCCGCGACTGCAGGGCGGTCGGCGTTCGCCCCGGCCCAGTCCCCGACAGGGCTCAACCCTGCGTACGAGCGCAGGTCGAGCACCTCGAGACGGCTCGGCGCGACGGCGGGAGCAGCCTGACCCTTGCGCTTGCCGGGCTTGTCGACGGTCGAGGCAGCCGCGGGCTGCGTGAGGGAGAACGCTCCCTGGAACCGTGCCGACATGAGGTTCGCCCGCCACGGTGGCACCACCCCGGCCGCCTGCTCCTCGGTGGTCGGCGTCGGACCGTTGACGAGCAGGTCGTGGCCGCTGCGGTTGCGGACCGGATCCGGGTGCACGTAGCGGTCCATCCAGGCCAACGTGTAGTAGTCCGCCATCCCCACGCCGTAGGCGGTGGCGGTGAGGATGTACGGCACCTCGGTCCACTCCGAGTGGAGACCGCCTCGGACCGTCAGCGTGTAGGTGTCGAGGCCGGCCTTGCGCCGTGGTCTCGCCGCGGCAGCGGCGTCAGCGGGATCAGCATGGTGCCCCCCGTGGAAGGGAGATGAGACCGAGGTGAAAGACCTCTCATCTGGTGGCCGCGCCGGCCACGGCAGTGCTCAGGTCGGGAGCTGGATGCGGTCGCCCACCTGGAGCGCCCGGTCACCGTTGCCTGCCGCAAGCGCGGCGACGGTGTCGCGGATGTCACCGTCGGTGTCGAGCAGCGTGGCGATCGACCAGTAGGTGTCGCCCGGGCGCACCACGTGCACTGCTCCCGCCTGGAGCGAGGTCGTCGCCGGATCGCCGAGGACCGGTGCGACGATGCCCAGTGCGAGGACGGCGAGGACGGCGGCGACCAGGCCTGCGACCAGCCGGCGCCGTCGGTACACCGAGGCGTGGGGCCGGCGGGAGGCACCAGCCGGTGCCAGACGCAGGTGGGCGACCGGCACATCGAGCTCGCTGCCTTCGAAGACCTCGTGGTTGCAGACGGCGACCATGTTCGACTCCTCAGCGGACCGTGGCGATCAGGATGCTCCGAACGCCTGTTCGTCGAACAGCCAACCACGAACGCCCGTTCGCCGTCAAGCGGTGATCGAACGGGTGTTTGCCAAGCGTGACCCCTCCGGGTACGGTGCTGTCGAAACACACGTTCGACCAGGAGAAGGGCTCCGCGGTCGGGATTGGGGTGCACCGTGTCCGACGAGCAGCTGACCGACCGACAGCGTGAGATCCTCGAGTTCATCGTCACCCAGCAGCGCGAGCGCGGGTACCCGCCCTCGGTGCGGGAGATCGGCGAGGCGGTGGGCCTCACGTCACCGTCGACGGTCCACACCCACCTCGCCACCCTCCAGAAGCGCGGGTTGCTCCGGAGGGACCCGACCAAGCCGCGCGCCATCGAGGTGCGCTACGACCCGTCTGCGGGGATGACCGCAGAGCGTCGACCGTCCCGCCACATCCCCCTCGTCGGCGACATCGCCGCAGGCACCGACGTGCTCGCGACCGAGAACGTCGAGGAGCTCATCCCCGTCCCGGCGGACTTCACCGGCGAGGGCACGCTCTTCATGCTGCGGGTGCGCGGCGACTCGATGATCGAGGCAGGCATCCTCGACGGCGACTTCGTCGTGGTGCGCCAGCAGCCCGACGCCAAGGACGGCGAGATCGTGGCGGCAGGGATCCCCGGGGACGAGGCGACGATCAAGACCTTCACCCGTCAGGGCAGCCAGATCGTGCTGCTCCCTGCCAACGCCGCCCTCGCCCCCATGGCGTTCGACGCCGCCGAGGTCGAGGTCTACGGGCGGGTCGTCACCGTCATGCGTCGCCTCTGACGGACGCCGGCGCTCCGCCCGAATCGTCCGAAGTGCCCGCGACGTCGCGGGGTCCGCGATCGGGGATGATGTCGGGGTGCGACGCACCGGCCCCGTCGTCCTCTGCCTCGGCCTGGCTGCCGGAGCGGCACCGGCGTCGGCCGCG
>JBBSLC010000169.1:0-5964 GCA_038255685.1 Acidimicrobiales bacterium | reverse complement strand
GAGAGCTCGGGCCGGGGCGTCGCGGTGTCGGAACCTCGGGTCGAGGGAGTGCCGAGCCCCGCAGGGGGATCGTCAGCCTTCGCCACCGTCGCTGGGTGGTTCGTCGGCGGGCGGGGCGGTGGTGGTGGTCGTGCGCACCGGGGCGGTCGTCGTGGTGGTCGGCTCCTCCCGGACGAGGGAGGTCGAGCTGGTCTCCTCCTCCTGGGTGGTCGTCGTGGTCGCCGGCGCCGAGGTGGTCGGGGGTGCTGTGGGGGGCGGCGGCGCCGGCCGGCTCGTGGTCGGGGGCTGCGTCGCCGGGGGAGGTGCGGCTGTCGTCGGTGGTGGCGGTGCGGTCGTCTCGGTCGTCGTGGTCTCGGTCGTCGTCTCGGTCGTGCTCACGACGCTGTCTGTGTCCGCTGAGGTGGACGTGGTCGTCCGTCGGCGCGTGGTCGAGGTCGTGGTCTCTTCGTCGCGCTCGAGCTGGACCCCGAGGACCCGGGTGGGCTCCGAGCCGCCGCTGTCGCCCCGGAACGTCTCGGCGGCGATGAGGAGGACGACGCACGCCACCGCCACCCAGATGAACCAGTCCCGGGCGAGGGTGTGCAGGGACGGGAGCTGACGGCGCCTCACCGGCCGGGGATCCTCCTGCTCTGACACCACGCCGAAGGCTACTGGCGCCCCGGGGCCAGATGGTCGACGAGTCAGACCAGACGGCGCTTGTGACCCTCCGACACGGCTTCGGCGGCCCAACCCTCGTCGCCTCCGGGCAGACGACCTCAGAGTCGCAGGAAGGCCGCCACCGCGTCGGTCGCGGCCGTCAGGCTCATGACCTCGGTACCGAGGCAGAGCACGTTCGCTTCGTGACGCTGGCGGGCCCTGCGGGCGGAGGTGACGTCGTGGACGACAGCGGCGCGCACACCCTCGCTGCGGTTGGCGGCGATGGCCGAGGTGTTGCCGGTCGCACAGACGCAGATCCCGGCGTCGACCTCGCCGGCGGTGATCGCCTGGCCCATCTCGGTGCCGAAGGCCTCGTCGTCGGCCCCCTCCGGGAGGTGCAGCTCGAGGACCTCGATCCCGGCTGCGGCCAGCTCCGCCAGCGATGCGTCGGCGAGCAGCCGGCCCGCCTGGTTGGCCCCGAAGGCGAGGCGCAGCGGTCGCGGCACGGTCTCGGCCACTGCGATGCTCGGCCACAGGAGGGCTGCGAGCGACTCGACGTCGCGCTCGATCTGCTCCATGACGGCGTCGTAGGCAGCCGGATCGGATCCGATCGGATCGGCGACGTCGTCCTCTCCGCCGTCTCGTCCGAGGAGGTCGCCCGGTCGCACCCGGCGTCCGATGGCGTCGAGCCAGGTGTCCAGGTCCTGATCGGGCCGCCGCGGGCCGGCCGCACCGCCCCGCCGCACGAGCTCGGGCAGGGTGAAGGCCCTCGTCAGGCTCGGCGGGTGTGAGAGGACGACCTCCCGGAGGTGGTGCCGCTCCATCCCCACGACCAGGTCGGCTGTTGCGATCAGCGAGGGGCTCAGACGTGTGCTCAGGCCCGTCGGCGTCGGCAGACCGCGGCGACGCAGGTGCTCGATCGTCCGGTCGTCGACCGCCACGCCCCCGTCACGCAGTCCTGCCGAGCTCACCGAGATCCCTTCGGAGGCGCGAGCCCGCAGCACTGCCTCGGCGAAAGGCGAGCGGCACTGGTTCCCGGTGCAGACGAACAGGATCTCGATGGGCCAACGATACGGCAGCACCTCGCAGCCCGACCTGGGCGGCGTTTCGGCTCAGATCGCCGTGCGGTCGGGATCACTGTCAGGGGGTGATCGCTGTCAGGGGGTGATCGCCGCCTTCGGCTGCTCGACGTGGGTGCCCACGACGCCGTGGAGGTGACAGGCGGCGACGTGGCCGGTGCCGGCACCCACGGGCTGGAGGGCGGGGTCGACGGAGGGGCACGGCTCGAAGACCTGGGGGCAGCGGGTGCGGAAGTTGCACCCGCTCGGCGGGTCGACCGGGCTCGGCAGGTCACCCTCGAGGATGATCCGGGTGCGGCGGCGCTCCTCGGCGGGGTTGGGCACCGGGATCGCCGAGAGCAGCGCCCGGGTGTAGGGGTGCTCCGGGTCGGTGGCGAGCTCGTCGCGCTCGGCGACCTCGACGATGCGCCCGAGGTACATCACCGCGATCCGGTCCGACAGGTGCTGCACGGCCGAGAGGTCGTGGGCGATGAACAGGTAGGTGAGGCCGAGCTCGCCTTGGAGGTCGGCGAGCAGGTTCATGACCTGGGCCTGGACGCTGACGTCGAGGGCGGCGATGGGCTCGTCGCACACCACGAAGTCGGGCTCGGCAGCGAGCGCCCGGGCGATGCCGACCCGCTGGCGCTGCCCCCCCGACAGCTCGTGGGGGTAGCGGTCCCGGTACTCGGCCCGCAGCCCGACGAGCTCGAGCAGGTCGCCGACCCGCTGGCGCCTGGCGGCCTTGCCGTCGTGGAGGCCGTGGATCTGGAGCGGCTCGCTGATGATCCCGCCCACCGACAGCCGGGGGTTGAGCGAGGCGTAGGGGTCCTGGAACACCATCGCCATGCGCCGGCGCAGCGTGCGCAGGCCCTTGCGGTCGAGGCGGGTGACGTCGTCGCCGTCGAAACGGACGGTGCCCCCCGTCGGCTCGATGAGGCGCAGCAGCGCGAGCCCGGTCGTGGACTTCCCGCACCCCGACTCGCCGACGAGGCCGAGCGTCTCACCCCGGCGGACCTCGAAGCTGACCCCGTCGACCGCCTTGACGTCGCCCTCCCTGCGCCGGAGCACCCCGCCCCCGTGCACGGGGAACCAGACCCGCAGGTCCTCCACCTCGACCAGCGCGTCACCCGTCACGGCCGCCTCCCCTCAGCGGATTGTGGACGTTGATACCGGTGGTACCGGTGCAGGCGTCCAGGAACCGGCGCGTCGAGAGCCGGGTCGGGCCTGGAGCGCCTCACGTGGCCACCTCCCTGGTCGCGGCGGACTCGTGGTCCCAGGTGGCGACGCGGTGGCCGAGGGCGATCTGGCGCAGGGGCGGGCGCTCGGTGGCGCAGCGGGGGTCGGCGCGAACGGTGCAGCGGGGCCAGAAGGCGCAGCCGGCCGGCAGCTCGACCGGGTCGGGTGGGAGGCCGGGGATGGCGGTGAGGCGCTCCCGGGCACCGGCGCCGATCACCGGGAGCGAGGCGAGCAGGCCACGGGTGTAGGGGTGGTCGGGGGTGTCGTAGAGGGCGTCGACGTCGGCCTCCTCCACCACCTGGCCGCCGTACATGACGAGCACCCGGTCGGCGATGCCGGCGACGACGCCGAGGTCGTGGGTGATCCAGATGACGGCCATGCCGAGATCGTCCTGGAGCCGGCCGACGAGGTCGACGATCTGGGCCTGGATGGTGACGTCGAGGGCGGTGGTGGCCTCGTCGGCGACGAGCACAACCGGGTCGCAGGCGAGGGCCATGGCGATCATGACTCGCTGGCGCATCCCGCCCGAGAGCTGGTGGGGGTACTCGTCGAGGCGACGCTCGGCGAGGGGGATGCCCACGAGGTCGAGCAGCTCGACGGCCCGCGCCCGGGCGGCCCGGCCGTCCATGCCGAGGTGGAGCTCGAGGCCCTCGGTGACCTGGCGCCCGACGGTGAGGACCGGGTTGAGCGACGTCATCGGGTCTTGGAACACCATGGCGATGTCGTTGCCCCGGACCCGCCGGAGCGCCTCCTCTGATGCAGCGAGGAGGTCGTCGCCGGCGAAGCGCACGTTTCCCCCGACCCGGGCCGAGTCGGGGAGCAGCCCGAGCAGCGCCATGACGCTCACGCTCTTGCCGCTGCCGGACTCACCGACGATGGCGAGCGTCTCGCCTCGGTGCAGGTCGTAGGAGATGCCGTTGACGACCTCGGCCGGCCCCCGCCTGGTCGGGAACGACACCGTCAGGTCCCGGACCGACAGCACGACCTCGGTGCTCACCGGGCGCCGCCTCGGGCGGAGAGGACGGTCTGGCTCTTCGGGTCGAGCGCGTCGCGTAGGGCGTCGCCCACGAAGTTGAAGGCGAGCACGGTGAGGACGATGGCGAGGCCGGGGAAGACGCCCATCCACGGGGCGGTCTGGATGAAGCCTCGGCCCTCCGACAGCATCCGACCCCAGGCCGGGTCGGGCGCCTGCACGCCGAGGCCGAGGAACGACAGCGCAGCCTCGGACAGGATGGCGAAGGCGAGCGACAGCGACGTCTGCACGATGATCGGCCCGGCCACGTTGGGCAGCACGTGGCGGAGGATGAGCCGGGCGTCGGACGCACCGAGCGAGCGAGCAGCCCGTACGTAGACCTCCTCGCGCACGCTGAGCACACTGCCCCGGGTGACCCGGGCGAAGATCGGCGTGTAGACGATCCCGATGGCGATCATGGCGTTGGTGATGCCGGGGCCGAGCACGGCGAGGATGGCGATGGCGAGCAGGATCGCCGGGAACGCGAACACCATGTCCATGAGCCGCATCAGGATCGTGTCGACGAGCTTGCCGTAGAACCCGGCGACGAGGCCGATGCCCACCCCGGCGACGAGGGCGATGCTCACGGCGATCGCTCCCACCTGGAGCGACACCCGGGCGCCGATGAGGACCCGGCTGAGCACGTCGCGACCGAGGTCGTCGGTGCCGAACGGGTGCGACAGGCTCGGTCCCTCGAACCGGGCGGGGATGTCGACCGCCGTCGGGCTCTTGGGTGCGATCAGCGGCCCGAGCAGCGCCACGAGGACCAACAGCCCGAGCACCACCAGGCCGAACACGGCGAGCTTGTTGGCGAACAGGACCTCGGCCACGTCCTTGGTCCTCGTCCGGTGCGGCACCGGCGGCGCCCCCGCCTCTGGCTCCACCTCGTTCTGTGCGGGTCTGTCCACCTCAGAGCTGGGCTGACCCGCACGGTCCGCCGGGGGCACGCCGTCGGTCCCCATCAGTCGCCGGCGCCCTGCGGCGCACAGGTGGCGGGGACGGCGGTCAGGTGATGAGCTGGGCGAAGAGGAACGCCAGCGTACAGAGGCCGATGAGCGACCCGAGTAGTGCCAGCACCATCTGACGGCCTTGGGAGAGGGTGGCTGCAACGATCTCCTGACGGACGCCTGCGAGTGTCTCGCCGTGCATGCCCACCAGCTCCTGTCGGAAGGTGTCGAGCTTGCCGTCCATGTTCGCCAACGCCACCTCGACCGTCGCGAAGCGGAGGCTGACCCGCTCGGCGTGCTGGTACGCCTCTTCTCGCAGCGAGGCGATGCTCCCGTCGACTCCCACGAGGCGCTTGTCGACCGCATCGAGGCGCTTGTCGACCGCATCGAACCGCCTGTCGACCTGCTCGAACCGCCTGTCGACCTGCTCGAACCGCGTGTCCATGTCGGTCCGCAGCCTGCCGACCTCGCCACTGACCACCGCGACGTCGTCCTTCGTGGCGATCCGGTCGACAGGCGCTGGCGGGAGCCGCTCCATCAGTGTGGTGGCCACGGTAGCGCCGAGCGCCGACTCCAGGCCCTGGTACAGCTCGTGATCCCGCACGGGGTCCATCATGATCCTCCTGCCTGCGCCGTCGCAACGCGCATCGGCGACCTCGGGTGCTGACAGGGGAAGTGAGACCACCGTAGCGAGCAGGTGAGACAGGCCCTCGGTTCCCGCTCTGTGCGGGCTCTCCCACCGCAGAGGTGGACGGACCCGCACGATTCGACGGGGGTTCGCGATCGGCGGTCATCAGTAGCGGATCCTCGGGTCGAGGTAGGCGTAGAGCAGGTCGACGACGAGGTTCACGACGAGGAAGGTGAGCGAGAAGAGCAAGACCGCACCTTGCAGCACCGGGTAGTCGCGACCCTGGACGGCGTCGAGGGCGAGGCGGCCGAGGCCGGGCCAGGCGAAGATCACCTCGACGACCACCACCCCGCCGAGCAGGAAGGCGAGCTGGAGGCCGATGACGGTCACGATCGGCACGAGCGCGTTCTTGAGCACGTGGCGGCTGATGACGGTCCGCTTGCGCAG
>JBBSLC010000168.1:0-5998 GCA_038255685.1 Acidimicrobiales bacterium | reverse complement strand
GGACGCGCCGCCACGACCGTGGACCTTGCCGAGCCCCTCTACCTGCAGCAACCAGTCCGGGAGCTCGATCACGCCGGGCTCTCGGCGCGCCGGGCGGTCCTGCGCTCGCACCAGTCGCTGTCGCTGCAGACCCAGGTCGAGTCCGTGGTCGTCGGCACCTCGACCAGGTAGGAGTGGTCGCTCCCGCAGCGCCGGCACCTGGCCCCGTGCGTGCGCTCGACCTCGAAGGGGACGTCGTCGAAGGTGAGCGGCTCGACGTCGGTGTGGGGTGGGATGGCGTAGATGCGCTTCTCCCTGCCGGCACCGAACAGCGCGATCGCCTCTGAGCGGTGCAGCTTGGGCACATCCCACCGGGGGATCGGGGTGGTGGCGATCACGTAGCGGCCGCCGACGAGGCAGGGGTAGCCGGTCGTCTGGGTGATGACCCCGTTGCGGACCTTGTCCTCGTAGAGGCTCACCCACATCCGGGCGTAGTCCGCCTCCGCATGGAGGCGCTGCAGCTCGCGCATGTCCTTCTCGATCCCCCGGAGCGGTTCGGGGACCGGGACCTGCAGCACGAGCACCTGGTCACGTCGGAGTGGGTCCTCGGGCACCCGGTGGCGTGTCTGGACGACGGTCGCCTCGCGGACGTCGGTGGTCGAGGCGACGCCGGTCGAGGACTCGATGAGACGTCTGAGGTTCGTGGCGTTGACCCCGGCGTCGTCGCCCTGGTCGATCACCTTCACCACGTCCTTCTCGCCGATGATCGCGAGCGTCAGCTGTAGCCCGCCCGAACCCCAACCCCGGGCGACGGGCATCTCCCGAGAGCCGAAGGGGACCTGGTAGCCGGGCACGGCGACGGCGGTGAGGATCGCACGCCTCACCTCACGGCGGGCGTACTCGTCGAGCAGCCCGCTCGCCGGCGTGACCGCTGCGGCAGCGAGCTCGGCGACGGCGGAGGTGGTGTCGGGCGCGATGGTCGTCACGGCGCCCCGACCTTCGCCGGCTCGGGGAGGTCGGACGTCGTCGCCCCGCCGCCCTCGCGAGCGGCGCGGACCGCCTGCTTGCGCTCGACCATCGATCGGAACGTGACGTAGTGCGGGAGCTTCAGGTGCTCGAGGAAGCCGGATGCGTCGAGCCCGTCGGTCGTGAGCAGCACGGACTGCTCGAGGGCGCTCCGACCGGCGTCGCGGTGGCAGCTGATGTCGAGGTTGGCCATGGCGATCGCCTTGCGCTCGTTGTGGCCGAGGCACAGGCCGTAGCCGGCGTCGAAGCGGCCACGATCCTCCTCCGGTCCGTCGAGGTCCTCGATCGCCTCGACCTCGGTCGCCCGCACCCGTCCGATGGTGACGGTGCCGCCGGTGTGGGGGTGGGTGACGGGGACAGGCAGGTAGCCGTGGCGGACCTCGCCGAGGGTCACCTCGTGCAGGTACCCGTCGGGCCCGAGGACGTTGCGGTACCAGAGGTTCACGAGCGCGCCGGTCTCGGCCCTCGCCATGGTTGCGAGCCGAGCCGACCGGGGTGCGGGCGGGCGAGCCGGCATGCGGGTGATGTCGAAGGGCACCCCGTCACCCGGGGTCCGCTCGACGAGGAGGTCCTGGGCTCGGAGCAGGTCGAGGAGACGACCCGGCCGCACTGCACCCTCGGGGCTCGGGTCGTCGATCGAGGTCGACGCCGCGTGGGACTCGGTCATCGTCGCCGCCTCGGACCGCAGCTCGGCTTCGGGCACGAGCTCGATGAGGCGGCCGGTGTAGTCGCTCGTGCGCCCGAGGAGCTGGGGTCCGGGCGGGTTGCGGTAGGCGGGGACGATGCGGCGGAGCACCTCGAGGTCGTCGGCGTCGACGGTCTCGGAGTAGGCGACGCGCGGCAGGGTCGAGCGGTGGGCCCGAAGGAGGTGAGCGGCCTCGATCACGTCGCCCTCCGCCTGGCGCACCGCGACGGCGGCGAGCTCGGGGTCCCAGAGGCCGCCCTCACCCATGACCCGGTCGACGGCGAGCCGCTGGCGCTCGACGAGCTGGTCGAGGCCGAGCCAGCCGCTCGGCCCCGCCATGCGCTTCGACCGGACGAGGCGCTCGGCGGCGGCGATGGCCTCGAGCCCACCACGGGCGGCGACGTAGCCCATCAGCTCGCCCCCGTGCCCAGGATCTCGATGGTCGTGCTGCGGGGCAGCCCGGCGACCTGGCCAGCATCGTCGACGAGGTGGGTGTCGATCCCGGCGGGGAACTGCCGGTTCGCGGCGATGAGCGTCTCGAACACCTCGTGGTCGATGCCCGAGACGTGCAGGACGCGAGCGTCGGGGATGCCAGGGCCGGTCAGGCGCAGCGACGTCGCTCCCGGCGGCGCACCGGCACCCGAGCCCTCGCGCAGCGAGCGGCAGGCGAGTATCAGCCGGCAGGAGAGCTCGGGGTGCATCGCATCGCCGCACTCGACGACGAGCACCTCGGAGGGGCTGAGCTCCCGGAGGGCCACGATGATGCTGGCGGTGGCGAGGCTCGACGGGACGGCGCCGGTGACCGAGCGCAGCACCTCACCCCACACTGCTGCGTCCTCACCGACGACGGCGACGCGCAGGTCCACGTCGGCGAGGGCGAGTGCCGGCACGAGGGCCGGGGGGATCGCCCCACCGTGGAGCGCCGGGCCGGGGAGGACCGTGCCCGGCCGGGCGAGGGCGTCGAGCAGCGTGCGGAACACGGCGACCGATGCCTCGCCGTCCAGGTGCGCTGCGGCGATGAGCCCGGCGAGGCTGTCACCCGTCCGTCCCTGGCCGAGCGCCGTCACAGGTCCATCTCCTCGAAGCGGACCTCGGTCGCTGCGATCTCGACCCTCGACGCTGCATCGGCCGCTTCGGCTGACGCCGCCGTGCGCTTGCAGAGGGCCTCGACGTCGCCCGCTCGCGCCCTGCCGGCCTCGACCTCGGCGTCACAGACGGCGGCGGCCAGGGTCGCGACCCGGTCGCCGCCCATCCGCATCGCCCAGCCACGGGCGCCGCCCAGCTCGACCTCCGCTCTGGTCACGAGCACCTCCCCCAGGTAGAACCGGTCGCCGCACACGGGTTCGCGCACGTCGAGCATGGTCAGGCCGACCTCAGGGCCGACCAGCACGGTCGGTCGGGTCCCGTCCGCCAGGCACCGATCAGCCACGTCGACGAGGGCCTGGGGATCGGCGATGGCGAGCAGCCCGCAGCGCCGCTCCCGGGTCATCACGGCATCGCTCGTCGCAGCCTCGCCGGTCACGGGTTCGCCCCGAGCTCGAAGACCACCCGCAGGGCGTCGGCACGGTTCCAGCTGGTGCTGCGCTCGATGCGCGCCCCGGTGCGCTCGTCCTCGTTCGTGCTCTCGATGCACCAGCTCGGGGCGGCTGCGTCGAGGCCGAGGTGGGCGGCGACCGTCGCTGGCGGGACGTCCAGGGACGCCCGGCTCCAGGCACGACGCGGCCGGAGCCCGTACCGGGACCGGAGGAGGGCATCGACCGACAGGGCGCCGTCCTCGGCGAGCAGGTGCGTCGCCAGGCCGGGGACGAGCGCCGCCGGCAGGTGGCTGGTGATGATCCCGGCCACCAGGCCGTCGACGGTCACCACCCGCACGACGACCACGACCGAGCTCCCGGTCGCCAGGCCGAGCGCGTCTCGGACCTCAGCCGTCGCCCTCCGGGTCTGGACGTCGAGCAGCCGGGCCCCGGGGGTGCCCCCCGCCCGGGTGACGGTGTCGCTGAACGACGGTGGGCGGTCGCTCCCGATGACGTAGTCGATGCGGTGGTTGACGAAGGTTCCGGCACCGCGGACGCGGCGGACGACGAATCGCTGCTCGAGCTCCTGTAGCACCGCTCTCGCCGTCGGCCTGCTGATGCCGTGGGCGGCGACGAGCTCGTGCTCGGAGGCCACTCGCTCGCCCGCACGAGCGCGACGCAGCGCACGCTCGAGCGCATCGGCGAGCTCGAGGTAGGTGGCGACGGCGGGCACGCAACGACCCTGACCGACCGAGTTGTCCTGACAACTACACGGAGGTGAACGAGAGCGGGACAGTTGATGGCCGTTCGGTTGAGACGACACCCGGCCGATGGGCTGGTGGGGACGACGTCAACCGCTCGGGCGGCTCCACGTCAGCCACGCAGCGCCGCTGCGACCGCCCACAGCGATGGTCCCGCACAGGCCGTGGACGAGGTTGCCCACCCTTCCGTCGGGTGCGACGACGGGGACCGGGGAGAGGTGGCGGACCTCGTTGCGCAGCTCGAGACCGTCGAGCTCGAGGACGATCGCGTTCGGGAACGGGCCGGAAGAGGTGGTGCCACCGTCGTCCGAGCTGCCCCAGCCCGACGCCACGGCGAGCGGCCCACCCGGTGGCGTGATCGCCCCACCACACGGTCCGTCACCGGGCACCGCCGTCTGGTGGACGTTCCAGCGGGTGCCGTCGTGCAGCCGGCCGGCGCCCGCCGTCGTCGACCCGCCCCACCAGTCACGGACGCCCCAGGTGTGGTGGCGGCTGCCCCACCCGTCGAACGTGATGACCTCGTCACCGAGGAGGACCTCCCCGGTCACGTCGCAGTCGAGGTCGTAGCGGCCGCCACCCCGGTCGCCGAGGGCCTCTCCGACGCTCTCCCACCCGAGGTCGAGCCCCACGCCGATCCGCTCGCCGCGCAGGTCGCCGAGCGCATCGGCCGGCTCGTCGAGGGCGACGCCGAACGCCTCGAGCCCGGCGCTCCAGTGACGCAGCGGCTCCTCGCAGACGAGGTCGAGCCACAGCCCCTCGCAGCGCAGGTCGAGCGAGCCCCGTCGTGGGATCGGTGCGTCGTGCTCGACGACGGTGACCAGTCGGCGCCCGTCGCCGACGATGGCGCACCACACCCAGCTCACACCCTGGTTGGGCAGGATGCCGAGGCGGACGTGGCCCCCGAGATCGCCGGCGGCGGTCGCGAAGTCGAGGTGCCAGGCCTCCTCCCAGAGCGGATGGTCGGTCGGCGGGTGGCGGCCCTCGTCAGCACGTGTTGGCTGGAACACCTCAGTCGGGGTCCTGGGTGGCGACCACGTCCTCCAAGCCCGCCTCGGTCACCCCACCGTCGACTGCCGACACGACGCCCTCGTCGCCCGAGCAGTCGACCACCACGAGGGTCCCCTCTCCAGGTGGCCCTCCGTCGAAGAGGACACCCATGACGCAGGGGATCCGAGCCTCGGCGCACGCCCCGGCGAGCGGGTCGCCTGCGCCACCGCTGCTGCAGACGACGGCGACGATGGACTCCGGGCTGCGGGGGAGCTCGACGCTCGTCTCGTCGCCGAGGAGGAGGACGATGCCCTCGACGGCGGCGGCGGGTGATGGACCGACGCGCACCGTCCCCTGGACCGGGCCTGCCTCGAACGCCCGCTCCCCTCGTCCGATCTCCCGCACGCTTCGAAACTACCGGTCGTGTCGGGGCCGCGGCTCCCGTGCTGCCATCGCTGCAGGCTGAGTCGAGGCACCGAGCCGACGCGCTCGGGCCCGGAGGAGGACCGGCCGGCACGGCGATGCACCTCGTCACTGCACTGACATCCAGAACAGGCGTCGAGGCAACAACAACAGGCTCATCAACCCCAGGAAACCCCTGTGCCACATGGGTTTCAGGGTCGGGGCGTTGTCACACCCCCTGCGTAGGTTGGTGTCATGTTCGAGGTGCTGGCCGACGCCGTGGAGGAGCTGGAGGTCCCGGTCGACTCGGCTGCCCTGGTCGAGGTGCTGCGCCTGCGGGACCGTCTCGACGCGAAGGTCACGATGGCGGCCGCCGCGTTCGACGTTGCTGACCTGTGGGATGTGGACGGGGACACGTCGATGACGGGATGGCTCCGCCACCACGCCGGGCTGTCCCACCGTGACGCCGCAACCGTGGCGAAGACCGGTAGGCGTCTCCGGGTCGCGCCGGTCACCGCCGCAGCCTGGGTCGACGGTGACCTGTCGAGCGGGCAGGTCGCAGCGGTGGTCGCCAACCTCAACGACGACCGGGCGCCCCTGTGGGCCGACCACGAGGCGTCGGTCGTCCCCCAGCTGGTCCCGCT
>JBBSLC010000167.1:0-6024 GCA_038255685.1 Acidimicrobiales bacterium | reverse complement strand
TGATCGCCGCCGTCGGCGACGTCGCCCACCCCCGCTGGCGGGCCACTGCGGTCGGCGTGTACCGCCTGTGGCGAGACGCCGGCTACGTCGTCGGCGCGCTCCTCGGCGGGGTCGTCGCCGACCTGTTCGACCTGCGCACCGCGATCTGGGTCGTGGCTGCTCTGAGCGTGGTGTCCGGTGCCGTCGTGGCCATCCGCATGCGGCCGCGACAGATCGCACGTTGAGGCGGGGTCAGAGGCCCTCGAAGGCGGTGTCCAGCAGGTCTTCGAGCTCCTGGGCGTGGACCGCAGCCGATCCGGTGGCGGGGCTGCCGGACTCGCTGCGGCTGGCGTGCGAGAGCTTGAGGTTCCCCGGGGCCAGCTTGTGCAGGCGGTTGTGCACGAAGGGCCACGGACCCATGTTCTCCGGCTCCTCCTGGACCCAGCAGACCGACGAGGCCGACGAGTAGCGCTGGAAGACGTCGGTCAGCTGCTCCTCTGGCCACGGGTAGAGCTGCTCCACCCGCACCACCGCAACCGGGGCGCTCGTCTCGTCCCGGCGCTTCATCGCGTCGTAGGCGACCTTGCCCGAGCACAGGACGACCCGTTGCACGGACCCGGCATCGGTGATCGACGCATCGTCGATCACCTCCTGGAAGCTGCCCGTGGTGAGCTCGCTGACCTGGGAGCGTGCCTCCTTGGCCCGCAGCAGGTACTTCGGGGTCGCGACGATGAGGGGCTTGCGGATCTCCCGGTTCGCCTGGCGCCGCAGCAGGTGGAAGTACTGCGCCGCCGTCGTCGCGTTGACGACCTGCATGTTGTCCTCTGCGCAGAGCGTGAGGAAGCGCTCGATGCGACACGACGAGTGCTCGGGGCCCTGCCCGTCGTAGCCGTGGGGCAGCAGCATGACGAGGCCCGACGTCTGGCCCCACTTGTCCTCTGCCGAGGACAGGAACTGGTCGATCACGATCTGGGCGCCGTTCATGAAGTCGCCGAACTGCGCCTCCCAGAGGACGAGCGCCTCCTTGTGCACCACCGAGTAGCCGTACTCGAAGCCGAGCGCTGCGTACTCGCTGAGCAACGAGTCGTAGATCCAGAACTTCCCCTGGTTGGGGTCGAGGTGGGCGAGCGGCGCGTGCTCGGTGCCGTTGCGGTGGTCGACGAGCACGGCGTGGCGCTGGGAGAAGGTGCCCCGCCGAGAGTCCTGGCCGGAGAAGCGGATCGAGGTGCCCTCGAGCAGGAGCGACCCGAAGGCGAGCGCCTCCGCCGTCGCCCACTCGAGCTGACCCTCGTCGTAGAGCTTGGAGCGGGTGACGAGCTGCTTGGCGAGCCGGGGGTGGACCTCGAAGCCCTCGGGCGTCTCGTTCAGGGCGGTGAACACCCGGTCGAGCGCGCCCGCGTCGACGCCGGTCTGCAGGTGGGGCAGCACCCCGCGAGCACGGGGCGGGCGGGCGGCACGGAGCGGCTGCGACGGGACCAGCGAGCGCGTCTCCTCGAGCGCGCCCTGGAGTCGTCCGGAGAAGTCCTTGAGCGCCTGCTCGGCCTCCTCGATCGTGATGTCCCCGCGCTTGACGAGCGACTCGACGTAGAGCATGCGCACGCTGCGCCGACCCTCGATCCGCTGGTACATGAGGGGCTGGGTGAAGCTCGGGTCGTCGGCCTCGTTGTGGCCGAAGCGGCGGTAGCAGACGAGGTCGATCACCACGTCCTTGTGGAACGCCTGCCGGTAGGCGAACGCGAGCCGGGCGACCCGCACGCACGCCTCGGGATCGTCGCCGTTGACGTGGAGGATCGGCGCCTGCACCATCTTGGCGACGTCGGTCGCGTACTGCGACGAGCGCCCGAACTCGGGTGCGGTGGTGAACCCGAGCTGGTTGTTGATGACGAGGTGGACGGTGCCGCCGGTGCGGTACCCCTTCAGGTCCGAGAGGTTCAGCGTCTCGGCCACGACGCCCTGACCAGCGAAGGCGGCGTCACCGTGGAGGAGGACGGGCAGGATCGAGAAGGCAGTCGGGTCGTCGATGCGGTCCTGCATCGCACGCACCATGCCCTCGACCACGGGGTCGACGGCTTCGAGGTGGGACGGGTTCGCGGCCAGCTCCACGTCGAGCTGGTTGCCTCGCCGGCTGGTGAAGGTCCCCTTGGCGCCGAGGTGGTACTTCACGTCCCCGGAGCCCTGGACCATGCCTTCGTCGACCGCGCCCTCGAACTCGCGGAAGATCTGCTGGTGGCTCTTGCCGACGATGTTCGACAGCACGTTGAGTCGGCCTCGGTGCGCCATGCCCATCACCGCACCGCCGAGCCCGGCGTCGGCGGCTGAGTCAAGGACGGCGTCGAGCATCGGGATGGCCGACTCCGCGCCCTCGATGCCGAAGCGCTTCGCCCCGACGTACTTGGTGGCGAGGAACTTCTCGAACGCCTCGGCCGCGTTCAGCCGGCCGAGGATGTGGCGCTGCTCGTCGTCGTCGATCTCCTGCTTGACGCCCTCGACGTTGTCCTGGATCCAGCGCTTCTGCTCGGGGTCCTGGATGTGCATGTACTCCACACCGATGGTGCGGCAGTAGGCGTCGCGCAGCACCCCCAGGATGTCGCCGAGGGGCATGCGGTCCTTGCCGGCGAGGCCGCCGGTGAAGAACTCTCGATCGAGGTCCCACACCGTGAGGCCGTAGGTGGCCGGGTCGAGCTCGGTGTGGGTGTGGGGCTCCTTCCACCGCAGGGGGTCGAGGTCGGCGATGAGGTGGCCACGCACCCGGTGCATGTTGATGACCGTGTCGACGTGCATCTGCTTCTGGATCATCGCCGCTTCGCGGTCGACGGGGTTCACGTCGCGGCGGAGGTCGACGGCTTCGTAGGGCACACCGAGGGCCGAGAAGACGGTGTCGTAGAAGTCGTCGCCACCCGTGAGCAGCTCGTGGACCTTCTTGAGGAACAGGCCGGACTCCGCACCCTGGATGATCCGGTGGTCGTACGTGGAGGTGATCGTGACGACCTTCGAGAGGCCGAGGTCAGCGAGGGTTCGAGGGTCCGCCGCCTGGAACTCAGCCGGGTGGTCGATCGAGCCGACGCCGACGATGAGGCCCTGGCCGGGCATGAGCCGCGGCACGGACTGGACGGTGCCGATGGTGCCCGGGTTCGTGAGGCTCATGGTGGTGCCGGCGAAGTCGTCGACGCCGATCTTGCCGGACTTCACCTTGCGGATGAGGTCCTCGTAGGCCGAGAGGAACTGGGCGAAGTCGAGGGTGTCGGCCTCCTTGATGCACGGCACGAGCAGCGTCCTGGAGCCATCTGACTTCTCGACGTCGACGGCGAGGCCGAGTCCCACATGGGGGTGGCGGACCACCCCGGGCTTGCCGTCGATCTCGGCGTAGGCCGCGTTCATCGCCGGCATCGCCTTGAGCGCCTCGACGACGGCGAAGCCGATCAGGTGGGTGAAGCTGACCTTCCCGCCGCGGGTCCGGGTGAGGTAGCCGTTGATGACCTTGCGGTTGACCTCGAGCAGCTTGGCGGGGACGACCCGGAAGCTCGTCGCCGTCGGGACCCCGAGGCTCGCCTCCATGTTGGTGACGATGCGTGCCGCAGCACCGCGAAGGGGTTCGGGCGTCGGGCCCGCAGACGTCGGTGCGGGCGCCTTCGGTGTCGCCTTCTCGCTCGGTGCGGGCGCGCTCGGCGCCTTCGGGCTCGCCGCCGGAGCTGGCGCCGGGGGCGCAGCAGCAGCGGGCGCGGCAGCGGGGGGCGCGGCAGCAGAGGGGGCAGGCGTTGGGGTGGCGGCACGGGGCTGCTGCGCCGCGCTCCCGTTCCCGCCGGCGCGGCGGTAGTCGGCGAAGAACTCCTGCCAGCTCTCGCTCACCGAGGAGGGATCCTCGAGGTACTGGTCGTGCATCTCGTCGACCAGCCAGGCGTTTGGCCCGAAGCTGGCGCTGCCGCTCGCGTCGCTCATCGTCGCCGAGCCTACCCAACGGCCCACGTGGTCCCGAGGGCCCTCCGGTCACCGCACGCTGCTCACTTCGTGCCCCACGGCACCGCCCGTAGGCTCGTGCCCATGGCAGCACAGTTCATCATCACCATGCGCAAGCTCAGTCGCTTCTACCCGCCCGATCGCCAGGTGCTCGAGGACATCAACATCTCGATGTACCCCGGCGCAAAGATCGGGGTGCTGGGGTCGAACGGCGCAGGCAAGTCCTCGCTGCTCAAGATCATGGCCGGCCTCGACGACGGTTACACGGGCGAGGCTCGGCTGAGCCCTGGCTTCACGGTCGGGATGCTGGCCCAGGAGCCGCAGCTCGACGAGACCAAGGACGTGCTCGCCAACGTGATGGACGGGGTCGGCGAGACCGGCCAGCTGCTCGAGCGCTACAACGCGGTCTGCGCCGCCTTCGCCGATCCCGATGCCGACATGGACAAGCTCCTCGCCGAGCAGGCAGAGCTGCAGGACAAGATCGATGCCTCAGGCGCCTGGGATCTCGAGCGCACCGTCGACATCGCCATGGACGCGCTGCGCGTGCCACCCGGCGACGCCGACGTCACCACCCTCTCGGGTGGCGAGCGCCGTCGCGTCGCCCTGTGCCGCCTGCTCCTCTCCCACCCCGACCTGCTCCTCCTCGACGAGCCCACCAACCACCTCGATGCCGACTCCGTGGCGTGGCTCGAGCGGTTCCTGCGCGACTACTCGGGGACCGTCGTCGCCATCACCCACGACCGGTACTTCCTCGACAACGTGGCCGGCTGGATCCTCGAGCTCGACAAGGGGCGCGGCATCCCCTTCGAGGGGAACTACTCGAGCTGGCTCGAGCAGAAGTCGGCTCGCCTCGCCCAGGAGGAGAAGTCGGAGTCGGCCCGCCAGCGCACCCTCGCTCGCGAGCTCGAGTGGGTGCGCATGTCGCCCCGAGCCCGCCAGGCCAAGGGCAAGGCCCGCCTCTCGAGCTACGAGGAGCTCGTCGCCGAGCAGGAGCAGGCCGGCAAGGGCGCCGACAAGCTCGAGATCACCATCCCGCCCGCACCCCGGCTCGGCGACGTCGTCGTCGAGACGAAGGACCTGGTGAAGGGGTACGGGGAGCGGCTGCTGATCGACGAGCTCACGTTCTCCCTCCCACCCGCAGGCATCGTCGGCGTGGTCGGTGCGAACGGCGCAGGCAAGACGACGCTGTTCCGCATGATCACCGGCCAGGACACGCCCGACGGCGGCGAGCTCACGGTCGGCTCGACGGTGCAGCTCAGCTACGTCGACCAGTCACGCGACGACCTCGACCCCGACGAGACGGTGTACGAGTCCATCACCGGCGGTTCCGACGAGCTCAAGATCGGCAACCGGGTCATGAACGGGCGCGCCTACGTCGGCTCGTTCAACTTCAAGGGCTCCGACCAGCAGAAGAAGGTCGGCGTGCTCTCCGGAGGGGAGCGCAACCGCC
The DNA here is from genome assembly GCA_038255685.1 of Acidimicrobiales bacterium. GTDB lineage: Bacteria > Actinomycetota > Acidimicrobiia > Acidimicrobiales > CADCSY01 > CADCSY01. Next base: position 641 of record JBBSLC010000167.1, on the reverse strand, counting down.
TGCACCTCGCCAAGCAGCTGCTGACGGGGGGCAACGTGCTGCTGCTCGACGAGCCCACCAACGACCTCGACGTCGACACCCTCCGCGCCCTCGAGGACGCACTGCTCCAGTACTCGGGCTGCGCCGTGGTCATCAGCCACGACCGTTGGTTCCTCGACCGGGTCGCGACCCACGTCCTCGCGTTCGAGGGGAACTCCGAGGTGTTCTGGTACGAGGGGAACTTCAGCGACTACGAGGCCGACCGCAAGCGCCGCCTCGGCGCCGACGCCGACCAGCCGCACCGCATCAAGTACAAGCCGCTCGTCCGCAGCTGACCGACGCTCGGGCCGGCGCACCGAGTAGGTGCCGGGCGGGGGTGCACGGCGGAAGCACCCCAGCCCGACGAGAGAGACGATCACCCATCGGGCTGCCCCTCGTCAAGCCACCAACCCCAATTTCTCCCCAATCCCTCACGCTGCGCCCCGAGCCGGCCGATGGAGGGACATGACGATCACCCTCTCCCCCTCGGCGTTGGCCAGCCGCGCCGTCCAGCGGCGGGTCGAGGCCGGCAGCTCGGTCATGTGCACGACCTGCGACGAACAGGTGAAGTTCGCCGCCAAGCAGAACCGCCAGCAGGTCATCGCCAACGTCTACGTCGACGG
>JBBSLC010000166.1:0-6096 GCA_038255685.1 Acidimicrobiales bacterium | reverse complement strand
GGGCTCGCAGCGAGACGGGCGGGGTCGGCGATCCGAGGACCTGGCGATCGAGGCGACCGGCGCCGAGGAGGTCTCCGTCCTGCCGTGGCCGCTCCTGCTCCAGGCTCGGCTCCAGGACCGCATGGCCGAGAGCTCGAAGTATCCGTGGCTCGTGCTCGGCACCGCCCTCTTCGGGCTCTTCACGGTGGGCTTCACGATCACGATCCTCGCGGTGTCGCTCTCCACGATCGCCGACGACCTGGGATCGAGCCCGACCACCCTCACCTGGGTCATCACCGGACCGTTGCTCGCGTTCGGCATCGTCGGTCCCGCCTTCGGCAAGGCGGGTGACCTCTGGGGCCAGAAGCGGATGTTCCTGATCGGCATCGTCGGTTCGGCGATCTTCGCCGTCGGCATCGCGCTGTCGTGGAACGCCGGTTCGCTGATCACGTTCCGGATCCTCGGCGCCGCCTCCGGCGCCGCGTGCGGTCCGGCAGCGATGGCCATGATCTACACCGTGTTCCCGCCGAGCGGGCGGGTGAAGGCGATGGGCTACTGGTCGATGGTGATGGCCGGCGGGCCCGTGCTCGGCGTCGTCGCCGGCGGTCCCGTGGTGGAGGCGCTCAGCTGGCGGTGGATCTTCGTCATCCAGGCGCCGCTCGCCCTGTTCGCCGGCGTCGTCGCGCTCCTCCTCCTGCCCGAGACGGAGCGCAGGGCCGACCGGACCCGCTTCGACGCCCTCGGTGCACTGCTCCTCGCCGGTGGGGTGACGAGCCTCCTGCTCGCCCTCAACCGCGGTCCCGTCCTCGGCTGGTCGAGCCCGATCGTCATCGGTGGCTTCGCCCTGTCACCTCTCCTGCTGGTGGGGTTCTTCCGCTGGGAGTCCCGGTGCTCGTCGCCGCTGCTGCGCATCGACTACCTCAGGCGTCGGAACTTCGTGGCGCCGGTCGGCACCCAGTTCTTCACGAACTTCGCCTACATGGGCGGCTTCATCATCACGCCGTTCTTCCTCGCCACCGCGTTCGGCTACGGCGAGACGAGGATCGGTCTGCTGTCGATCTCGCGCCCGCTCGCGTTCGCCATCGCCGCCCCGCTCGGGGGCTACGTGGCGCTGCGGGTCGGCGAGCGCACCGCCGGCATCTTCGGTGCCGTGGCGGTCACGGTCTCGATGGCGGGGCTCGCCCAGGTCACACCGGGCGAGAGCGACCTGTGGGTCATCGCCTCGCTCGCCCTGTCGGGCATCGGGCTCGGCGCGTCGTCGCCGTCGATGGCGGCGACGGTGGCCAACGCCGTCGACGAGGACGACCTCGGAGTTGCAGGCGCCACCCAGCAGCTCGTCACCCAGGTCGGCGTCGTCGCCGGGATCCAGCTCATGCAGACGGTCCAGGTGAGCACGCGGGGGTCGGTGGGCCTCGTCGACTCGTTCCACGTGTCCTACCTGCTCGGGGGAGCGGTCGCAGCGCTCGGCATCGTCACCGCGACCTTCGTGCGGCGCTCCTCCCACGCCGATGACGACGTGGTCGAGGCGTCGGCCCCGGACGCGCAGCGGGTCCCGGTCAGCAGCTGATCCGGGACCCTCGGTTCGCTTGCGCAGCTGCTGCTCGCGTCGCTGTCGCCCGCGTCGCGCTGCGCCGTGCAGCGCTACTCGGTGACGGCCTTGATCTTCTCGGCGACCTCGCCAGCGACCGGGTCGACCCCACCCTGCTGCATGGCCATGAGCTTGGTCATGTCGCCCTGGACCTTGATCTTGCCGGCCATGAAGGCCTGCATCCCGACCTGGGGGTTCTGGTCCACGAAGATCGCCTTGGCCGTCGCGTAGTCGACCGTGACGGTGACCTCGGGGTCGGCGATGTGGCCGAGCTCCATCTCCATCTCGCCCGAGCTCGAGTCCATGTGGGCGTCGATCGTGCCCTCGCCGAAGGGGACCTCGGTGATGATCTGGTTCATCTTGATCTTGTGGGCCATCGGCTGGGTCTTGCCGCGGTACTCCTCGCGGATCTCGCGGGCTGCGGTCATCCACTCGTCGCTCAGGAAGGGGTAGGTCGCCACGGTCGGGCTCCTTGTCGGGTCAGGTCGGTCGGGCCGACCGAAGTGATGGTCTTGGGGAAAGCGTCAGCAACCTAGTGCGGCTGCCGTGACGGCGGCGTCCGTCGGCTCCGTCGCCGACTCGTCCACCCCGTCGGCTGCGACCGAGCGCACGATGTAGCGACCGACGAAGGTGGCGAGCTCGTCGGGCGAGAGGTCGATCCGGCCCGTCCGGTGGAAGCGGCAGAACCACGTGACCGAGCCGATCACGCCGTACGCCAGCAGCATCGGGTCCTCGTCCCGGACGAGACCTGCTGCGATGCCCCGCTGGATCAGCGTGGCGGTGTCGGTCGCGTGCACCTGGGTCCCCTCCCGCAGGAGCTCGTCGATGCGCTGGTCGGGACCGTCGACCTGGAGGAGGGCGAAGAGGTGGGCGTGGCCGGCCATGAACCGCACGGAGGCCTCGCAGCCCTGGCGGAGCTGGGTGAGCGGGTCGAGCCCCCGGTCGATCGATCCCCGCTGGGCGAGGCGCAGGTTCTGGCGGGTCGAGGTGATCAGCTCGACGAACACCGCGTCCTTGTTCTCGAAGTACCAGTAGAAGAGGCCCTTGGCGACGCCGGCGGCGGCGACGATGTCGATGACCCGCGTGTCGGCGAAGCCCCGCTCAGCGAAGAGTGCGGCAGCGCAGTCGAGGAGCTGCTGCTTGCGCTCGGCGCCCTGGGTCGTGAGGCGTCGCCGGCTGGTCATGCTCCCCGTCCGAGCTCGCTCATCCCGCCACGCTGGCACCGCTTGACCGTCCGGTCAATGACCGTCGGTCCTGCGGTACGATCCGTCCATGCCCGCTGCGACACGCGACCAGCGCATCGAGCACCGGGAGCGCAACCCGAAGTGGAAGGTCGCGCCCCTCCGGATCGAGATGGCGGAGTGCATCAACTGCGACACCTGCATCCGCCACTGCCCCACGCAGTTCGGTGCCATCTTCAACCACGGCATCGACGTCATCATCATCCCCGAGCTGTGCTCGGGCTGCGGCAAGTGCCTCGACCCGTGCCCGGTCGACTGCATCTACCCCGACCCCGACTGGGCCCCGCCGCCCGGTGACTGGTGGGAGAACCCGAAGGGCCCCGAGGACCCGTACGTCTAGTCGCACGTCTCGGAGGTGCGCTCGTCGGAGCGGTACCTTCTCGCCATGAGCGAGCCTGCGGTCATGCCCGGTGCCGAGCCCCTGTCAGCGACGGGCAGCGACGTCGGCGTCCTCGTCGTCCACGGCTTCACGGGCAACCCGGCCACGATGCGCCCGCTCGCCGAGGCGCTGGTCGACGCCGGCTTCACCGTCGAGATGCCCCGGCTCCCCGGCCACGGCACCACGGTCGAGGACATGATGACCACGTCGTGGGCCGACTGGTCCGGCGCTGCCGAAGCCGCCTACACCCATCTCGCCGCGCGTTGCCGCACGGTCGTCGTCGCCGGGCTCTCGATGGGCGGCACGATCACTGCGTGGCTGGCGAGCCGCCACCCCGAGATCGCCGGCATCGTCTGCATCAACCCCGCCGTCGCCGCCCGGGAGCCGGAGGTCAAGGAGATGGTCCGGATGATGCTCGACGCCGGGGAGACCCTGTCGCCTGGCATCGGGTCCGACATCGCAGACCCGGACGCCTCCGAGCCGGCGTACGAGGGCACGCCGCTCGCCTGCGCCCTGTCGATGTTCGAGGCCCTCGACGACCTCCAGCCCCGCCTCGCCGACATCACCTCGCCGCTCCTGCTGATGACGAGCCCCGAGGACCACGTCGTCGAGCCCGCCAGCAGCGACCACCTCGCCGCATCGGTGAGCGGTCCGGTCGAGCGCGTCTCGCTCGACCGCAGCTACCACGTGGCCACCCTCGACTACGACAAGGACCTCATCGCCGAGCGCACCATCGCCTTCGTCCAGAAGGTCGCAGCGGGCTGATCCCGGGGCGAGCGGCGTTCTGTCGGTGCCGTCCCCCGGCCCCCGGGAGCGGTCACCGACAGCTCGGAGGTCGGGGCTGGCCGTATGGCCCTAGCGGAAGATGCAGTTGGCGCCGCCGAAGAGCGTCTCGACCGTGTCGTCCGCATCGGGGCCCGACAGCAGTGCGTAGAGGTCTTCGCTGGCGAGCTCCCAGCCGATCGTCGACTCCACGACGCTGCTGCCCGGGACCGCCGCCAGTGCTTCCGCCACGGTGGAGCCGACGCCGATGCCCGCCGCCGTGCGTGGCGCCGCACCGCTGACCGCCCACCCGACGAGCGCGCCGTCGGTGAAGGTCACCACGAACCCGTCGGGGTAGCTGATCACCTCGGCGGGGCCGACGCCGCAGTCCTGGTTGGTCCCCGACTCGACCGGCTCGCCCAGTGCAGCGGACAGGGTGGCCACGACGTCGGTCTGGTCGCTGCCGAACAGGAGGCGGCTGATGGTGTCGTCGTCACCGGCGCCGACGAAGCCGAGGCCGTCCGGCTCCACGAGCACGGTGGTCTCGCCCCTGGCTGCGCCGTCCTCGACCGGCGTGGTGGTGGTGGTGTCGGTGGTCGTCGTGGTCGTGGTGGTCGCCGGGCTGGCCACGGTCCCTTCGGGCGCCGCATCGTCGTCGTCGAGGCGGACCTCGGCGATGACGGCGGGCGGCGGGTCCGCGATGTCGTCGCCAACCTCGGGGAAGAGGCGGAACAGGACCGTCACCCCGGGCTTGTCGGCGAAGCGCTCGCGGAGCTCGACGAGGTCCTCCTCGGAGGTGATCGCGGCCTGGAGGGTGACGATCGGGTCCGAACCGTCGACGCCGGCGAGCTCGACCTCGACGAGGCCGGTGACGCTGCGGAACGAGGTCGTCACGTCCGTGCCGTCGTAGGCGGCGTCGACGAGGTCGATGCTCGGCGTCCCCGACCTCGTCACGACCCAGATGGAGCCCTCGCCGTCGAGGCGGCGGAGGTCGACGAAGCCCACGTAACGCCCATCGGGGCCGTCGAGGAGGTACCGCACGGAACCGGCGGCGTCATCATCGTCCTCTCCGGCGCTCCTGGGTTCGAAGTCGCCGAGCTCCAGCGCAACGCGGTCGTCGAGGCCCTGCCCGGGGCCGGCGAGGCGCTCCGTCAGGTAGCCACCGGCGACGCCGACGGGGTCGAGCAGGTCGTCGCGCTGGCCGGCGTCAGCCGCAGCCTGCAGCTCGTCGAGCTCGTCTGCGGTCGTGGCCGGCCAGATCGGCGCCTGCGAGCCGCCGGGTGCCGGGACAGCGAGGTCCGGCTCACCGTCGTCGGCGACGATGCTCGACGTCGGATCGGGACGGTCGAGCAGGGCGAGCCCGCCGATCGCAGCAGCGACGACAGCTGCAGCCGTGGCAACGGCGAGAAGGCGCCGCCGGACCTCGGGGCGACGGAAGGGCAGCACCGTGGCCACGTCTGGCTCGTCGAGGCGCTCGGTGATCGCCTCCCATGCCCCGGGGTCGGGGCGCACGTCAGCTGCTCGGCGAGCGAGCATGGCCCGCACGGCAGCTTCATCTCGGGACTCCGTCATCACAGCTCGATCTCCTTGCGCAGGGCGGCGAGCGCCCGGTGGACGTTGGTCCGGACCGTCGCCTCGCGACAGCCCAGCAACGAGGCGATCTCCCGGTCGGGGAGGTCCTCGTAGAAGCGCAGGACGACCACTGCGCGCTGGCGCTCCGGGAGCGTCTGGAGCACGTCCCACATCTCGTCGGCGACGAGGGCGGACGGCTCTTCGGGGCGAGGCGCGCGATCTCGTTCGAGGACCTTCCGCCGCCACCACGAGGAGCAGGCGTTGACGACCGAGCGCCGCAGGTACGCCGACGGGTTCGTGACCTGCGCCCACGAGCGGTGGACAGCGACGAACGCGTCCTGCACCAGCTCCTCGGCCGCGGCGCGGTCGCTCGTGAGGAGGTACGCCATGCGCACCATCGGGTCGTAGCGCTCCTGGTAGAGCGCGACGAACGGCTCCTCCCACGCTGGTGCGTCGTCGACCGTCATCTCGCTCATCATCACCAGGTGAGACGCACGGGTGGCGCCACACGTTCCGACACGTCCTCGGCACGATCGGCCCGGGAAGCGGGCGGGGTGTGCCGAGGACGCGCATCG
>JBBSLC010000165.1:0-6107 GCA_038255685.1 Acidimicrobiales bacterium | reverse complement strand
CGTTGACGAGAAGGTGATCGCTGGCCCCGGGGAGGTGCACGGTGGTGGACGGCCCGTCGAGGAGCACCTTCGTCGGGTCCCCGGCACCCGCCTGCACGACGATGGGGACGGCCCACGTCGCAGCTTCGGACGTGGCGTCTGGCGAACCCGTCGAGAACCGGAAGCGCTCCTGGGTCAGGGTCACCTGGTCGCCGTCGGCCGACACGCCGATCAAGGGGTAGCCGCCCTGGAAGATCCAGCTGTCCATGATGCGGCGCACCGGGTCACCGGTCGCCTCCTCGATGGCGTCCCAGAGGTCGGTGGTCTCCGCGTTGCCGTAGGCGCGGGTCGACAGGTAGAGCCGGATGCCCTCTCGGAACCGGTCCGTGCCGAGGTACTGCTCGAGCATGCGGAGGACCGACGCGCCCTTCTGGTACGTGAGGACGTCGAACATGCCGCTGGCGTCCTCGGGCGAGGCGACGGGGAACTCGATCGGTCTGGTCGACGCAAGCGCATCGACGGCGAAGGCGGCGGCTCGCTCGGTCGTGAACGAGACCCACCGCTGCCAGTCCGGCCGGAGGTCATCGACCGAGGCGAGCTCCATGAACGTGGCGAAGGCCTCGTTCAACCACAGCCCGTTCCACCACTTCATCGTCACCAGGTCGCCGAACCACATGTGGGCCAGCTCGTGGGCGATGACGTCGGCGACGCGGGTGAGCTCGGCCTGCGTGACGGCCTCGGGGTCGACGAGCAGGAGCGCCTCTCGGAACGTGATGGCCCCGAGGTTCTCCATCGCGCCGGCGGCGAAGTCGGGCAGGGCGATGAGGTCGCACTTGTCGCCCGGGTAGGGGATCGCGTAGTAGTCGGCGAACCAGCGCAGGCAGAACGCCCCGACCTCGAGGGCGTAGGGCGTCAGGTGGCCCTTGCCGGGGACGTGGATCACCCGCAGCGGTGTGCCGTCGACGTCGACGGGGTCGCTTGCCTCGAGTGGGCCGACGACGAAGGCCACGAGGTACGTGCTCATCGGGATCGTGTCGGCGAAGGTGACCGCGACCCGGCCGTCGTCGGTCGCCACCCGGGCGACCTCGGCGGCGTTGGAGATGGCGAGCAGCCCGTCGGCGACGACCAGGGTGACGGCGAAGACGGCCTTGAAGTCGGGCTCGTCCCAGCACGGGAAGGCGAGGCGGGCGTCGGCCGGCTCCATCTGGGTGGTGCCGATGACCCGCTCGACACCGTCGTCGTCGACGAAGGTGCTGCGGTAGAAGCCCTTGAGCTTGTCGTTCAAGACGCCCCGGAAGGACAGGTGGACGGTGGCCTCACCGGGCGCGAGCTCCTCGTCGAGGCGCAGGGTGACCCGCTCCCCGGCCAGGCTGACCGACGCCTCCGTCCTCGTGCCGGCGACCTCGACGTGGGCACCGTCGATCGCCAGGTCGAGGGCGTTGAGCACGATCTCGCTCGTCGCCTCGACCACCTCGACGGTGACGGCCTCCTCGCCACGGAACGTCGCCGCGGCGAGGTCCGGCTCCATCCGCAGCTCGTACCGACGGGGCACCACGTCACGGGGCAGGCGGTGCTCGCTCTCGGTGGGCGCAGCAGCGGTGGAGTCGTGCACGGCAGACCTCGGGTCGTGGCGTTCGGGACGCGCGGAGCCTACCCAGGCACCGCTTTGGGTCCCGGCGGAGACCCGGGGGTACCGTGCGCGGGTGACCCAGCCCCTCGCCGTGGTCGGCATCGGCAACGCCCTCGTCGACGTCATCGCCACCGCTGACGACGCCTTCCTCGCCGGTCAGGACCTGGTGAAGGGCTCGATGGCCCTGATCGACACCGAGCGGGCCGAGTCGCTGTACGCGGCGATGGGTCCAGCAGTGGAGACGTCAGGGGGCTCGGCGGCGAACACGATGGCCGGCATCGCCTCCCTCGGCGGGCGGGGCGCCTTCCTCGGGCGAGTGCGCGACGACCAGCTCGGCACCGTCTTCGCCCACGACATCCGTGCCGTGGGCGTCGAGTACCCGTGCGAGCCGGTGCACGTCGGCCCGCCGACGGGACGCTGCCTCATCGTCGTCACACCTGACGCGCAGCGGACGATGAGCACCTACCTCGGCTCCTCGAGCGACCTCGCGCCAGCCGACATCGACGAGGACGTCGTCGCCCGGGCCCAGGTCACCTACCTCGAGGGCTACCTCTTCGACCGTGATGCGGCCAAGGAAGCGTTCGAGAAGGCGGCAGCGGTCGCCCACTCGGCCGGCGCCCGGGTGGCGCTCGCGCTGTCCGACTCGTTCTGCGTCCAGCGCTTCACCGCTGAGTTCCGTGACCTCGTCGACGGCGTGGTCGACATCCTCTTCGGCAACGAGGACGAGCTCGCCATGCTCTACGAGACCGATGCGGCCGGTGCCCTCGCCGAGGCTGAGGCCCGGTGCGAGATCGTCGCACTCACCCGAGGCCCCCGGGGGTGCACGATCGCCGCCGGGGGCGATCGCCACGAGGTGCCCGCCCACCAGGTGCCCCGGGTCATCGACACCACCGGTGCCGGTGACCTCTTCGCCGCCGGCTTCCTGCACGGCCTCACCACGGGCAAGGACCTCGCCACCTCGGCGCAGATCGGCTCGCTCGCTGCCGCCGAGGTGATCTCCCACATGGGGGCCCGTCCCGAGACGGTGCTCTCCGCCCTCGCCGGCCCCCTGCTCGCCGGCAGCTGAAGGGACCCGAGGCGGCTCAGCCCTCCGGTTCGGGGGGGAGGAAGTCGAGCTTGAGGTCGCCGAGGCGCACGAGCGTCGAGGCCACCCAGCCGCCCATGGCGCCGAAGCGGTCGTCGAGCATCGAGCCGTCCTTCAAGACCTCCTCGGCGAGGGGGATGGTCCCCTCGTAGGAGACCTCGATGGCGAACTCGGCGGCGGCGAGCCCCTCGTCGAAGACCTGCTCGATCGTCGGCCCGGAGCGCTCGAGGGACTCGGGGCCGATGGCCGGGCTCATGAGCGGCAGGACGGCGAGGATCTGCTCCGGCTCGGGGCGGCCCACCAGCCGCTGCACCCGGAGGGTGACCTCGACGAGGATCTCCGGTGGTTCGTCGAGCTCCTCGCCGATGTACCAGCTTCGGTAGGCGGTCTGCGACCAGGTCGGCCAGTCGAGGGCGATGTCGGCACGGACCCGGGGCGGGCTGCCCTCACCCGGCAGGCCGTAGCTCGTCTCCCAGGTCACGTCGCCGAGCAGGACGTCGACCTGGAAGCGCTCCTCGAACGCCTGACGCTCGAGGAACGCTCGCTCCATCGCATCTCGGAGGGCACCGATGGCGTCGGTGAACACGTGGTCGAGCATGGGGAGCCGAGGCTACTGGCGACCCAGCGTGTCGCTTCCTGATGCCGACAGGTGTGGGCGCAGCGACGATCGTCGGGCAGACTGGCCGGCGCACCGGACGACACGAGAGGCGGCACCGTGCGACCCTTCTTCCCTGCTCTTGGCATGCTCGCGCTCGTCGGCGGGCTCCTCGCCGGCTGCGGCGATGACGACGGGGGCGGCGCCTCGGGTGGCTCGGCTGCCTCGTTCTGCGACCAGGCTGAGGAGCTCGAGACCCGCTTCGCCAGCCTCGAGGGCTCGACCGAGCCCACCCCCGAGCTGTTCGAGGAGGTGAGCACGGCCTTCGGTGATCTCGCCGAGGAGGCCCCGGCCGACATCCGTGACGACATGGAGACCCTCGCCGCCGCACTCGCTGGCTTCGCCGAGATCGCCGGTGAGATCGACCCCGAGGACCCCGAGTCGCTGGCCACGCTCGAGGAGGAGGCCGCCCGCATCGAAGAGGAGAGCGGGAACCTCGAGGAGGCGGGCGACAACGTCGAGGCCTACTTCCGGGACGAGTGCGGCATCGACCTCGACGACTCGGTCGAGTCCGGGGGCGAGACGGGCACCGAGCTCGACGACGAGGGCTGAGGCGTCCGGGGATCCGGGTCCCAACCCCTCCCACGGACGGCGCTTGGCTCAGCCGGCTGGCTCGGGTGACATCAGGGCAACAGGGACACCGAGGCCCGCACTCGACCGGACGGTTGCGATCCGACGGCCCGGTTGCACCGCCTCCTTGGGCTGACCGAGGTCGTCGCCGAGCAGCTCGGCGGCCGCAGCCAGGTCCCTCACCGTGAATGCCAGCCCGAAGAACCTGGACCGACCGGCCCCGGACGGCTCGGGTGGGCCGACCACCTCGATGATCGCTTCGCCCGGCCGTAGGAAGACCTGTCGCATCGGACGGCCAGCGGCCTCCGTCGGCCGCTCCCGGAGGGCGACGAGGCCCGCGGCCTCGAACGACGTCACCGTGCGCTGCAGGTCCGGGGTGGTCACGACCACGTGGTCGAGCGATGTGACGCCGTTCGGGTGGACGCGAGGCGGTCCGCTCGGCCGTGCACCAACGCCGGTGGGGAGGCCATCGAGCGCGTCTGGTTCGCCGTCGAGTCCGGCAAAGGCCCAACCCCCGACCGACGTGCGGCCTCCGTCGGGGGGCGGCGTGATCTCGAGGCGCACGGCGCCGACCTGGCACCCGCCCCCGTCATCGACGGCGAAGCCGGCTGCCCGCCACCGGGCCGGGTCGTCGTGGACGGTGAGCGCGACGAGGTGGGCCATGCCGAGCACGCTATCGACGGGTGTCAGCCGCAGTCCGGGTCGGCGGTGTCACTCGCCTCGACGACCGCGAGCACCGCGACCTCGGGTCGGCTGAAGCGCCGGCGGCTGCGCGCCGCGCGCCACACCTCGTCGAGTGAGCCTCCGCGGTATGCGTCGGTGACGGCGGGGTGGACGTAGCAGGAGCGAGCCACCGTCCGGGTGTTGCCGAGGGCCTCGGCCGCCGCGTCGATGGCGGCGAGCACGTTGGCCTCCTGCTCCTTCGTCGTCTCCGCTGCCCCCATGCCGGCGAGCGCCTCTGCCGCGACGACGGTCCCACCCCAGGTCCTGAAGTCCTTGGCGGTGAAGGTGTCGCCGGTGACCGCCCGGAGGTACTCGTTCACGTGGGTGGAGGTGACGTCGACGACCCGGCCCGCGTCGTCGTTGAAGGCGAAGAGGTCTTCGCCCGGCAGCTCCTGGCACTGCTTGACGACGCGAGCGAGGCGCTTGTCGCTGACCGAGACCGACTGCTCGACGCCGCTCTTGGCCCGGAACTCGAAGTGGACCGAGGCGCCGTGCACCTCGACGTGGTCTGCCTCGATCGTCGTGAGCCCGTAGGAGTCGTTCTGGGTGGCGTACTCGTCGTTGCCGACCCGGATCAACGACTCGTCGAGGAGGCTCACGACCGTGGCGAGCACCTTCTCCTCGACGAGGCCGCGCTTCGACAGGTCTTCTTCGAGCCGGGCTCGGATCGCCGGGAGCGCGTGGCCGAACCGGCTCAGGCGGTGGTACTTGTCGGTGTCGCGGACCTCGCGCCAGCTCGGGTGGTAGCGGTACTGCTTGCGCCCCTTCACGTCCCTGCCGGTGGCGAGGATGTGGCCGTCCGCGCGGGGGCAGATCCAGACGTCGGTCCACGCCGGGGGGATGGCGATCGCTGCGATCCTGACACGTTCCTCGGCGTCGAGGACCGTGCCATCCGGGCGGACGTAGGAGAAGCCCGTGCCCCGCTTCAACCTGCGGATGCCCGGACGGGCATCGCTCACATGGAACAGACCAGCTTCATCAGCGGCGACCAGCGCCTCGTACAGGTCAGCCATGGTCGCAGGGTGCTACCCGTTGCGATCAGGCGGCCAACCTCCCGAGCCGCTCAGCGACAGGCTCTACGGGCGACCGGCGTTCGGCTTGCTCCCGTGGTTGGCCTTGCACTTGCGGGCCTTCTGCTTGCGCTTGTCCGTCTTCTTTGACACGGAGGAGAGCGTACCGGGCGTGCCTGTCGCCGAGCGAACTCGTGGGCGATCGTCTGCTCAACCGTGCGACGCGGTCCACGCCAGGAGGTCCTCGACGGCCATCGTGTTCACGATCCGATCGGGGGTGACGTCTGCCTCCGCAGCCCTGTCGCAGCCGTACGGCTGCCACTCGAGCTGGCCCGGCGCGTGGGCGTCGGTGTCGATGCTGAAGCGACAACCGGCCTCGACCGCCAGGGCCAGCAGGCGACGCGGTGGATCGAGCCGCTCGGGCCGGCAGTTGATCTCCACGGCGGTGTCGAAGCG
>JBBSLC010000164.1:0-6170 GCA_038255685.1 Acidimicrobiales bacterium | reverse complement strand
TGTCGGGATCGGTGGTTCCGAGCGGGCGCTGGCGAAGGGCAAGAAGCTGCCTCGCCCGACCAAGGTCACCGTGCTCATCGGGCCGGTCATGACGGTGGAGACCACCGCCGAGGGGAAGGTCCCGCGTCGGGCGGTGAAGGAGACCACCGAGGTGCTGAAGGCCGAGGTGCAGCGGCTCTTCGACGAGGCGCAGGTCGCCGCTGGCGCCTGACCCGCTTCAGCGCCGGGCGAGCGGCTCGTCGATGGCGTCGCGAAGGACGGCGAGTCGCTCCGGGACCACCCGGTACCAGGCCCACTTGCTCCGTTGGGTGCGGGTGAGGAGCCCGGCGTCGACGAGCACCGAGAGGTGGTGGGACACGGTCGGCTGCGAGCGACCGAGCGGCGCGACCAGGTCGCAGGCGCACGCCTCACCCGCGGCAGCGATCAGGGAGAGCAAGCGCAGCCGGGCCGGGTCGGCCAGGACCTTGAAGCCGGCGGCGAGCGATGCTGCGTCGTCCTCGTCGATCGCGGTGGCGAGGAGCGGTTCGCAGCAGGTCTCGATCGGGTTGGCAGCCATCTCGGTCCCTTCGAGGGGTGGGGTGCGAACTTCACATTGACAATCATCGATCTGATGGTACGGTGAAGCCACTCTGATCGACGCTCGTCGATGCGACACTACTGCAGGAGGCCCACGATGCCCCGTGTCCAGCTCGCCCTGAACGTCAGCGACGTCGACGAAGCGGTTGCGTTCTACGCCAAGCTGTTCGGGGTGAGACCCGCGAAGCGCCGACCGGGCTACGCCAACTTCGTCATCGACGAACCTGCGCTCAAGCTGGTGCTGATCGAAGACGCGGCAGCGGCCGGCTCGCTCAACCACCTGGGGATCGAGGTCGCCTCGCCCGCCGAGGTCGGAGCGGCTCAGGCCCGCCTTGCCTCTGACGGCCTCGAGAGCAGGTCGGAAGAGGGCGTGACGTGCTGCTACGCCGTCCAGGACAAGATCTGGGTCGAGGCGACCGACGCCGTGCCGTGGGAGATCTACACCGTGCTCTCCGACGTGCCCGCCGTCGAGGGTGAGGCGATGCCGACCGAGCTCGCACCCGATGGGGCCTGCACCACCAGCGCAGCTGCCGCCGGCGGGTGCTGCTGAGCGTTGCTAGAGCATCTTCGCCTTGGCGAAGACCTCCCGCACGAGGGGCTCGAAGTGCGAGAGCGGCAGCGTGTCGTACTCGGGGTCGAACGCCTTCTGGTCCCACTCGTCGGCGAACCGCTCGGCGAGCTCGAAGTCGGTGACCTTCCCCCGGTGCTTCTCGCGAGCGTCGGGGTCGGCGCCGAAGTGGGCGTAGTAGTGGCGGCCCTGGAAGTCCTGGTGCACGAGGATCATCTCGTAGACCTCGTTGCGGACGTAGGGCTTCAAGATCTCCGCAGCGATGCGGGGGTGGTTCGGCACGCTGATCGCCTTGCCGATGTCGTGGCAGAGGGCGGCGACGACGACCTCGGGGTCGGCGCCGGCTCGCTCGGCCATGGTCGCCGTCTGCAGGCAGTGCGTGAGCTGGTCGGTGCTGAAGCCGTCGACGATCTCGCCGAGCGACTCGAGCAGCATCAGCACGCGATCGGCGACGCGGCTCTGGTTCTTGGAGGTCTCGGCGCCGATCACCGCCCACTGCTCTGCGGTCGAGGTGTCCATGCTCGTGAAGGTCGTGGCCATCGTCACAGTGTACGGCGCACCGGGTGGAGATTGCAGGGAGAGGGCCCTCAGGCGTCGAGCCCGGCCAGCACGTCGCTGGCGGCCAGCTCTCGATCGGGCACGCCCTCGCTCGGCGGTGCGCCGAGGCTGAAGGCGGCTGCCGCGGAGATCGCGCTCAGCAGCTCCCTGAGCTCGCGCGGCGGCGGGAAGTACTCGTCCTCGGCGGTGAAGGTGACCTCCTCGACACCATCACGTGGCTGGAGACGGGCGATCACCGCTGCGACGAGCTCTTCGGGGGCCGATGCGCCGGCGGTCACGCCGACCACGCCGGTGAGGTCGTCGGGCACCTCCTCCGCGCTGTTGACGCGCACGACCCGTGAGCAGCCGGCAGCGACGGCGACCTTGGCGAGGGCGACGGTGTTGGAGGAGTTGGCCGATCCGATGACCACGACGGCGTCGACGCGAGGAGCGATCTGGGTGAGCGCCGACTGACGGTTGGTGGTCGCGAAGCAGAGGTCGCTGCGCCCGGGCATCCACAGGTCGGGGAAGCGAGCCTTCGTCGCCTCGAGCACGCCGGACCAGTCGTGGTGGCTGAGCGTGGTCTGCGCGAGCAGCGCGACCGGCTTGCCAGGGTCGGGGATCGCTGCGACACCGGCCTCGTCCTCGACGAGGTAGGTGTCGTCAGGCGCCACCGCCATGGTCCCCACCGCCTCGTCGTGGCCGTGGTGACCGACGTAGACCACTGCGTAGCCCTTGTTCGAGCGCACCTTGACCTCGTGGTGCACCTTGGTCACGAGCGGGCAGACGGCGTCGACCACGTACCCACCGTTGGCGTGCGCAGCAGCGACGACGTCGGGCGCAGAGCCGTGGGCCGAGAGCATGAGCGGCGCCCCGTGGGGCACCTCGGCGATGTCGTCGACGAACACCACACCGAGGTCACGGAACCGGTCCACGACGAGCCGGTTGTGGACGATCTCGTGGTAGCAGTAGACGGGCGGCTCGAACGCCCGGACCATCCAGGCCAGCGCCTTGATCGCCATCTCGACCCCGGCGCAGAAGCCTCGGGGTGCAGCGAGGAGGACCTTGTCGACAGCCACGGCCCAACGCTACCGGCGGCTCCCGACCGGACCGGATCGCCGTCAGCGGCGCACGTAGACGGTGAGATGGTCGACCTGGACCTCCACGAGCCGGTCCCCCTCGGCTGCCAGGTAGGCCTCGACGTCGGGCCGAGAGTCCCTCGCCACGGTGCCCGGGTCGACGATCACGGCGAGGATCGGCTTGCTCGCCTGTGCAGGGAGCAGGACGAGCTCTGCGCCCGGGAGGTACGCCTCGGTGACCAGCGTCTGGCCCCACACGACGACCGAGCTGGCGACCAGGTCCTCGTCCTCGAGCAGGTCACCGACCGCGCCGTAGCCGCGCCGCTCGGTGGTGGCAACGGTCGCGAGCGTCTGGACCCCGACGAGTGCGAGCACGAGCGCGAGGGTGCCGCCGACGAGGCGCATGCCGCCGCCTCGCTCCACGAGCGCAGCGATGCCGAGCGCGCCGAGGAGGACGAGCGCCGGCTGCCAGAGGTGCAGGTAGTGGGGGAGGCCGAAGGCGGCGAAGAAGCTCAGGTACGCAGCCGGGACGGCGATCGAACCTGCGAGCAGGCCGGTGGCCGTCGGGGGCAGCCATCGCAGCGCGGCCAGCGCAGCGAGCCCGAGTGCGATCGCCGCAGCGGTGCCGAGGCTGCGCCACTGCCACCAGGCGTGGGCCCACCAGGGTGCGCGGTCGTACACGGTGCCGGCGACGATCACCGGGTGACCGTCGTCGGCGTGCTCGCCGGCCTGGTACTCGACGAGGTCCGACACGGCGCCGGGCGCCTCGGTGCCGAGTGGGAGGTAGGAGGCGGCGACGACCACGAGCGCTGCGGCACCGAGCCCGACGATCTGTGCTGCGAGGCGGCGGGAGAGCCCCCGGTGCACGATGACGCAGACGACGAGGACCGGGAGGACGAGCGCGGCGGTCGGCTTCGACGCCACGCCCGCTCCGAGCGCAGCGCCGGTGAGCAGGGCGGTGCTCGTGCGCCCGTCGCGCAGCCAACGCCAGCACAGCGCGAGGCTCAGGATGACGAAGAGGGCCATCACCGGTTCGAGCAGGGCCGAGCGGCCGAGCTTGACCATCGTGAGGGAGCCATCCGGTGCCCTCGTGGCCTGTGGCAGCACCGACCACAGGACGAGGGCGCCCACCCCGGCCCACCAACCGGCGAGGCGCCGAGCGAGGCCGTAGAGCACGAGGCCGGTGAGGATCGACGCCAGTGCGCTGACGAGGCGAGCGGCGAGCAAGCCCTCACCGATGACGAGCTGGGCCACGCCGAAGAGGTGGCGGGCGAGGTAGGGCGACGCGTTCGTCGTCAGGTTGCCCCGCAGCGCCTCGATCCCGGACTGCTGGTAGGTGAGCTCGTCGAGCAGGGCCGTCGCCGTCCCCAAGCGGTGGAGGTGGGCGAAGAGGGTGATGGCGAGCGCGACCACGAGGACGACCGGACGGATCCAGCGGCGACCGGGACCGAGCGGCGTGGTCGCCACCGACGTCGTCCTGACGACGGGTTCGGTCACCGTCGCCACGGCAGGATCGTAGGGCGCAGCGGCGTCGGCGATGGGGGCGGCCGAGTCCTGCGCCCGTATCCTCGATCGCATGGCATCCCCGCGCGTCGTCGCCGTCGCGCCCGGGTCGCCGGCGGCGCGAGCGGGCCTCGCCCCTGGCGATGAGGTCGTGGCCGTGTCGGGTCGCTCCCCGCGCGACGTCATCGAGTGGCGCGTGCTGGTCGACGAGGCCGATGTCGAGCTCGAGGTGCGCAGCGGCGGGCTGGAGCGCACGGTCGTGGTCGCAAAGCGAGCCGGCGAGCCACTGGGGGCCGAGGTGTCGTCGTCGCTCTTCGACCAGGTCCGGACGTGTGACAACCACTGCGAGTTCTGCTTCATCTACCAGCTGCCGCCGGGTATGCGCCCGAGCCTCTACCTCAAGGACGACGACTACCGCCTCAGCTTCCTCTACGGGAACTTCACGACCCTCACCCGCTTCACCGAGTCCGACCTCGAGCGCGTCGTGACCGAGCGGCTGAGCCCCCTCAACGTGAGCATCCACGCCACCGATCCCGAGGTGCGCAGCCGGATGCTGCGGAACCGGCGGGGTGCGACGAGCCTGCGCTGGCTGCGGGCGCTGCTCGACCACGGCATCGAGGTCCACGGCCAGGTCGTGGTGTGCCCCGGCGTGAACGACGGCGACGTGCTCGCAGACACCCTCGCCGGCGTCCTCGACCAGTACCCCGAGCTCGCCTCGGTGGCAGTCGTCCCGCTCGGCATCAGCCGCTTTTCGAACGAGGCAGCGATGCGCGCCCACACGCAGCGCGAGGCCGAGGTCGTCGTCGACCTCGTCACCGACTGGCAGCAGCGCTACCTCCGCCTGCTCGGTCGTCGCCTCGTCTTCGCCGCCGACGAGTACCACCTCCTCGCCGGGCGGCCCTTCCCCGCGCCCGACACCTACGAGGGGTTCGCCATGCACGAGGACGGCATCGGCATGGCCCGCACGTTCGAGGCCGAGTTCCTCGGGCTCGTCGACGGTGCGACCGGGCCCCGCGCCGGGTTCTTCTCCTGGGTCGACGGCGCCCCGGCCGAGGGCTACCGGGCGCCGCGCACGGCACCGGGCCAGGTGACGCTGCGGCCTCGGCGCAGCGCCCCGGTCGGCATCCTCACCGGTGCCTACGGCGCACAGGTCCTCGAGCCGCTCATCACCTCGCTCGCCCGCCCCGACGTCCGGCTGGTCCCCGTCGACAACGAGTTCTTCGGTGGCAACATCGGCGTGACCGGCCTCATGGTGGGTGCCGACGTCGCCCGGACCCTCGCCACCGAGCCCGAGGGGCACCGCTACCTGCTCCCCGACGTCTGCCTCAGCGGGGGCGTGTTCCTCGACGGCACCACGCCCGAGGACCTCCCCCGGCCCGTCGAGGTCGTGCCCACCGACGGCGCTGCGCTGCGACGGGCCCTCGGCGCCGGCGTCAGCCACCCCACCGCCCACACCGCACGTCGAGCAACCGCAACAGGAGCAGCACATGGGTGAGATCGGGCTGATCGACAGCCACGCCGGCCTGCCGACCGTGGCCATCGTCGGGCGGCCGAACGTCGGCAAGTCGACGCTGATCAACCGGATCGTCGGGCGTCGGGAGGCGATCGTCGAGGAGCGACCCGGGGTCACCCGTGACCGCAAGGTCCTCCTGGCCGAGTGGGTCGGCGTCCCGTTCAAGGTGATCGACACGGGCGGGTGGATGCTGCGCGGCTCGACCCTCGACGACAAGGTCAGCCAGCAGTCCGAGCAGGCATGGCAAGAGGCTGACGTCGTGCTGTTCGTGGTCGACGTCACGGTCGGGATCACCGACGAGGACCGTGAGGTCGCCAACCGACTGCAGAACCGCACCGGACCGGTGCTCGTGATCGCCAACAAGGTCGACGGTCCGACGCGCGAGAACGACATC
>JBBSLC010000163.1:0-6220 GCA_038255685.1 Acidimicrobiales bacterium | reverse complement strand
GCTCTCGCCCTCGTGGTCGGCTCGGACGAGGGCAGCGGTGCCGGCCAGGTCGCCGAGCGTGCAGTCGAGCCTGGTCGCCGTGCCCCGCCAGAGCTCGGCAGCGCGACGGACGCGCGCCTCGTCGGCGGAGGGCTCCCAAAGGACGGGTGCGACGAGGGCCACGTCAGGATGCTCGCCGCACGGTCGACGCCCGTTCGGCGCAGTCGAGGTTGTCAGCAGCCGCTTCGAAGCCCTCGGCCATGCCCTCGGCGCAGCCGATCAGGTTGCGCAGCGCCGCCTCGATCCGATCCTTCGCAGCATCGTGGTCGGTGGCGAAGGCCCTTCCTCCTTCGTCATCACCGGTGACGTCACCGAGGGAACCCAGCCCGTCGACGAGGCTGGTGAGGATCCGGCGCACGTCACCGGCCGCCCACTCGCAGCGGCCAGCTGCGCTGCGCAGGGCGTCAGTGTCGGAGGAGATGCGGTCGGCCACGGCCGAGAGCCTGCACCAGGCGCTCGACCGTCGTCAAGACTTTCGTGTCATTTCATGTTGAGCCAGGCGAGCACGTCTTCGGCGGCGTTGCGGCCGCACATCCCGTGGACGCCACCGCCGGGCGGGGTGGAGGCAGAGCACAGCCACATCCCCGGCGCGCCGCTCCGGTACGGGTTGGGTGAGAGCACCGGGCGGGCGACCATCTGGAGGCCATCGGTGGCGCCACCGGCGATGTCGCCACCGAGGTAGTTGGCGTTGTACGCCTCGAGGCCGGCGGCATCGATCGACGTCCGAGCGAGGATCGTGTCCCTGAAGCCCGGTGCGAAGCGCTCGATCTGCGCTTCGATCCGGTCGGCCATGTCGACCGTCGAGCCGTTCGGGGTGTGGCAGTACGCCCACACCGCCTGCTTGCCGGCGGGAGCGCGCGTGTCGTCCATGACCGATTGCTGGGCCACGAGGGTGAACGGCCGCTCGGGCACCCGGCCCTCATGCACGTCGCGCTCGGCGGCAGCGACCTCCTCGAAGGTCCCGCCGCAGTGCACCGTCCCCGCCCGTCGGCAGTCCTCGTTGCGCCACGGGATCGGACCGTCGACGGCGAAGTCGACCTTGAACGAGCCGCTCCCGCGCCGGAAGCGCTCCAGCCGCTTCCTCGACCGGGTCGGGAGCCGCTCACCGGCGATGCGCACGAGCTGGGCGGGCGTGGTGTCGAACAGCACGGCACGAGTCCACGGAAGGTCGGTGGTGCTTCGCACCTCGGTCCCGGTCTGGACCTTGCCACCGAGCGACTCGAGGTGGGCGACGAGGGCCTCGGTGATCCGCTGTGAGCCACCCACGGCGGCGGGCCAGCCCGACACGTGGCCCGCCGCTGCGAGCACGAGTCCCGCCGCCGTGGTGAGCGGCTTGGAGAGGTCGTTGATCGAGTGGGCGGCGATGCCAGCCCACAGGCCCCTGGCCTGGGGCGTGCCGAGGCGGCTGGCCACGACCGAGGCAGGCAGCAGCGCCCGCACCCCGAACGCGCCGAGCGCGAGTGGGTGGGAGGGCAGGCGCAGGGGCGGCCCGAAGATGTGCTCGGTGATCTCGTCCCAGCGGTCGACGGTCGAGCCGACGAGGCGTCGCCACCCCTTTCGGTCACCGAGCGCGTCGCCCGTCTCGTCGACGCCTCGGAGCAAGACGCCGGCACTGCCGTCGTCGAGCGGGTGGGCGGCGTGGACCTCCGGCTGCGCCCAGGCAAGGCCGTGGGCTGCCAGCGGGAGGTCTCGCAAGGCCGGCGAGTCGATGCCGAGCGGGTGGATCGCCGAGCAGACGTCGTGGAGGTAGCCGGGAAGGGTCAGCTCGGCGGTGTGGGTGCCGCCGCCAGGCGTGTCCTTCGCCTCGAGGACGATGACCGAGGCGCCAGCAGCGGCGAGGGTGATGGCAGCGACGAGGCCGTTCGGCCCCGAGCCCACCACCACGGCGTCGTAGTCGAACGCGGTCATGTGGTCTCCTCGGTGACGAAGTCGATCAGCTGCTCGACGGCACCGACGAGCGGCGGCTCGAGGTCTGCGTAGGACGTGACCTTCCCCAGCAGGTCCCGCCAGACCTCCCACTGCTCGCCTCGGAGGCCGAGGCGGCGGATGGTGCCGGCCTTCCACTCCTCACCACGTGGGACCTCGGGCCAGGAGGGGATGCCGGCGACGGACGGTCGGATCGCTGCCCACACGTCGACGTAGGGGCTGCCGGTGACGAGCACAGCCGGATGGCGGACCTGCCCGGCGATGCGAGCCTCCTTGGACCCGGGGACGAGGTGGTCGAGGAGGATCCCGAGGCGCCTGCCGGGTCCGGGCCGGAACGCAGCGACGACGTCGGCCAGGTGGTCGGCGCCGTCGAGGCGCTCCACGACCACCCCCTCGACGCGCAGGTCGTCTCCCCACACCTTCTCGACGAGCTCGGCGTCGTGGATCCCCTCCACCAGGATCCGCCCGGCCCGGGCGACCCGTGCCCGACCGCCGGTCACCGCGACCGATCCCGATGCCGTGCGCCCGGGCGGCGCAGCGGCGCGCTGGACGGTCGGGCGCACGAGGTTGACCGCCCTGCCCTCCACCTGGAACGCACCTGGGACGAGCCGGAAGAGGCGCTCGCCGCCGCTGCGACCTCGGATCACGACGCCGTCACGCTCGAGGCGCAGCACGGCGCCGGCGTAGCGCGAGCCCCGGTGCTCGACCTTGAGCCCCGGTCGCGCCTCGACGTCTGGGTGGGCGGCCTCGATCCGCGCCGGTCCGTCGACAGGTCCCGACAGGATGCCGTCGGACCGGTCCCAGCGCGAGCTCACGACGTCACGGTAGGAGCAGTCCCACGGTCCCTCGAACCGGCGGTCGGAAGCGACCGGCCACGGTGGGATCTGACCGCCTGCTCGTCTCGGTCAGCGGTCAGCCCGGTCAGGTCAGGAAGAAGGCAGCGGAGCCGGCCACGCCGACCAGGGCCCCGCCGATCATGAGGAGCACCGCCCAGCGTGAGGTGCCGCCGTCGGCGTCCTGGGGCATCCGGTCGCGCACCTGCTGGAGGAGACGCCGGGCGAACGGGACGTCGATGGCGAGGATCGACAGGCCGGCGACCAGCACGATGAGGCCGGGCCCGGGAAGGGGGATGAGCGCGAGCCCGAGCAGCGTGATCATGCTGCCGGCGCTGATGCGGGCGACCCGGATGAGCAGGCTCGCCTGGGCGGCCCGCTCGCTCTCCTCGCGTCGCCCGGTCGCCCGCTCTGCTTCGAGGGCGGCCTTGGTCCAGATGTAGGACCGCTCGGACGCGGGCTCGTCGGAGATCCGCTCCGCGCTCACCGCCCCATCGTTGCCGAAATCGCTGCGCACCACCAGGGGTGGTACCAGGTGTTCACCTGGAGGCTGCCTGGTGGACCTCTAGCCTCGGTGGGTGATCCTCACCGACCTGGAGCGGGTTGCGGCCAGTCGGCCCGGCCGTCCGCTGTACGCCGACCTCTCTCTCACCGTCGCCACCGGCGACCGACTCGGTGTCGTCGGCCTGAACGGGTGCGGCAAGTCGACCCTGCTCCGGGTGCTCGTCGGGCGCGACGAGCCGGAGGCCGGCGCCGTGCGCCAGGGGAGGGGCGTGCGGGTCGCGTTCCTCGATCAGCAGCCTGCGCTGGCGGCGGGGACCGTGCGAGATGCCGCTGCCGGGCCGGCCACGCCGGCATGGGAGGTCGAGGCGATGCTCGACCGCCTCGGCATGGGGGCGATGCTCGACGCCGACGTCACCACCCTCTCCGGCGGTCAGGCGAAGCGGGTCGCGCTCGCCGCCACGCTGCTGTCGGTCGACGGTGGTGAGGGGGACCTCCTCGTCCTCGACGAGCCGACGAACCACCTCGACCTCGACGCCATCTCGTGGCTGGAGGAGCACCTCGCCTCGTTCCGGGGTGGGCTCGTGATGGTGACCCACGACCGGCACGTGCTCGACCGCGTCACCACCAAGGTCCTCGAGCTCGACCGGGGCAAGGGCTACGTCCACGATGGTGGCTACGCCGGCTACCTCGAGGCCCGCGCCCTGCGCGAGGAGCAGGCGGTGAGCGCCGAGGCCACCCGCAAGAACCTGGCCCGCACCGAGCTCGCCTGGCTGCGCCGCGGCGCACCAGCCCGCACGGCCAAGCCCAAGGCGCGGATCGCGTCGGCGACGGCGCTCGTCGAGGGTCGGGCTGCAGCGCCGGCGCGCGCCGGTGGCCTCGACCTGGCGGCCGCCAGCGGTGCCGGGACCGCGCGCCTCGGGGACAAGGTCGTCGAGCTCCACGGCGTCGACTTCGCCTGGTCGGAGGGAGACCCGCCGCTGCTGCGTGGCGTCGAGCTCAGCCTCGATCCTCGGGAGCGCCTCGGGATCGTCGGCCCGAACGGTTCGGGCAAGACGACGCTGCTCGACCTGATCGCTGGTCGCGAGCGACCCGTCGCCGGTGTCGTCGAGCTCGGCACGACCGTGCGGCTCGGCTACTACGACCAGCACGGCACCGAGCTCGACCCCACGCAACGGGTGCGCGACGCGGTCGCCGGCGGGCAGCCCCCGACCTGGGAGCACGCCCGGCTGTGCGAGCGGTTCTGGTTCGACGGTGACGCCCAGTTCGCCCCGATCGGCCTGCTGTCGGGTGGCGAGCGCCGCCGGCTCCAGCTCCTGATCCTCCTCGCCCAGAACCCGAACGTGCTCCTCCTCGACGAGCCCACGAACGACCTCGACCTTGACACCTTGCGGGTCCTGGAGGACTTCCTCGAGGACTGGAAGGGTGCACTCGTCACGGTCAGCCACGACCGGGCCTTCCTCGAGCGCACCGTCGAGGACCTCGTCGCCATCGACCCCGACGGCCGCGTCACCCACGTTCCGGGGGGCTACGCCGCCTGGTCGGCCGAGCGCAAGAACCGGCGGTCGGGACCGACCACGGCGGGTGTCGGCAGCCGAGCCCCGGCGACCACCGCGAGCGCTGCTCCGGCGAGCACGAAACGGACCGCAGGGGCGCGCTCACCCAGCACCCTGCGCCGGTTGCTGGCCAGCGTGGAGCGCGAGATCGAGGTCTTGGACCGGCGTCAGACGGAGCTGGCGACGGAGCTGGCCGCCGCAGGTGCGGACCACGAGCAGCTCGCCAAGATCGGCCAGGCTGCCTCCGAGGTCGCCGCATCGATCGCTGACGCCGAGGTTCGGTGGCTCGCCCTGGCCGAGGAGGCCGACGGCACCTCGTGAGCACGACGGGTCGGCCGGTGGCGGAGCCGCACGAGCGGGCGCGCGCTCGCTCCGCTCGACAGGAGCCCCGGCAGGGACCCGCCGGTAGCCTGGCGGCATGACCGACATCCGGACCGCCCTGCCGGTCGTCACCGTCACCGAGCGGGCGCGCGGCACCATCCTCGGGCTCCGAGCGGCCGAGCCCGACGGCGAGGCGCTCGCCCTGCGGATCGAGATCACCGGCGAGGCCGTGGCCGAGTACGTCTACGAGCTCACCTTCGAGGCCATTGCCGACGCCGGACCTGAGGACGTCGTCGGTTACAGCGGCGACCTGGCCGTCTTCGTCCCCGGCGACAGCATCGACCGCCTCCGGGGCGCCACGCTCGACGAGGTCGACGGCACCGGTCTCGTCCTGCGCAACCCGAACCGTCCGACCAAGAGCCTCGCCCCCGAGGCGAAGGTCTACGAGGAGGGCACGATCGAGCACCGCATCCAGTCCCTGCTCGACGTCGAGATCAACCCGATGCTGGCGAGCCACGGTGGCTTCACCACCCTCGACCGCGTCGAGGGTGACGTCGCCTACATGTTCATGGGTGGTGGCTGCCAGGGCTGCGGCCTGGCCAAGCTGACCCTCACCGAGGGCATCAAGGCCACCATCGAGAAGGAGATCGACGAGATCCGCGAGGTGATCGACATCACCGACCACAGCGCCGGCGACAACCCCTTCTACGAGTCAGCCAAGTAGACCCCGGCCGCCCCCCCGCTTTCTGGACGCTCGACCACCCTCACGGTGGTCGAACGCCCAGAATCGGTCAGGCGGCGACTGAGGCGAGGAGCCGACGAACGTGGTCGACCATCTCGTCGTCCGACATCTCTGCGGTGAGCTGGAGGACCTGCCAGCCGGCGATCGTGAGCTCGTTGCGCCGGGCTCGGTCCCAGGTGAAGGCACTCCTGATGCCGTGGAACTCCCATCCCTCGAGCTCGATGGCGATCATGAGGTGGGGATAGGCGAGGTCGATCCGACACCGCCGACCTTTGATGCGCACCGGGTGCTGCTGGACGGGT
>JBBSLC010000162.1:0-6247 GCA_038255685.1 Acidimicrobiales bacterium | reverse complement strand
TTCGACACGGTCGACGCCGCCGCTGTGCTCGCCCTGCCTGCGGGTTTCGCCTGGGCCCGCTTCGGCGTGGAGGGGGACCCGATGACGGATGGGAACTCGACCCCGAAGGCCCATGACGGGATGGGTTCGTTCGACTTCGGGACTCGCGATGGGCGCACCGTCACCCGCCTCGTCCGCAACCACGAGGTCCGCGACGGAGCCGGCGTCGTCGCCCCCTTCGGGGACGTCGCCAAGGCCTACGACGAGCGCGCAGGTGGCGGGAACACCACCCTCCAAGTCCTCACCGACCCGGCGACCGGGGCGTTCGTGGCTCTGGAGCGAGACTTCGTCAGCCTCACCGGCACCTACGTGAACTGCGCAGGTGGCATCACCCCGTGGGGATCGTGGCTGACCTGTGAGGAGACGACCTCCGGCACGGAGCAGGGCTTCGCGGAGGATCACGGCTACGTCTTCGAGATCCCTGCGGACGCGAACGATGAGGTGGAGGCGATCCCGTACACAGCGATGGGGCGCTTCGCCCACGAGGCGGTCGCCATCGACCCGCGGACCGGCATCGTCTACGAGACGGAGGACTCGGGGGAACGGTCTGGCTTCTACCGCTTCATCCCCAACACCAAGGGGTCGCTCGTCGACGGCGGGCGGCTCGAGATGTTGAAGGTCAAGGGGACCGACAACTACAACACCATCGTCGGCCAGACCGTGGCGCGGAGCCTGCCGGTTGAGTGGGTGCCGATCGCTGATCCCGACCCTGCGAGCGGCGCTCGTGACGCGGTGTACTCCCAAGGAGAAGCGCTCGGCGCGGCGCAGTTCGCCCGCCTCGAGGGCATCTGGTTCGGCAACGGTTCGCTGTTCTTCACCTCCACCAGCGGTGGCGACGCCGGCTTCGGCCAGGTGTGGGAGTACCGACCCACCGGTCGCTCCGGTGGCCAGCTCGTGCTCGTGTACGAGTCGCCGAGCATCGAGGTGCTGGACAGTCCCGACAACCTCAACCTCACCCCTCGGGGCGGTGTCCTGTTGTGCGAAGACGGCGACCTGGACAACCTCTTCCTCCGCGGCGTCACGCGCGACGGGAAGATCTTCGACTTCTGCCAGAACACCATCAACGGGCGGGAGTGGTGCGGTGCGTGCTGGAGCGCCGATGGCCAGACGCTGTTCGTCAACATCCAGGGCGACACGCGCGAGGGCGGCCCTGGCAACCTCGGCATGACCCTCGCCATCTGGGGGCCGTGGGAGGACGGCGCTCTGTAGCGCCTCCGTCTTCCCCGCTCTGGCGGCCCGCCCTCCTCCCGGGCGGGCCGCTGGCGCGCCTCCGCCTGCGAGTCAGAACGGTGCCTGCACCCGTCTTCGGGACGTCTGGCCCGGGGAGCGGGTCGATCGTGTCGAAGTCGGACGAAGGAGGCGTCCCTCACCGCGTTCGACACGCCGATGAAGGGTGCCAGAGCCGCCACCCCACCCTCACGACTGGCGACCGCGGTGTGCGCTCAGGCTGGGACGGACAGGTCGTCCGGGTAGGTCACGTCCACCTCGGCGATGGTCTTCGGGAAGTCCCGCTGGTTGTTCGTGATGAAGCGATCGGCGTCTGCCTGCACCGCGGTGGCGAGATGCACGGCATCAGCAGCCCGGAGTCGGTAGCGCGCACCGAGGTCGGCGGCCAAGTCGGCGGTCACCACGTCGACGGAGCGGAGCTCCAGTCGTCGCAGCAGGGCGCCGAGGGCTCGGAGCTCGCTCGTGACGCCCTCCCGCCGGGGAAGGGAGAGCACCTCCGGTAGCAAGAGCACCGATCCGATCCCCGTCAGCGCGGGCTCGTCATCGGCAGTGCTCGGACGGAACAGGGCAGCGATCCGTCGCCCGAGCGGGTGGTCGGGGACGATGGCGTAGATCAGGACGTCAGCGTCGAAGGCATCCATCAGCGGGCATCCCGACCCGCCCGGATCGCAGCGACGAGCTCCTCTGCTCTCTCGACGGTGATCTGCGCGCTCGGGGTCTCCTCCTCGCCGTGATCTTCGAGGAGCGCACGAACCCAGCTGGCACGCTCGATCACCTCTCGTCGGCGCCGCGAACGGAGCGCCTCAGGCCGGAGCACGATGGCGACGGCCCGGCCGTGACGGGTGATCGTGACCTCCTCGCCTGCTTCGACGCGATCGAGCACCGCCGGGAGCGCCGCACGTGCCTCGCTGATCGTCATCGTCACCATGGGGTGAGCGTACGGCGCTGTACAACGTTGTACAACGACGGCGTCAGGCGCCCACCGCGTGGAAGCCGCCGTCGACGTGGACGATCTCGCCGGTGGTCGCTGGGAACCAGTCGGAGAGGAGCGCGACGCACGCCTTGGCGGCGGGACCGGCGTCGGTGACGTCCCAACCGAGGGGGGCCTTCTCGGCCCAGACGTCCTCGAACGCCTTGAAGCCGGGGATCGACTTGGCCGCCATCGTCTTGATCGGGCCGGCGGCGACGAGGTTCACCCGGATGCCCTGCGCACCGAGGTCACGAGCGAGGTAGCGGTTCGCCGACTCGAGGCCCGCCTTGGCCACGCCCATCCAGTCGTAGGCCGGCCAGGCAACGGACGCGTCGAAGTCGAGGCCGACGATCGACCCGCCGCCTCCCATGAGCGGGAGCACCGCCTCGGCCAGGGCCTTCAACGAGTAGGTGGAGATGTGGAGGGCGACGGACACGTCCTCCCAGCCGGCCTCGAACATCCCCTGCCCCAGGCACGATGCCGGCGCGAAGCCGATGGCGTGGAGGGCACCGTCAACCCGGTCCCACCCGATGTCCCGCAGCGCGGGGGCCAGCGCCGCGACGTGGTCGGTGTCGGTCACGTCGAGCTCGAGCACCGGGATCCCCTCGCCGAGCTTGCGTGCGGTGCGGTTCGTGAGCGAGAGCCCCCGACCGGCGCCGGTGAGGGCGATCTCGGCGCCCTCGGCGATCGCTTGCTCGGCGACCGAGAAGGCGATCGATGCGTCGGTCAGTACGCCGGTGATGAGGATGCGCTTGCCCTCGAGCAGTCCCATGCGATCGGACGCTAACCCCGATGCGCCGGCGCGTCGTCCCGTGCCAGCCCTCCCAGCCGTGGCGCACGGGCCCGGACGGTTCGCCGGGCGCAGGACACCGTCAGGTCAGGCCGTAGGGTGTTGCGGTGCACATCGGCTTGCTCGGAGGGACGGGACCAGCGGGGCGCGCCCTCGCTGCCCGTCTGGCGTCACTCGACTACCAGGTCACCATCGGCTCCCGGTCCAGGTACCGGGCGATGGAGATCCGCGACACCATCGTCGGGCGCTGGCCCGACCACCACCTCGTGATCGACGCCTCCGACAACGAGGGTGCGGCGAGCGCCGAGGTCATCGTGATCGCGACCCCGTGGGACGGTGCCGCCGAGACCGCCCTGTCGGTCAAGGACGCGTTGGCCGGCAAGGTCGTCATCTCGATGGCGAACGCCCTCGCACGGGTCGGGGGCGAGTTCCAGCCCCTCGTCCCGCCCCGCGGCTCGGTGGCAGCGAGCGTGCAGGCCGCGGTGCCCGAGGCCCTCGTGGCCGCTGCCATGCACCACCTCCCGGCCAAGGAGCTCGGTGCGATCGACCATCCCATCGACTCGGACGTCCTGATCTGCTCGGACCACCTGCGGGCCACCGAGGTGACGACCGAGATCGTCCGGGCCATCCCCGGCCTACGCGCCCTCGATGCCGGCCACCTCTCCAACGCCACGCCGATCGAGGCGTTCACCGCCGTGCTCCTCCAGCTCAACGTCCGATACAAGACCCGGGTCGCGGTGAAGCTGACGGGCATCGGAGAGCAGGACGCACCCACGAGTCGGGTCGAGGTGTCGGCGCGGCGTGGCGCCGAGAACGGCGACGGTGGAGCCGGCGAGCCCGTCCCGGTCCTCGACGAGGCGTAGGTCGCTCGGTGCACCTGTACGACACCGCACGCCGCGCCGTGGTGCCCTTCGAACCGGGTCCCGTCGTGTCGATGTACACCTGCGGCATCACGCCGTACGACTCGACCCACATGGGCCACGCCGCCACGTACGTCGTCTACGACGTGCTGCAGCGCCGGCTCCGTGACCTCGGCCACGAGACCCGCTGCGTGCGCAACATCACCGACGTGGACGACCCGCTGCTCGACAAGGCCAAGGAGCTCGGGGTGCACTACCTCGACCTCGCGGCGGCCGAGACGGCCAGGTTCGACAACGACATGGTGTGCCTCGGCATGCTCCCCGCCTTCAGCGAGCCGAGGGCCACGGGCGCCATCGCTGACATCCGCGGCTTCATCGGCATGGTCCTCGACCGTGGCCACGCGTACGAGGCCGGAGGCTCGGTCTACTTCGACGTTTCGACCTTCGAGCGCTTCGGTCAGGTCAGCGGGTACGACGAGGCAACCATGCTCGCCTACGCCGCGGAGCGCGGGGGCAACGTCGGCGACCCGAACAAGCGCAACCCGCTCGACTTCGTGCTCTGGCAGCCGTCGGCCGAAGGGGAGCCGGCGTGGGAGTCGCTCTGGGGTCCGGGCCGACCGGGCTGGCACATCGAGTGCTCAGCCCTCGCCCTACGCGAGCTCGGCACCACGATCGATCTCCACGGCGGCGGCTCCGACCTGATCTTCCCGCACCACGAGTGCGAGGCGGCGCAGTCCGAGGCCGCAACGGGCGAGCCGTTCGTGCGCCACTGGCTGCACACCCCGATGGTCGCGCTCGACGGCGTGAAGATGTCGAAGTCCCTCGGCAACCTCGTCTTCATCAGCGACCTGTGCAAGGAGTGGGATCCCGCAGCGGTGCGCATCGCCATCCTCACCCACTCCTACCGGACCGACTGGGAGTGGTTCGACGCCCTCATGCCGGTCGCCGCAGCTCGCCTCGATGCGTGGCAGGCGGCCGGGAACGGTGACGGTGCGCTCGAACAGGTGCGAGCTGCCCTCGACGAAGACCTCGACACGCCCACCGCCATCGCAGCGATCGATGCTGCCGCCGCACGGGGCGAAGGGGTCAGCCGGGCAGCGCTCCTGCTCGGCGTCGAGATCAACTGACGCTCAGGCGGCGACAGCGCTGCGCTCGGCCCCGGGAAGGGGTGTGAGGGAGCGGCGGAGCGAGGTCTGCCCTGACGCCCAGGCATCCATGAGGTGACGGGCGAAGCGTCCCTCGAGCAGCATCACGGCCCGAGCGCCGAAGGCGACGTCACCCGCCCGGTCCGGCTCCGCCTCGGCGAAGCCACCCGCCAGCTCGGTCGCCGCGATGATCTCGTGGTGGGCGTCGGCCTCGACGTGGACGTCGTAGAAGCGGCGAGCCGCCAGCGGCAGGCCGAGGCGATCGCACGCCCGGGCGTAGCGCCCCATGGGGACGACCGACGTCATCTCGAACAGGGCGAGGTGACCCACGAGCGCACCCCGCCAACGTCGGTGGAGACCGAACATCGAGACGAGGTTCACGGTGGCGAGGGTGAGACCCGGCAGGTGGTCGACGTAGGCGCCGTACGTGGTGTCGAGGTCGAGCGCTCGCATCGTGTCGGCGAAGAGCGTCGCGTGCATCTCCGACTCGACGCCGCCGCCGTACTCGTCGGCCTGGATCTCGACCATGGCTGCCTTCGCCCGACCCGAGAGACGAGGGAGCGCCCAGGTGTGCGGGTCGGCCTCCTTCAGCTGGTAGGCGGAGCGGTGGACCTGGAACTCCCGGAGCTGCTCGACGTCGCCGACCTCGGCGAGGTGCGTCGACAGCGAGGGGCCTGACCCGGCGGCGATGATGGCGTGGAGCTCCGCGGCGATGTCCCCGCACGGCTCGGGCGTGCCGATGGCGGCGACGATCGCCTGGGTGAAGCGAGCCTCGAGCGCAGCACGTGCGGCGAGGAGCGAGGGCTCCCACTCCCATCGCTCGTCGACACCCGGGAGGCCGCGGTAGTGCAGCTCGTAGGCGAGGTAGAGCGCAAGGTGCGTGTCCTCGCCGGACAGCGGGTCGTCATCGGCGACCACCATCGGGCCGATGTCGTGGGGCGGACGGGAGAGGTGGTCGAGCAGCCACGTCGTCACCGGTCCACGAGGGCGCGGGAGGCGTTGAGGCTGCGTGTCGACGTGTGCGGTGTCCATGTTCCTCCCTGCCCTGCGGCGGGCAGTCCGTTCCGGGCTCCTCGGATACCCGTGGCTGTTTCGTGCGAAACGGGCCGGGGGCAACTCGCTTCGGGCGCCGTTCGGGGCCTCGGTAGGCTCCCTCGACCATGGCTGACCTGACGACCGCCCCCGAAGCGCCCTCGATCGAGGTGTCCCTCCCGGA
>JBBSLC010000161.1:0-6298 GCA_038255685.1 Acidimicrobiales bacterium | reverse complement strand
GATCCGTTCGCGGGCGGCTGCCTCGTCGGTCTCGGCGGCGGCGCGGATGCGGGCGCAGCGCTTCTTGAACGCAGCGGCGTCGTCCACCTTGGCGCGGCGGAGCAGCTCGGCTTCGGCGGCGGGGTCAGCGGTGGCTGCCGAGGCGAGCTCCCGGGCCTGCTGCGGTGAGATCACCCCAGCGGCTGCGGCAGCGGCGGTGGCGGGGAGCGCTTCGAGCTGACGGGTGGTCTCGAGCTCAGCGGCAGCCTGGCCGGCCGAGGTCCCGGTGACCTTGGCGGCCCAGGCAGCGGGCGAGCGTTCCCCGGCTTGGCGCCACTGGTTCGCCTCGGTCGCCCGTCGCAGCGCCCGGGCCCGGCACGCAGCGAGGACTCGTTCGGCGGTGACGAGGCGTTGCGCCAGCCGGGTGGCGCCGGGCCCGGTGAGGGTGGCGACATCGACGCCGTTGACGATCGACTCCAAGGAGGTGGCCGCCTCGTCGATGTCCTCGAACGTGTGTTCGCCCATGAGAAGAACCTACGCCGAGGGTGTGACAGTGGATGGGGGTCACGACCCCGGTGTCGGCCGGAGGGGCTCGCTCGTCGGCGAGGACGACCGCTGCCGCTGAGCTCTCCGGTCAGTGGGGGGTCAGCTGCGGATCTGCTGCGCGAGGTAGTTCTCGACACCGACCTGATCGATGGCGGAGAGCTGTGCTTCCAGCCAGTCGGCGTGGTGCTCCTCGCCGAGCAGGATCCGCTCGAACAGCTCGCGGCTGCCGCCGTCGCCGACGTCCCTCGCGACCGTCACGGCGCCGTTGAGGCGCTCGATCGCCGCCTTCTCGAGGTCGAGGGCGAGCTGCAGCTTCTCCGGGACGGTCTCGCCCACCCGGACGGTGCCCAGGCGCTGGAGGTTGGGCGTGCCGTCGAGGTAGAGGATCCGTTCGATGAGGGCGTCGGCGTCCTTCATCTCGTCGATCGACTCTTCCTTGAACTGCTCGGCCAGGCGCTCGAAGCCCCAGTTCGCGCACATCTTGGCGTCGACGAAGTACTGGTTGATGGCCGTGAGCTCAGCGGTGAGCACTTCGTTGAGGAGCTCGATGACGGTCGGGTCGCCCTTCATGCCGATGACGCTACGCGCTCCGGCGGCCGGCGTGAGCGACGACGGTGGCCTCGATCAGGAGGTCTTCGACCGCCGGCCGGCAGCCGCCGCAGTCGATGCCTGCACCACACGCGCGAGCGACCTCCTCGGGGCAGCGGGCGCCGCACGCGATGGCGGTGCGGATGACCCGGTCGGACACGGCGCGGCAGTGGCACAGCAGCACGTCAGGCTCCGACCGGGGTGGCGACGTCGGTGGGGGTGCCGGCGTCAGCCAGCGCCAAGGCCGCCCCGAGCGGGATCCGACGGCGCACGGGCAAACGGGTGGCACCGGTGAGCGTGCACGTGACGTCGGTGTGCCTCGCGTCGATGCGCACGTGGAGCACGCGCCGCAGGCCCGCAGCTGCGGCGGTCGCGAGACGGCGATCCGGCGCGCCGGGCAAGACCACGTGGAGCTCCTCGGCGCCGAGCGAGACGATCGTGGTCGACCCGTCGCTCGTGAGGCCACCCAGGCGGCGGGTGAGGGGCGCGGGGGCGGGTGCCGTCACCGTCGTCGAGCGTGTCGTCAGGGAGCGAGTCGCCTTCACCACGGGCAAGCGTCGCCGACTGCGGCACCGCCTGTCAAGCGAACCACCACCCGCTGTCGTAGCCAGTGACCATTGCCTGTTCGGTGTCCCTAACAGATGTTCCACTGACCAGCCTCGGAGGGAGCTGTCGAGGGTCGTACGGATCCGTCCTCCCGCCTCGTCACCTGAGGCCGTCTCGCAACGCCGTCGTGCGAGAGGATGGGGGCATGCCCTTCGACGCAGCGGTGACCGGAGAGACCGAGCTCCGGCGGTTGTACCGCAAGCCGCACCCCGTGGTCCTGCGCAAGGCGATCGACCACCTCGACGAGGGCGCCCGGGGCTTCATCGCCCGCTCACCGTTCGTCGTGGTGGCGACGGCAGGGGCGCAGGGCGCTGACGCATCGCCGCGCGGTGGTGCGCCCGGCTTCGTCCACGTCCTCGACGACCACCGGCTCGCGTTCGCCGACCTGGCTGGCAACAACCGGCTCGACACCTATCGGAACCTGCTCGACCGGCCGTCCGTGGGCCTGCTCTTCCTCGTGCCCGGTGTCGGCGAGACGCTGCGGGTCAACGGGCGGGCCACCCTCACCACCGACGCTGAGGTGCTGGCTGCGGTCGCGATCGATGGCCGCCCGCCGAGGGTGGCGATCGGGGTCGATGTCGAGGCGTGCTTCATCCACTGCGCCAAGGCGTTCCGCCGCTCGGGGCTCTGGGACCCCGACACGTGGCCGGTGCCCGAAGACCGGCCGTCTGCGGCATGCATCCTCAACGACCACCTGGGGCTCGGACTCGACCCGTCGGTCATCGAGGCCGATCTCGAAGCGGGCTACGTGGCGACGATGTGGGAGCCGGGAGGCACGGGTGGCGCAGCAGGCGAGGGGTCAGCTGCGCAACCGTCGTGACCCGGCGGCCGAGGGGCTGATCGGCGGCGATCCGCGGGCTCACCCTCGTCGCCTGGCGTCGGCCAGACCGTCTCGACGCAGATCGACGATGCCGTAGCATCTCGTGGTGCTTCGGACCGCAGCGGCTCGCGTCGATGCGCGTGGAGGAGATCACTCGGGCGGACCGCTCGAGACCTCGGCCGCGCTGCCCCGCCCCTCCGGCGTCGAGGACCGGTCGGCGACGCTGCGCCTCCGGGACGAGCGCTGAGCCCGACAGCCGGGACGGCTCCGACCTCGGCAGTGGCTCGCAACCAGCTCCACGAGCAGGTCGGGCTCCGGCTCGCTGCGCTCGACCAGCGCTACACCAAGAGTCGACGGTCCCTCGTCGAGGTGCTGGCGGACACGGACCGGCCGATGACGATCAGCGAGATCCTCTCCGCACGAGCGCTGCCCCAGAGCTCGGCCTACCGCAACCTCGTCGTCCTCGGTGAGGCGGGCGTGGTCCACCGGGTCGTGGCCACCGACGACCTCAGCCGCTTCGAGCTGTCCGAGGCCCTGTCCGGTCGCCACCACCACCACCTCATCTGCGAGGTGTGCGGCCTGGTCGCCGACATGGACGCCTCACCGCAGCTCGAGCGTGCTCTCGCGGAGGCGGCCAGGGCAGCAGGAGAGAGCGCCGGCTTCGAGGTGACCGATCACCGCATCGACCTCATGGGCCGCTGCACGGACTGCCGCTGACGGACGGGCGGGCGGCGGCGAGGCAGCCATCACGCCATCCGACGGGCGAGCGGCCGCCACGCAGAGGCGACGAGGTAGCAGCCGATCGCGGCGAGGACGATCGCCGATCCCGGCGCGTAGTCGCCGTAGTGAGAGGCCAGCAGCCCGGCCACGGCGCTGAACCAACCGATGGCGGCTGCCAGCACGAGGGTGCCGCGGTAGCTGTTGGCGATCTGGGCGGCGGCGGCGACGGGCACGACCATCATCGCCGAGATGAGCAGCAAGCCGATGGAGGTCATCCCGCCGACGACCACGAGCGCCACCATCAGCGTGAGGGCGAGGACGAGCCGATCGGTGCGGACGCCGGCGACGCGAGCGGCCTGCTCGTCGAACGCGATCGCCACCAGGCGGGGGTAGAGGATCACGACCAGGGCGACGACGACGGCGGCCAGACCGGCGATGACCGAGACCTCGCTCCACGTCAGGTTGAGGGGGCTGCCGAACAGGAGGCTGACCAGGCGGGTCTGCCCGGTGCTCGCCCGAGCCGAGAGGAGGAACCCGAGGGCGATGCCCCCGTAGAAGATCAGCGCGATGGCGACGTCACCGGCGAGGCCGGCGCGCCCCATGCGCACGAGCAGCAGACCAGCGAGCAACGTCGATGCCAGCGCGCCGGCCACTGGGTCGGCACCGAAGAGGAAGGCGACGCCCACGCCGGCGAAGGCGACGTGGCCCATCCCGTCGCCGACGAGGGATTGGCCCCGCTGCACGATGAAGCTGCCGACGAGGGGGGCGACCGCGGCGATGATCGAGCAGGCGACGAAGGCCCGCTGCATGAACTCGAACTCGAAGGGGTTCACGGCGCCGGCACTGGCTGGTCGGCGGAGGCACCTGGGGCGTGCGTCGACGGCTCGGTGCGGACGCGCACGGAGCCGGCGTCGACCTCGAGGACCCGGTCGGCGAGCCCGGTGAAGCCCTCCGGGTCGTGGCTCACGTACACGACGGCGATGCCCTCGATGTGGACGAGGTGCTCCAGGGACTCCCGCAGGATGCGTCGCGCATCGGCATCCACGCCGGTGGTGGGCTCGTCCATGACCACCAACCGTGGCGCAGTGACGAGCGCGCGCGCGATGAGCGCCCGCTGCTGCTGGCCGCCCGACAGCTCCGACATCCGGGACCGCCGGACGTCGGACAAGCCGAGCAGGTCGACGACGTGGTCGAAGCGCGCTCGGTCCGCCGCCAGCCGCCGCCGCAGGAGACCACGTCGCCCGGCCAAGCCGGTCCAGACCACCTCCTCCACACTGAGCGGCAGCGCCGACGCGGTGACCGCTCGCTGGGGGACGTACCCCACCTTCCCCCAGTCCCTGAACGCGGCGACGTCGGTGCCGAACAGGCGGGCCTGACCGGCCGTGGGGCGCAGCAACCCGAGCGCCAGGCGCATGAGGGTCGTCTTCCCTGACCCGTTGGCGCCGACGACGGCCACGAACTCGCCCTCACGCACCTCGAAGGCGACGTCGCGCACGACCGTCGTCCGCCCGTAGGCGAACGCCACGGCCTCGAAGGCCATCGCTGCGTGGGCCGCCGGTGGGGCGGGGGTCACGGGCAGCCGAGCGCGGTGCGGAACTGCTCGGCCTGTGCGCGCACGAGGGCTGGGAAGCCTGCCTCGGCGTCGTCGTCGCCGACGGCATCGAGGGGAGAGATCTCGAGCAGCTCGATCCCCGCCTCGCGAGCCACCGTCTCGGCGCCCTCGCGGCCCTCGACAGGCTCGGTGAGCACGTGCTCGAAGCCCTCCTCCTCGATCTCGTCGACCAGCTCGCCGAGCTCGGCGCTCGAGGCGCCAGCCTCGGGGTTGATCCCCGTCACACCGTGCTGGGCGTAGCCGAACGGTGAGAGCAGGTCGCCGTAGGCCTCGTGGCTCACGATGGCCTCGTCGTGGCGGCAGTCTGCCCCGAGCAGCTCCTCGAGGTCCTCGCCCAGCGCGGCGAGCTCGACTCGGACCGCCTCGGCGTTCTCGCGGTACGCCTCGGCGTCGTCGGGGTCGGCGGCGGCGAAGGCCTCGCCCGTGCGAACGGCGAGGTCGCTCATGATCTCAGGGTCGAACCACAGGTGGGCATCGATCGCCCCTTCCTCGTCGGCGTGCTCATCGCCATCTCCGCCACCTTCCTCGTCGCTGTGGTCGTCGCCCTCGCTGGCCTCGAGGAGCCGGTCAGGTCCAGCGACCTCGACGAGGGAGACCACCTCACCGCGCGCAGCCTCGACGGCCTGCTCCACCTGAGGTTGGTAGTCGATGTCCCCGACGAACAGCACGACCCCCGCCGTCTCGACCGCTCCTCGCTGGCCAGGGCTCAGCTCGAGGTCGTGCGCTTGCCCGCCACCGACGCTCAGCAGCGTGACGTCGGCATCGGGCGCCACCTGTGCTGCCAACCACGCCAGCGGATACACCGCCGCCACTGCTGAGACCCGGCTTCCTCCCTCGGCGCCCGCCCCGGACGACGAGCGCACGTCGCGGTCGTCGCCGCACGCAGCGACGACGAGGGCGAGGGTGGTGGCGAGGACGACGAGTCGACGCATCTGCAGGTCTCCATCAGCTGGTCGGGAGCGACGTGAGAATAGTAACGGCTCTCAACTCGGTTGGGCCAGGGATGTCTTGCGCTGCGTGCAAGGACTCGGGACTGCCTTCAGTCGCGGGCGGGGTGCAGGCGGCGGCGCAGCGTGAACACCGACAGGGCGAGGATCACCGGATAGATCTCGAGGCGGCCGAGGAGCATCTGCACCATCGTGACGACCCGTGCGGCCCATGGCAGCTCGAGGTAGTCCCCGGTGGGCCCCACGTCGCCGAGACCGGGGCCGACGTTGCCAAAGCTCGACGCAGAGGCTGAGAAGGACGTGATCATGTCGGGCCCGGTCAGGGCGATCAAGGCGGCGCCCCCGCCGAAGATCGCGAGGGCGAGGACCATGAACCCGACGATGCGGGTGGCGATCTCCTCGGGCAGCGCACGGCTGCCGACTCGTACCGGCCGCACCAGCCGGGGGTGGAGCTGGCTCAGGGCGGAGCGGTGCGCGTAG
>JBBSLC010000160.1:0-6320 GCA_038255685.1 Acidimicrobiales bacterium | reverse complement strand
GACGGTGATCGTCTCAGCGGGCAGGTCGGGCAGGGTGGCAGGCACGGGTTCCTCCGGCAGCAGGGAGATCGGGGAGGGGAAGTCTCGTCAGTCTCTCGTGTTGGTTCATGCTTTTTGATGTCTGAGGAGCGTCCCACCAGAAGCTGCGCACGTCAAGGGGTCGGTGCGGCGCGATGCTGCATGGCCATGGCGGAGGGACGTGGGGACGAGGACGTGGTGGGCCAGGCGGGATCGATCCTGGCGAAGGCAAGGCGAGTCGTCGTGCTCACCGGCGCCGGCATCTCCACCGACTCGGGCATCCCCGACTTCCGCGGCCCGAACGGGCTCTGGACGAAGGACCCGCTGGCCGAGAAGGCGGCGACCCTCAGCCACTACGTGGGCGATCCAGCGGTGCGCCGAGCGTCGTGGCGATCGAGGCTGACCTCACCAGCGTGGGCGGCGGAGCCGAACGACGGCCACCGCGCCCTCGTCGGCCTCGAGGCGCAGGGCCGCCTGCACACCCTCGTCACCCAGAACGTCGACGGGCTGCACCAGCAGGCGGGGAGCGACCCGGCCAAGGTCGTCGAGGTGCACGGGACGATGCGGCGCTTCACCTGTCTCACCTGCGGCGCAGGTGGTCCGATGGCCGACGCCCTCGAGCGCGTGCGCGCCGGGGATCCGGAGCCAGCGTGTGAGGCGGTCGTCGAGGGCCGTCCCTGCGGCGGGATCCTCAAGTCGGCGACGATCTCGTTCGGCCAGTCCCTCGTCGAGGCCGACCTCGAGCGGGCCATGGATGCAGCCCGCACCTGCGACGTCCTGCTCGCCGTCGGCTCGTCCCTCGGCGTCTACCCGATCGCCCAGGCCGTGCCCGTCGCACGCCAGCACGGTGCCGGGCTGATCATCGTCAACGCCGAGCTCACCCCCTTCGACGCCATCGCCGACGTCGTCGTGCGCGTCCCGATCAGCACCTCGCTGCCGCGCATCGTCGCCCTCGCCGGAGACGTCGCGGGCTGACCACCTTTCTGGACGCTCGACCACCCCACAGGTGGTCGAGCGTCCACGATCGAGGGTGGAGCTCTCACATGGCACGAGGCCCCTCGGAGTCGGGCGGAGGGCGGCGCTCAGGCTCCTGGTGCGGGCGGGAGGAGCTCGTAGGTGTCGACGGTCGGGGTGTCGTGGGCGAGGCGGAGGCGGGCGGGGAAGGCCTCGATGAAGGCCACCTCGAGCTCGCCGCGAGCGCGGTAGAGCGGGGGCATCACGACGAGCCAGCGGGCGCCTGCATCGTCGGCGTCGCCGAGCAGCTGGTCGAGGTCGCTGGTGTAGCCGAGCGGGACGACCGGTCGGTCGAGCCGGTAGGCGATCTCGCGGTAGGCGAACGAGGCGATGACCTCGCCGTCGGGGATGTTCGCCGCGCCCCACGCAGCGGCGGCGTCGGTGTCGCTGGCGATGACGCCGAGCGTGACCTCCTCGAACGCAGCGTCGCGCCGGACCTGACCGGCGCTCGACCAGAGGAACAGGCCGAGCGCGGCGACGACCACGAGCGCCCCCGCCTCGCGCTGCACGCGTGCGGCTGCGACGGCGAGCCGGCCGACGCCGACGGCGGCGAGGGCGACGAGCGGCAGCTGGAAGCGGACCGAGGAGTACGGCCAGACGGCCATGGCCGGCAACCAGATGGCGAGGAAGGCGAGGACGTAGACGCGCCGCGAGGCGACGTGCCAGCACGCCCACACCCCGGCGGTGAGCAGCCCGGCCACGAGCAGCCACGCCCACGGCCTCGTCACCTGCTGGCCGACGATCGCCACCTCGAGGTCCCTGAGCACCAGGTGGGCCCGGTCGGGGAGGCGGGCGAGCAGCCCGCCCAGGGAGACATCGCCCCTCGTGGCGTCGGTCGGGTCGTTCAAGAAGAACGTGCGGGCGTAGCCGGTCGTGTGCTCGGCGAGCCCCAGGTTCAGGACGGCCATCGTCGCCGTCACGGCGAGGCCGGCGGCGGTCGGAGCCCACGCCAGGCATCGGACGGGGCGGGCGGCGAAGACGACGGCGACCGACGCAGCCACGGCGACGAGGAGCCCGACCGACTTCAAGAGCGTCGCAGCGACGACGAGTGCCACGAGCACCCAGATGTCCCGGCGGGTGCGCAGCCGTCCCGACCACCACAGCACGGCGGCGGCGACCACGACGAAGGCGAGGTCGGGCATGGTCACGTAGACGCTGCCCCACAGCCCGGCGACGCCGACTGCGTAGATCGCCGCTGGGACTGCGGCGACGCGCTGGCCGAGGGAGCGGGCGAGCTGCAGCACCGTGGCCGCGAACGCCACGACGAGCCCGAGGTTCAGGGCGAGGGCAGCACGGGTCACGGGCAGGCCAACCACGTCGAGCAGAGCGAGTACGAGCGGGTAGCCGAGCGGGTACTTGGTCGCCTCGACGTCGGCCACGACGGGGCGTCCGGACTCGAGCAGCTCCTGGGCGACGAGTCGGTACTCGTCGTTGTCGGAGCCGAACGGGTTCGTCCCGCTCCAGCGCTGGACTGCCCACGCCACGGTCACCGCCAGGGGGAGCACCAGTGCTGTGGCCCACCAGCGCAGGCGTGGCGGGTGCCCCACCTCTTCGGATGCACTGCGATCGCGCTCGACGGTCGCCACCACCCGCCCAGGCATAGCACGGCGGCGTCGGAGGACCCGGCCGCCCCACCAGCCGACGAGCGCTCTCATCGGACGTCGACGTGCCCGGTCCGCAGCGGACGGCGGAGCGGCGGGTGCCGATTGTGGACGCTGGCACCCGTACAGCAGGCGTCAGCGTCCAGAGAGGGCGGACGGTTACGGGAGGGCGACGGCGACGATCGGTGCGCTGCTGGCGATGGGGCCGCTGGCGTCGCTCCCGGCATCGCCGAAGCTGAACACCCGGCCGTCCCGACCGACCAGCTTGTAGCCCCGGCCCGTCTCGGTCACGGCGATGCCGGCGATCGGTGCGGCGAGGGGGGCGCCACCCGTCGAGCCGAAGAACGCCGCGTCGCCGAAGCTGAACAGGCCGCCGTCGCTGCCGGTGAGCCAGTAGCCGTCACCCGAGGGGGTCGACACCATGCCGGTGACCGGTCGGTTGAGCGTGGTGCCACCGGTCGAGCCGAGGAACCGGGCGTCACCGAAGGAGAAGATGCCGCCGTCGCTGGCCGTGAGCCAGTAGCCGTCACCCGAGGGTGTGGCCGCCATCCCGAGCACGGGGCGGTTGAGGCGGGTGCCGCCGGTGGACCCGCGGAAGGCAGCGTCACCGAAGGCGAAGATGCCGCCGTCGCTCGCGACCAGCCAGTAGCCCCGGCCGGTGCTCGTGGGGGCCATGCCGACGATGGGGCGGTTGAGGCGCAGTGCCCCGGTCGAGCCGAAGAAGCCGGCATCCCCGAAGGTGTAGATCCCCCCGTCGCTCCCGACGAGCCAGTAGCCGCCCCTGGAAGGCGTCGCCACCATCCCCACGATCGGAGCAGCGAGCCGCTGGCCGGCGAGCGAGCCGTGATCGGTCGCCTGTCCGAAGGCCCACACCTCGCCTGCTTCGCTGGCGAGCCAGAGGTCACCGGCGGGGAGGTCCATCCCCGTGGCGCCGCTGATCTCGGCGCCGTGCAAGAAGTTGAACGTCACCCAGATCGTGCTGCCGGAGATGACGACGCCGATGCCGACCCGGTTGTAGTCACCGAGGACGTTGGCCTTGTGGCCAGGCGAGTTCATGAAGGCGGTGTGGAGCGAGGCGACGCCGCCACCTCGGCCGACGTTCTCGCCGATGCGGTACCACTCCCGCGTGACCCGCCCCTCGATCTGAGCACGGAGGTCGGGCCGGTGCGACAGCACCGAGGACGCCGCCATCTGGCCGGACCACTCCCGGGCGATCGGGACGATGAGCCCGTCGCTCTCGAGGGGGGCGAGGCCGTGGTCGACCCGGGTCTGGTTGAGGAGCTGGAGGAACTCGAGCTCGGCCTGACCTCGCGACGGCGGTGCGGCGGCAGCTGCCGGCGCACCGGCGACGAGGAGCGTCGCTGCGAGTGCGAGGGTGGAGAGCGCGGCGACGAGGCGCGAGCGCGTGGTTCGCTGGGTCGAGGGGGTCGCCGTGTCGTTCTGCACGAAACGGTCATCGGCGCGCAGCGGGTCGGCCTGTAACCATGGAACCACAACGATCCCCTCCGTGGTCGAAAGCCGACCCAGGAGGTAGGCTTTCGGCATGGCATCGTTCCGTGACCTCTTGAGCCAGACCAAGTCGCGCATCCGCGAGGTCGACACCGCCGCCGCCGAGCAGGCCATCGCCGAGCCTGGCGTGGTCGTGCTCGACGTCCGCGAGCCCGACGAGTACGAGCAGGGCGCCCTGCCCGGCGCAGTCCACATCCCCCGCGGCCACCTCGAGAGCCAGGTCGAGAACCGGATCCCCGACCGTGACGCGACCGTCGTCGTCTACTGCGCCGGTGGCACCCGATCGGCCTTCGCGGCCGACACCCTCGCCCAGCTCGGCTACTCCGACGTCGTCTCGGTCGTGGGCGGGTTCAACAAGTGGAAGAACGAAGATCGTGCCTGGACGACCCCGCGCACGCTCTCACCCGAGCAGCGCAACCGCTACCAGCGCCACCTGCTCCTGCCCGAGGTGGGGGAGGAGGGGCAGCAGAAGCTGCTCGACGCAAAGGTCCTGCTGCTCGGTGCCGGTGGGCTCGGTTCGCCTGCTGCGCTGTACCTCGCAGCTGCGGGCGTGGGGACGATCGGCATCATCGACATGGACGTCGTCGACGAGTCGAACCTGCAGCGCCAGATCCTCCACAACCTCGACCGGATCGGCGATCGCAAGGTCGACTCGGCCAAGAAGACCCTGACGCTGCTCAACCCCGACATCGACGTCGTCACCTACGACACCCGCCTCGGCGCAGACAACGTGCTCGACATCATCGACGGCTATGACGTGATCGTCGACGGCACGGACAACTTCCCGACCCGCTACCTCGTGAACGACGCCTCGCTGCTCAAGCGCATCCCGGTCGTGCACGGCTCGATCTTCCGCTTCGAGGGTCAGGCCACGGTCTTCCACCCCTACGTCGGGCCGTGCTACCGCTGCATGATCCCCGAGCCGCCCCCCGCCGAGCTCGCGCCCAGCTGCGCCGAGGCCGGCGTGCTCGGCGTGCTCCCCGGCATCATCGGCTCGATCCAGGCCATGGAGGCGATCAAGCTCATCCTCGGCCTCGGCGACTCGCTCGCGGGGCGCATCCTCTCGTACGACTCGATGGAGCAGTCGTTCCGCACGTTCAAGGTGCGGCGCGACCCGCAGTGCCCGGCGTGCGGTGACGATGCCGGTGATATCGTCATCGCCGAGTACGACGAGCTGTGCATGCCCCACCCCAAGGTGGCCGCCCCCTCCTGATCGTCACCGCTCCGTCTGCACGCGCGACGTGCGCGCTGGGCGGGCCGCCCTGACGCTCAGCGGTCCATCCGCGCTGGCCCTCGTGCGAGCCGTCTGCCCGATCGACCCGGCGGGTCGGCGGGCTGCGTCAGCGGGGGTCGGTGTCGCCGTCGGCGACGAGCAGGTCGATGCTGCGGGCGAGGAACGTCGCCATCTGGCCACGCTGGACCGGGGCGCCGGGGCCGAAGGTGCCAGCACCCGTGCCCCCGGCGAGACCAGCAGCTGCGACCTTGTCGATGCTCGCCTCGTGGGTGTGCCCGTCGTCGTCGCCGAAGCTGTCGGAGCCAGCCGGCAGGGCGCTCGCTGCGACCACGTCGTGGGCTCGCACGAGGAACGTCGCCATCGCTCCCCGGCTGACGAGGTCGTCGGGCCCGTAGGTGCCGGGCGCCTTGCCGCTGACGACGCCGAGGGCGGCGAGCTGGTCGATGCGCAGCTCGTGCACCGAGCGGTCGTCGTCACCGAAGGCGTCGGGCGGCGACACCGGCAGTGCCGTGCCGGACGCCTCGATCATCCTGGCCACGAACGAGGCGAGCTGGCCGCGGGTCACCTGGCCGGTCGGGTCGAAGAGGTCTGCGGTCCGGCCGTTCGCCACGCCCCACCACGCCACGCACCCGATCGAGGCGGCGTGGACGGTGCTGGCGAGGTCGTCGAAGGTGGGCACAGGCGTCGAGCCGGACGGGCACGCCACGTCGATGCCCCGGGTCTCGACCGGCTGGTAGACGATCCCGACGTCTGCGCCGGTGGTGCCGTCGATGTCCTGGCCCTTCATGAAGTTGAAGGTGACCCAGATCGTCGAGCCCGAGGTGACCACCCCGACGCCGACGCGGTTGTAGTCCCCGAGGACGTTGGCCCGGTGGCCGGGGGAGTTCA
The DNA here is from genome assembly GCA_038255685.1 of Acidimicrobiales bacterium. Taxonomy (GTDB): domain Bacteria; phylum Actinomycetota; class Acidimicrobiia; order Acidimicrobiales; family CADCSY01; genus CADCSY01. The sequence goes on along the minus strand of JBBSLC010000160.1, from coordinate 56 downwards.
TGAACGCGGTGTGGAGCGAGTCGACACCGCCGCCCCGGCCCACGTTCTCGCCGATG
>JBBSLC010000159.1:0-6334 GCA_038255685.1 Acidimicrobiales bacterium | reverse complement strand
GCTGGCATCGACGACAGCACGTGGATGGAGGCCATCTTCGCCGAGCTCGACGCCGACGAGCGCTTCGGTGACGTCGTCCGTGCAGAGCTGTCCTGGCCGCTGACGAGGAGCAGGGATGACTACCTGGCCGTGCTCGGCACGTACTCCGGCCACCGCCTGCTCGCACCGGAGACGAGAGCGCGGCTCTTCGCTGCCATCGGCGACGTCATCGATGGCGCCGGCGGCAACATCGTCCTCGACGGCCGCACCGCCGTCTTGACTGCGAAGAGGCGCTGACGGGAGCCGGCAACCCGGTCGACCGTTCCGACCTGGCGAAGCGGATCTCGAGGCAGGTCGACGATGCGCTTCGTCGTGGCCGGCGGCGAGGTCACTGGTCGCAGGTGGCACTGGGACGGACGCGACTCAGCCGCCCCTGTCAGCACGACGTCGCAGGCTCATGCCGGCGACCGCAGCAGCAGCGAAGGCGAGCGAGCGGCGGTGGGCGCTCAGCCACAGCTGGCCGCCCCAGCCCCAGCGTCGACCGGTCGCCGGACCTTCTGTGCCGGGGTCGAAGTCGACCGGGCTGAAGAGGTTGTCCGGGCGATCCGCCGCCACCTCGGTGCCGGTGAGCTGGAGCTCGACGCCCCGCCAGGCCAGCACGCGGTCGCCGAGGCCGGGCAGGAGCTTGCCGGCGAGGATGCCGACGACGGCCGGGTAGCCCACCCACAGCTCACGGCGCCGGTGCGTCGCCGCCCAGACGATGCCGTCGGCTGCGACCGCTGGGGTGAACGTCGGGGGCACCGGACGGGAGCGCACGCGCTGGCGGGTGCGGCACACGACGAAGTGCGGGGTGTTGACCGCTGAGAGGTGCACCTCGGTGACGTGGACCCCTGAGCCCTCCCGCAGGAGCTCGGTCCTCAGCGATTCGGTGAAGCCGCGCACGGCGAACTTCGCCCCGCAGTAGGGCGCCTGGAACGGGATGGCGCGGTAGGCGAGCGTCGAGCCGACCTGGACGATCGTGCCGGCATCGCGAGGGCGCATCCGCCGGAGGGCCGCCATCGTCCCGTGGGCGGTGCCGAGGTACGTCACGTCCGTCGCCCGTTGCAGCTCGTCGGCCCCGAGGTCGTGGACGGGCGCGAAGACGGTGGCCATGGCGGCGTTGACCCAGACGTCGATCGGTCCGAGCTCCACCTCCACCCGGTCGGCCGCCGCCTCGACCGCCGCTGCGTCGGCGACGTCGGTCACCACCACCATCGCCCTGCCGCCTGCAGCTCGGACCTCCTCCGCCGCCCGCGCCAGCGCGACCTCGTTACGGGCCAGGAGCGCGATCGCGCACCCGCGGGCCGCGAAGGCGTGCGCCGTGGCACGACCGACGCCGGATGACGCACCGGTGATCACCACGACCAGCGGCGCGCTCGGCGTCGCCGATCGACAGCGGGGGACCGGGCGGCGCCACCGAACGCGTCCGCCCATCAGTGGAGGCGGCGTCCGGCGAGCGTGCGCACGATCGACAGGCTGCCGTCGATGAGGAACGAGCCCACCGGCGACGCAGCCGCCCGGCTCATCCCGGCGACGCGTGGGACGGAGAAGGAGCGGTAGCCCGGCCAACCCGGGTGCTCGAGCGCCTCGCGCACGGCGATGGCGACCCGCTCGGGGCTGACGCCGGTGGCCTCGAACGCTCGTGCGAGGGGGGCTCCCTCGGCGGCGCCGCCGGCTGCACTGAGGGCGTCGGTGCCGTTGACGGCGCCGGGGGTGATGAGCGTGACGTCGACGCCGGTGCCGGTGACCTCGCGCCGGAGGCCCTCGGTGAAGGCTCCCACGCCCGCCTTGGTCGCGCTGTAGACCACGAGCGGCGGGGTGGACGCGTAGCCGAGGATCGACCCGATGTTGACGATGTGGCCGCTGCCTCGGGCGATCATCTGGGGGAGCAGGCGGCGGGTCAGGTCCATCGGCGCCAGCAGGTTCAGCGCCACGAGGGCGGTGAGGTCCTCCATCGGGATGTCGACGACATCGCCGAGCCACGCCACGCCTGCGTTGTTCACGAGGTTGTCGACGTCACCGTGCGCGACGGCGAGCCTGGTCCGGTCGTCGGCGTCGGCGAGGTCGGCCACGAAGGGCGTGATCGTCCCGTCGGCTTCGGCCACGAGCTCATCGAGACGGGACTCGGTCCTTGCGACGGCGATCACGTGGGACCCCCGGGAGGCGAGGTCGAGGGCGACGGCGCGGCCGATGCCCTCCGAGGCACCCGTGACGAGGGTCGTGCTGCCGAGGACTGCCATGGGTGCTCCGATGTGCGAGGGGGGTCCCCGGTCCGAGTCGCTGGCACGAGCCGGGGGCCGGTCTTACCCCTCAATGCGGCCGGGGACAACCCCGAGCGCGCCGGAGGGGCCCTCTCGGGCCCCTCCGGTCGCAGTCAGGTCGTGGTGTCGCTCAGACGAGGCGCACGCTCTGGGCCTGGTCGCCCTTCGGGCCCTGGGTCACCTCGAACTCGACGGCCTGGCCCTCCTCGAGGGAGCGGTAGCCCGAGCCCTCGATCGCGGTGTAGTGCACGAAGAGATCGCTCCCACCCTCGCGCTGGATGAAGCCGTAGCCCTTCTCAGCGTTGAACCACTTGACGGTACCGGTTGCCACAACCGACTCCCTTGTTACGTGTAGCGGGGTTCGGCCTGGTGCGCGTACCCACGTTCGACTTCGAAGGTAGCAGGTCGACCCTTTCCTGTGCCCCGGGTCACGAGCGTCAGATGGCGCCTCGCAGGTGCTCCGCTCGGGCGACGCGGGTGAGCGCCAGCGCGAACGCCGCCTGGCGGAGGGTGATCCCTCGTGCCTCGGCGAAGTCGGCGGTGGCGTCGAACGCGGCGACCATCTTGAGCCTGAGCTCGGTGTTGAAGCGCTCCTCGGGCCAGCGGTACTGCTGGATGTTCTGGCTCCACTCGAAGTACGAGCCGGTCACGCCGCCACCGTTGGCGAGGACGTCGGGGATCACCCGGATGCCCCGCTCGACCAGGATGCGGTCACCCTCCGGCGTCGTCGGGTGGTTGGCGCCCTCGAGCACGTACCTCGCCCGGATGACCGGGGCGGTCCGGTCGTCGAGCACATCGCCGAGTGCGGCGGGGACGAGCACGTCGCAGTCGGTCGCCAGCAGCTCGTCGTTGGTGATGAGCTCGGCGCCGCCGGTGCCCGCCAGGTCGACGACTGAGCCACCGCCTCTGACCAGCTCGAGCAGCGCAGCGACGTCGAGGCCGGCGTCGTCACGCACGCCGCCGCGCACGTCGGAGACGGCGCGCACCTTGATGCCCCGCTCTGCCAGCTCGGCGGCGACCCACGACCCGACGTTGCCGAAGCCCTGGATCGCGACGCACAGCCCGCTCAGCTCGAGACCCCACCGTGCTGCTGCGGCTTCGAGGACGTAGACGAGCCCACGGCCGGTCGCGGCCTCGCGTCCGGGCGCCCCGCCGAGGTCGACGGGCTTGCCGGTCACGATCGCCGGCGAGTAGCCCGCGCTCTCCGAGTAGGCGTCCATCATCCACGCCATCGTCTGGGCGTTGGTGTTGACGTCGGGAGCGGGGATGTCGCGGTACACGCCGAGCACGTGGCGGATCCCAGCGGTGAAGCGTCGGGTCATGCGCTCGAGCTCGTGGTCGCTCATGCCGGTCGGGTCGACCTCGATGCCCCCCTTCGCACCGCCGAACGGCACGTCCATCAGCGCCGTCTTCCACGTCATGAGCGACGCCAGCGCGCGCGTCTCGTCGAGGTCGGCGGTCGGGTGGTAGCGGATGCCGCCCTTGTAGGGGCCTCGAGCCCCGTTGTGCTGCACCCGGTAGCCGCGCACGACGAGCAGCGATCCGTCATCTCGGCGCACCGGCACCTGCACGGCGATCTCGCGGTACGAGGACCGCAGGACCGCCTCCATCTCGCTGTCGAGCTCGATGAGGCGCGCTGCGTCGTCCACGTAGGCGTTGACGGCTTCTGATGGGCTCAGCTTCGGCATGGGGGAAGCCTGCCCCGTCGAGGTCGGACCCGCTCCCCTCCACCGATAGCGTGCTCCCATGAGCGAGGTGCCCGAGCGCTGCATCATGACCGTCCACGCCCACCCCGACGACGAGGCGTCGAAGGGAGCGGGGACCATCGCCAAGGCGAAGGCGGCGGGGGCGAAGACCGTCCTGGTGTGCTGCACCGGTGGTGAGGCGGGCGACATCTTGAACCCGGCCATGGACAACGACGAGGTGAAGTCCCGCCTGCCCGAGGTGCGGATGGAGGAGCTCGCTGCCTCCATGGAGGTCATCGGCTACGACGAGCTGGTCCTCCTCGGCTACCGGGACTCGGGCATGCCCGACTCGGAGCACAACGCCAACCCCGAGTGCTTCGCCCAGGCTCCGCTCGAGGAGGCCGTCGGGCGCCTCGTCGCCGCCATCCGCGAGCACCGCCCCGACGTGATCGTCACCTACGGCGACGACCAGAAGGGCTACCCCCACCCCGACCACCTGCGGGTCCACGACATCAGCGTCGTGGCGTTCGACGCCGCCGGCGACCCCGACGCCTACCCCGAGCTCGGCGAGCCCTGGCAGCCGCGCAAGCTCTACTACACGGTGTGGGCCAAGGCCCGGATCGTGGCCATGCACGCCAAGTTCCTCGAGCTCGGCCTGGAATCGCCCTACTCCCAGGAGTGGCTCGACCGGCCCGGGCAGGACGATCGCATCACCACCCGGATCGACATCAGCGAACACGCCGACGTCCGTGGGCTCGCCCTGCTCGCCCACCGCACCCAGATCGACCCGACCTCGCCGTTCTGGTTCGGCCTCCCCCCCGAGGAGGCGCGCCTCGTGCACCCCTACGACGAGTACGTGCTGGCCCGATCGATCGTCGACTCCGAGCTCCCCGAGGACGACGTGTTCGCTGGTACCAGCCTTCGCATCGACCGCTGAGTACCATCACGCAGACCGGCCCCGATCGAGCGGCCGACCGAGCGGGGGATGATCGCGTGCCCAAGTACCTCACCCAGGAGTGGATGGACCGAGCGAAGGAGCTCGCCCAGGACTTCCCGGAGACCCCGGGCGCGAGCGTGCGGATGCAGCAGGTGATCACCGGTGCGCCCGATGGTGAGGTGAAGTACTACACCGTCATCCAGGACGGCAAGACCCTGGAGCAGGCGATGGGGGAGGACCCCGAGGGCGCCGAGGTGACGTTGACGAACACCTACGACGACGCCGTCAAGATCTTGAAGGGCGACCTCGACGCCAGCGCAGCCTTCATGCAGGGTCGGGTGAAGGTGACCGGCAACATGGCGAAGATGATGGGGCTGCTCCCGCTCACGAACAAGCCCGAGTACAAGCAGATCCAGGACAAGCTCCGGGACGAGACCGAGCTGTAGAACGGCCCTCGGGAGAGAGGGAGATCGATCGGTCGTGGCGACGGTTCAAGCGGACCGTGACGGCGGTGCTGACGTCCCCGCGCCCCGACCGCCGATCCCGGTGGACGAGGCGGAGCGCCTCGCCGAGCTGGTCGCGACCGGCATCCTCGACACCCAGCGCGACCAGGCGTTCGACGATCTCGTGCTCCTCGCGAGCACCATCCTCGAGACGCCGGTCGCCATGGTGAACCTCATCGACGCCGACCGCCAGTGGACCAAGGCCGCCCACGGGATCGACCTCGACGTGCTGCCTCGAGAGGACGCGTTCTGCAGCTGGGTGCTCGATGTCGGGCCAGACGACCTCTTCGTCGTCCCGGACGCCGCGCGCGACGCCCGCTTCGACGGCAACCCCCTGGTGACGGGCGACCCTGGCATCCGGTTCTACGCCGGCGCTGTCTTGCGCTCACGCACGGGCCAGGGCCTCGGCGCGCTGTGCGTGATCGACAAGGCGCCACGACCGGGCTTGAGCGCTGCCCAGGCCGACCAGCTCCGCCTGCTCGGCCGCCAGGCGAGCCGCCTGCTCGAGGCGAGCCGGCTCAGCAAGGAGCTGGCGCGGGCCGAGGCGTGGGCGCGCGCTGTCCTCGAGGGCGGGAGCGACATCGTCCTCGTCCTCGACGCCACGGGCACGATCACCTATGCGAGCGAGGCGCTCGAGCGCACCCTGGGCTGGTCCATCGAGGCGAGGACGGGCACACCGGGCTTCGACCTCGTGCACCCCGACGACCTGTCCGTCGTCGCCGAGGTGTTCGCCCGACGGGTGGAGGAGGACCCCGACGACCACCTTCCGCTCGAGTTCCGCGTCTGCAGCGCCGACGGCGAGTGGATCCCCGTCGAGGCCCTCTCCACCAACCGCCTCGACGAGCCCGACGTCGCAGGCGTCGTCGTGCACCTGCGTGACGTCACGTACCGACGTGAGATCGAAGCCCGGGTCCAGCGGGGGGAGCGAGC
>JBBSLC010000158.1:0-6427 GCA_038255685.1 Acidimicrobiales bacterium | reverse complement strand
CTTCCGGCTCGACCAGACCGTCACCCCGAGCCCCACCAACCCCATGGGCGTGAAGGGGATCGGCGAGGCCGGCTGCATCGCAGCCACCCCGGCGGTCATCAACGCCATCGTCGACGCCCTCCGGCCGCTCGGCGTCACCGACGTCCAGATGCCCGCCTCGCCGTGGCGGGTGTGGGACACGATCCAGGAGGCAGCCCGATGATCCCCGTCGCGTTCGACTACAAGCGGGCCGGCTCGGCCGACGAGGCAATCGCCCTCCTCGGGGAGCACGGCGACGACGCCAAGCTCCTCGCCGGCGGGCACTCCCTGCTGCCGCTCATGAAGCTGCGCCTCGCCACCCCCGGCGTCCTGGTCGACGTCGGTCGGCTCAGCGATCTCTCCTACATCCGTGACGCCGGCGACCACATCGCGGTCGGCGCGCTCACCCGCCACCGAGACATCGAGATCTCCGACGTGCTCGGAGCCGAGGTCCCGATCCTCAGCCACGTCGCCTCCCTCGTCGGCGACCCGCAGGTCCGCCACCGGGGCACCATCGGCGGCAGCATCGCCCACGGCGACCCGGCGTCGGACCTGCCGGCAGTCGTGCTCGCCTGCGGCGCGACCCTCGTGGCCAAGGGTCCGAACGGCGAGCGGGAGATCGCAGCCACCGACTTCTTCCAGGGCTTCCTGGAGACGGCGCTCGCGCCCGACGAGCTGCTCACCGAGATCCGGTTCCCCAAGCTCGCCGGTGCCGGCTGGTCGTACCAGAAGTTCAACCGCAGGGCCCAGGACTGGGCCATCGTCGGCGTCGCTGCGGTGCGCAACGGCTCCACCGGCGTCGCCCTCGTGAACATGAGCTCGACGCTGGTGCGGGCGACTGGGGTGGAAGAGGCGCTGGCCGGTGGCGCGTCTGTCGAGGACGCCGCCCAGCAGGCCGACGCCGGCCTCGACCCGCCGGCCGACCTCAACGCCAGCACCGAGTACCGCCGCCACCTGGCGAAGGTCCTCGTGCGCCGCGCGCTGGAAGAGGCCACCTGACGGCTCGCCCGTCCCCGTCGTGTCCGTTCGCCTTCCCGACGCTCGGGGGTAGGGACGGCGACGGACCCGACGAGGAAGGACGCCACGGTGATCAAGGTCAGCGCACCCAAGGGAGGGGCGGTTGCGAAGGCGGCCGACTCCGTCAAGGCGGCGGTCAAGGCCGACAAGCGCAGGGCTGCGGCCACGGCCAAGGCCGAGCGCGCCCCGTTCAAGGTCAGCTTCGTGCTGCCCGTCTCCGAGACGCCCGAGCCGGTGTCGGTCTGCGGGGACTTCAACGGCTGGGACCCGCTGGCCCACCCGATGAAGAAGCGAGCCAACAGCACCCGGAGCGTCTCGATCGAGGTGCCACCGGGTCGCTACGCCTTCAAGTACCTGAGCGGGGGCACGTGGTTCACCGAGCCCGCGGCCCACGCCCAGGAGTCCAACGAGTACGGCGAGACGAACTCCATCCTCGAGGTGGGTTGACCACACCCATGGCACCGGTCGCCGGCCGAGGGTGGACGGCATGAGCGGCCCCACCTCCGTCGAGGACGTCACCGCCGCACTCACCGAGCACGGCTACCTACCGGACGAGGGCCTGGCCACGGCGATCTTCCTCGCGCTTCGGCTGCAGCGACCACTGCTCCTCGAAGGTGAGGCAGGCGTCGGCAAGACCGAGGTGGCGCGGGTGCTCTCGCGCTGGACCGGCGGGGAGCTGATCAGGCTCCAGTGCTACGAGGGCATCGACGTGACCCAGGCGGTCTACGAGTGGGACTACGCCCGACAGCTGCTGCACCTCCGTGCTGCCGAGGCGGTCGGCGCGGCCTCGGGCGCATCGGCGGAGACGCTGACCGACCAGCTGTGGTCGGAGCGGTTCCTCGTCCGCCGTCCGCTCCTGGCGGCCATCGACCACCGGGAGGGCCCGCCCCCGGTCCTGCTCATCGACGAGGTCGACCGGGCCGACGACGAGTTCGAGGCCTTCCTGCTCGAGGTCCTCTCGGACTACGCCGTGACCGTCCCCGAGCTCGGGACGTTCCGGGCTTCGGTGCCGCCGATCGTGATCGTCACCTCGAACAGGACGCGCGACGTCCACGACGCCCTCAAGCGGCGGTGCCTCTACCACTGGGTCGAGCACCCTGCCTTCGAGCGCGAGGTCGCCATCGTCGCCCTGCGCGCCCCCCAGGTCGCTGCTTCACTCGCCCGTCAGGTCGCCGCTGTCGTCGAGCAGGTCAGGGCGCTCGGTCTCTACAAGCCGCCCGGGGTGGCCGAGACGATCGACTGGGCGAGCGCCATCGCTGCCCTCGGCGCGACCGGCCTCGACGAGTCCGTCGTGGACCGCACCCTCGGCGCCGCCCTGAAGTACCGGGAGGACCAGGAGCGGGTGCGCACAGCTGGGGTGGGCGACCTCGTGCGTGCTGCCGTCGCGCGGAGCGCATGACGATCGGGTGGGGCGTCACCGGCTGGCTGGTCCCCGCCGGCATGGCTGCCTTGGCCGCCTTCCGGTTGGTGTGGGGTCCAAGCGAGCAGCGGTCCTTCGTGCTCTCGGTGGCGATCTCCCTCGTGGTGGTCGCCATCGTGGTGTTCGCCGTCGCTGCGATCTGATGGAGGCGATGACTGATGACCGGGGGGTCAGGTTGGCGGTGGGGTTCGGCCGGTTGCTGCGGGCGGCAGGTGTGGCAGTGCCGGGTGGCGCCGTGGGAGGTTTCGCCGCCGCACTGGACGCCGTCGGGTTGGTCGACGGCGACGCCGCCTACTGGGCAGGTCGGGCGACACTGCTGACCAACCCCGAGGACGGCCCCGCCTACGACGCCGCGTTCGCTGCCTTCTTCGGCGGCGGGCGAGGTCTTCCGGGCGAGCCGTTGGTCGAGCGGATCCCAGTCACGCTCGTGGTCGACGAGCAGGACGAGGGCGAGGACGACCCGATCGGTGAGGACGCAGCGCCGGACGGTCCCACGCTCGCCCTCCGGTTCAGTCGGGCCGAGGTCCTGCGCCACCAGGACCTGGCCACCTGCACCCCTGACGAGCTGGCCGAGACGTTCCGGCTGATGGTCGGCGTGCGCCTCGGCGGTGCGGCCCGACGCTCGCGCCGGCGGCGGCCCGGTCCCTCTCGCCAGGGTCGGCCCGACCTGCGGCGCACGGTGCGCGCCGCCGTGCGGGCTGGCGGGGAGCTCGGCGTGCCGGTCCGTCGCGAGGCCGCCACCCGGCCACGTCGGGTCGTGCTGCTCGTCGACGTGAGCGGCTCGATGGAGCCCTACGCCCGCGCCCTGCTCCGCTTCGCCCACAGTGCCGTCGTCGGTCGCCGCCACGTCGAGGCGTTCACCATCGGCACCCGGCTCACCCGGGTCACGAGGGAGCTGTCCTCCCGCGACCCGGACGCAGCGATGAAGGCAGCGACCGGTGCCGTGCAGGACTGGGCCGGAGGCACCCGCCTCGGCGACGGCATCGCCGAGTTCGCGACCACGTGGGGTGTCAGGGGCATGGCGCGAGGGGCCGTCGTCGTCGTGCTCTCCGACGGCTGGGAGCGGGGAGATGCAGGTGTCCTGGGCGAGTCGCTCGCCCGCCTGCAGCGGGTGGCCCACAAGGTGGTGTGGGTCAACCCGCTCAAGGCGTCGCCCGGCTACGCCCCGCTCGCTGCGGGGATGGCAGCGGCCCTTCCGTACGTTGACGAGTTCGTGGAGGGCCACTCGTTGGCCACGCTCGAGGATCTCGTGGAGGTGATCGCACGGTGAAGGAGGTGCTCGCAGACATCGAGCGCTGGCGACGCCAGGGCAAGCAGGTCGCGCTCGCCCGCCTCGTGGACGTCGAGGGCTCGGGCCCTCGCCTGCCCGGAGCGGCGATGGCGGTGAGCAGCGACGGCGAGGTCGCCGGCTCGGTGTCGGGTGGCTGCGTCGAGGGGGCGGTGGTCGCCGAGGCGCTCCAGCTCCTGGAAGGTGGGGGACCCGGTCGGCTCGTCACGTTCGGCTACAGCGACGACGAGGCGTTCGCCGTCGGCCTGACGTGCGGTGGGACCATGCACCTGTTCGTCGAGCGCCTCGACCTGTGAGCGGCACCGGCGCTGTCTTCGACGACCTCGCCGCTGCGCTGCGGGCCTCTCGGCCTGTTGCGCTCGCCACGGTCGTCTCGGGGCCGGGGGTCGGCGGTGCACTGCTCGTCGAGCCCGGTGTCGACCGGCGCGGTTCGCTCGGCAACGCCGATCTCGACCGCGTCGTCGGTCGCGACGCCGAGGCCGAGCTGGCCGCCGGCACGTCGGGGGTGCGCCACTACGGGCCGCACGGCGAGGCCCGCCAAGACGAGCTCTCGGTCTTCATCGAGAGCTTCGCCCCGCCGCCGCAGATGCTCATCTTCGGCGCCGTCGACTTCACCGCCGCCCTCGTGCGCCTGGCCAAGCTGCTCGGCTACCGGGTCACGGTGTGCGACGCCCGGGAGGTGTTCGCGACCAAGGCCAGGTTCCCGTTCGCCGACGAGGTCGTCGTCGACTGGCCGAACCGCCTCCTGGAGCGGGTCGGGGAGGAGCTCGGCCCACGTGATGCGGTGTGCGTCCTCACCCACGACCACAAGTTCGACGTGCCCGCCGTGGTCGCGGCGCTGAAGACCAAGGTCGGCTACCTCGGCGCCATGGGCTCGCGCCGCACGCACGACGATCGTGTGGCCCGCCTGCGGGAGGAGGGCGTCACCGACGACGACCTGGCCCGGCTCATGGCCCCGATCGGCCTCGACCTCGGTGCCCGCACGCCGGAGGAGACGGCGGTGGCGGTCTGCGCCGAGATCATCGCCCTGCGCACCGGCCGCCCCGCCCCCTCCCTCCAGGGTGGCGACGGTCCCATCCACCGGTGACCACGCGGGGCCCGCTGGCCGTGGTGCTCGCGGCGGGCGGCGGCTCCCGGTTCGCCGGGGACTCCCACAAGCTGCTCGCACCGTTCCGGGGACGACCGGTCCTGTCGTGGGCCGTCTCGGCGCCCCTCGCTGCCGGTCTGCCCGTCCTCGTGGTCGCCGGCGCGGTCGATGTGACCGATGTCCTGGCCGATCTCGACGTCGACGTCATCCAGAACCCGTCCTGGACCGAAGGACAGGCAACCTCGCTCGGGGCGGCTGTGGGGGTCGCTCTGGCGAGGGACCACGGCTCGATCGTGGTCGGGCTCGGCGACCAACCGCTGCTCCTGCCCCCCGCGTGGGCAGCGGTCGCCTCGAGCCCGGCCCCGATCGCCGTGGCCACCTACGGCGGGCGTCGGGGCCAGCCCGTCCGCCTCGCCGCCGAGGTGTGGCCCGACCTCCCGACGACGGGAGACGAGGGCGCGCGCCGGTTGCTCACCGGGTCCGAGCACGAGGTGTGCGAAGTAGCGTGCGAAGGCGATCCCGCTGACATCGACACCCAGGAGGACCTCCGGAGATGGAGCTGACCAACGAGTTCAGGGTGGGGGTGCCCGTCGACGAGGCGTGGGCGGTGCTCACCGACGTCGAGCGCATCGCACCGTGCATGCCAGGCGCCCAGCTGACCGAGGTCGATGGCGACACCTACACCGGCAACGTCAAGGTGAAGGTCGGGCCCATCACCGCCCAGTACAAGGGCACCGCCACCTTCGTCGAGAAGGACGATGCTGCGCACCGCGCGGTGCTCAAAGCCGACGGTCGCGACACGAGGGGGCAGGGCAACGCCTCGGCCCTCGTGACCGCCACCCTCGTCGCCGACGGTGACGGCACGAAGGTGACCGTCCTCACCGAGCTCACGGTGACCGGCAAGGTCGCCCAGTTCGGACGAGGCGTCCTCGCCGACGTCAGCGCGAAGCTCGTCGGCCAGTTCGTGCAGTGCCTCGAGTCCGACGTCTTGTCCGGCGACGCCACGCCGGAGGTGCCGGAGCCCTCGACGAACGGGCTCGCTGCGGAGCCGGCCGCCACCGAGCCTGCGCCAGTGGCCGCGGGCGCTGGCCCGACCGCAGCGCCCGTCACCCCGACGGGCCCGACGGGTCCTCGCAAGATCGAGTCGAAGGAGGCGACGGCCGTCGACCTGCTCGGCACCGCCGGTGCGCCCGTCGCCAAGCGGATCGCCCCCGTCTTCGGCGTGCTCGTCGTGGTGGTCTGGCTCCTACGCCGGCGGCGCAAGAACTAGTCAACCGGTTACGCAGTGAGGCGGTATCGGCACGGTGGACCGCGAACTTTATTGCGGTTGCATGAAGATCATCCGCGAGCGGTTCACGCTTCGTAGTGAGTGGGTACCCCGGCGCAGTCGTTCCGCACGGAACGGCTTGCTCCGGCTCAACCAGCCCACGACCCCCCCGGCGGAGAACCATGAAGACCACACCGAAGGTGCGCACCCGCACCGGAGCAGCCCTGGCGCTGCTCGGCTCGAGCACCCTCGTCGGTGGGCTCTTCGCCCCCGTCGCCAGCGCCGAGCCTGCAGACCAGGCCGGTCAGGGCCAGGAGCGCGCCGCGCAGG
>JBBSLC010000157.1:0-6452 GCA_038255685.1 Acidimicrobiales bacterium | reverse complement strand
GATCCGTGCCCGGCGTGCGGGGACACGCTCCAGCGGGTCTCCTACGAGTCCTACGAGGTCACCTACTGCCCCGCCTGTCAGACCGAGGGGAAGGTCCTCGCCGACCGCCGTCTGTCCCGGCTGCTCAAGTAGCCCCTCGTCTCGGCACGTGCCCGCGCGCCTGCCGGTCGCTGACGTGCCGAGAGCGCCCGTGGTCCTAGCGTGGCGACGTGGACCTGCCCGTGCTCCCACCCGTGAAGCCCATGCTGGCCAAGCTCTCGCGGGAGATGCCGGTGGCCGACGGCCTCGTCTACGAGCCGAAGTGGGACGGCTTCCGCTGCATCGTCTTCCGAGACGGTGACGAGATCGAGCTCGGGTCCCGCAACACCAAGCCGCTCGACCGCTACTTCCCCGAGCTGGTCGTCTCGCTCAAGGCCAACCTGCCGGCCCGCTGCGTGGTCGACGGCGAGATCGTGATCAGCAGCCCCGGCGGCCTGGACTTCGACGCCCTGCTGAACCGCATCCACCCAGCTGCCTCCCGGGTGGCGACGCTGGCCGAGGCCACCCCGGCCAGCTTCGTCGCCTTCGACCTGCTCGCCCTCGGTGGTGACGACCTGCGGGCCCGCCCCTTCACCGAGCGCCGGCGGCTGCTCGAGGGCGCGCTCGCCGGTGCGGCCGCCCCTGTCCACCTCACACCGGCGACGACCGACCCGGGGGTCGCAGCCGACTGGTTCGCCCGCTTCGAGGGCGCCGGGCTCGACGGCGTCATCGCCAAGGGCCCCGACCTGGCCTACGTCGCCGACAAGCGCCTCATGCTCAAGGTGAAGCACGAGCGGACGGCAGACTGCGTGGTCGCCGGCTTCCGGTGGCACAAGGACGGGGGCGGTGTCGGGTCGCTGCTGCTCGGTCTCTACGACGAGGCGGGGACGCTCCACCACGTCGGCGTGGCCACCTCGTTCTCGGTCGCCCGGCGGGCCGAGCTCGCCGAGGAGGTCGAGCCGCTGCGAGCCGGCGCGCTCGAGGGCCACCCGTGGCAGGGATGGGCAGAGGCCGAGGCGGCCGCGAGCGGGCAGCGCCAGCCCGGCAGCCCGTCGCGGTGGAACGCGAAGAAGGACATGACCTGGGAGCCGGTGCGCATCGAGCGAGTCGCCGAGGTCGGCTACGACAACCTCCAGGGGGACCGCTTCCGCCACGCCACCAAGCTCGTCCGCTGGCGCCCTGACCGGGATCCGTCGAGCTGCACCTACGACCAGCTCGAGCGCCCCGTCCCCGAAGTCCTGGCCGAGGTCTTCGGCGCCTGAGCCAACCGCTCGCGTAGCGTCACGGCGTGGCACACCCACGGACCTACCGGAACGACGACCGCCATCTGGCCGAGGCTCGCGAGGTCTGCCTGTCGCTCCCCGAGGCGGTCGAAGTCGAGGCGTGGGGGCGGCCCACGTTCCGGGCCGGGAAGATCTTCGCCCTCTTCAGCGGCACCGATGAGCGCCCTGCCGGCATCGTCTTCAAGCCCGAGCCCGACGAGCGCCTCGCCCTGGTGGCCGACGACCGCTTCTACGCCCCGCCCTACTGGGGGCCGGGGGGCTGGCTCGCCCTCGACCTCGACGCCGCACCCGTCGACTGGGACGAGGTCGCCGAGCTGGTCGAGGGCTCCTACCGTCAGATCGCCCTGAAGCGGATGTTGAAGGCCCTGGACTCGCGAGCCTGACGGAGCTTCAGGCGGCGGCCACCTGGCGGCGGCGCCACCACAGGACGGGCAGCCCCAGGACCACGGCGAGCGCGAGGAACGGCAGGGCGAAGCCCACGACGGTGGCAGCACCGCCGATCACGTTGACGAAGGCGACCCACCCGGTGCGCAGCCCTGCCAGGAAGCCGGGGATGTCCTCGCTCACCGAAGGGGCGTCGGCGGCGGGCGCCACCGAGAGCTGCAAGGTGATCGTGGCCAGGTCGACCTGGGACTCGAGTGCCCTGAGCTGGCCGGCGAGCGACTCGACCTCGCCCTCCCGGCGGGCGAGCTCGGACTCCACGGCGACCACCTGGGGAACGTCGGCGGCGTCGCCGAGCAGCTCGCGCAGCCGGTCCACGCTGGCCCGTGCTGCAGCCAACCGGCCTTCGAGGTCGACGACGACCTCGGTCACGTCATCGCTCCCGACCCGTTGGGAGACCACCTGTCCCAGCTCGCCGAGGTCACCGAGCGCTCCTGAGAAGCGGTCGGGCGGGACCTTCAGGACGAGGCGCGCCGTCGGGTCGTCACCAAAGGCGCTCTCCTCGTCGGCGAGGAAGCCGCCGGCCGCCTCGGCGACGGCCACGGCTCGGCGCCCAGCCTCGCCGACGTCGTCGGTCTCGAGGTCGATCTGGGCGGTGCGGATGACGGAGCGACCGGCGTTGACGAGCTGCGCCGCAGAGTCGATCACCGGCACCGCACCCTCGAACGTGCCACCTCCCCCATCACCAGCCCCACCGTCCGCCCCTCCAGCGGCGGTGGCGACGCCGGCGTCGTCGCTCGAGGTGGCCTCGGACGAGTCACCGCTCGCCTCGTCGTCACCTCCCGAGGAGCACCCGGCTCCGAGGACGAGCACCGCACCTGCAAGCGCCACCCAGCTGTTCCGTCGCATGCCCCTCTGACGTTCGCCGTCGCAGCGCTGGTTCCCGGCGACCCACCGTGGCTGTGTGCGTGCAGCGACGGAAAGCGTCGCCGGTGCACACAGAGCTCCTTCAGCGCTCGCGCGTCCGGACCGGCTCGGGAGCCGTTGCCCGGCGGCGGCGCAACCGGGTGGCCTGGAGCTTCAGGCCGACGACGGCGGGCACGACGTACGCCGATCCGGTCGCCACACAGGTCACGCACACGACCGAAGGCTAACCCCGCAGCGACAGGCGACCGAGGTGGCAGACGGCCGCCGCACTCGAGAGGACGCGCCGACTCAGGTCCCCGACCCGTGGGCGGGGAGCAGCTCGCCGGCTTCGACGGCCACGGCCAGCCGGTTCCCCGGAGGGGCGAGGGGACAGGACCACCGGGGGTCATGGGCGCAGCTGGGGTGGTAGGCGTAGTTGGCATCGAGCACCAGGCGGCGGCCGGGTCCAGCTGCCGGGCCGAGGTCGGCACCCTTCACCGTGTCGAGCAGGTAGCGGCCGCCGCCGTAGGTCGAGCCGCCGTTCGTGGCGTCACCGAAGGGAAGGAAGATCCCGCCGCCATAGGACGCAAGCCACAGCAGCGTGAGCTGTCCGTCACCCCAGGCGCCCCCGGGCCGGAGTCGCCCGACGGCCACCCAGTCGCTGCCCCCGGACCCGCTGTGGGCGACCGTGGCGGCGCTGCCCTCGGGCGGCTCGACCTCGACCTCGGTGCGCCACCGGTGGTCGTACGGGTGGAACGCCATGCCGTCGAACGACGCCCTCGCCCGCGGCGGCACCGGAGACTGCGGGTGGGTGGCGAGCAGCTCGTCGCGCCCCGACCGCCACCGCAGCCACGCCCCCTCCGGGTCCTCACCGGCCCCCTCTCGGGCCTCGGCGTACAGCGCGGCGACGCGCCGGCGGTAGTCGAGCAGCTCCAGCACTTCCACCGCCCTGGCGTACCACGTGGGACTCGTTCGGACAGAAGTGCGGCCGAAGGCTCACGCTCGACGAGGTCCGACCGATCGGGGGGCGTGCGACGCGAGGAGGTGAGGGCAATGGCGATCGTGGTCGACGAGCTGGTGGATGTGCTGCACCGCGAGCGGCACCTCCTCGAGAACCTGGTGTTCCGCCTGATCGAGGCGCGTGGTCTCCTCGCCACCGGGGAAGCCCGCTTCCTCGGCTGGGCCGCCTCCGACATCGACGCTGCAGCGGCGGCCGTGCGCGAGGTCGAGCTGCGCCGCGCCACGGTCCTCGCCTCGACCAGCCCCGGCCCGCTCCCGACCTTGGCGACGCTCGTCGCCGCCACCACCGAGCCCTGGAAGAGCCTCCTCGACGACCACCGCATGGCCCTCGGCCGCCTCGTGGGGGAGGTCGGCGCCGGCCTGGAGTCGACCCACGACCTCGCCGTCGCCGGCCTCGAGCGCGTCCTCGCTGCCAACCACGAGACCGAAGACCGAACCGACCACCTCGACGACGTGGGTGACCACCTCGGAGCCCGCTGGGCTCGCGACACCATCGGTGACGGTGGGCGGGACGAGCGCTCGACGCTCCAGCCGAAGCGCTCCCGGCCCTTCGCCGACCTCGACGACCTCGACCGCGAGATCACCGCCGCGGGCTATGAGGCCGTCCTCACCGCGACCGATCGCATGACGCTGCCGTCACTCACGAGGTTCCTGTCCTGAGGCACGCCCGAGGCGCGTCCTCGGGTCGCGCCCGGCTCGCTGCGCCAGGGCCTCCGGTTCAGACGAGCTGGTCGACCGCGAGGCGGTCGCGCCACGTGCTCGTCGCTCGCACGGACTCGGCGAACACCTCACGCCGGAGCGACGAGCGGTTCGACACGTTCGGCGGCGCGTCGGGCGACGTGTACTGGGCGCTGATCCCGTCCTTCAGCATGGCGAGGGCCTCGGAGCGCATCTGGGAGATGCGCGACTCGGTGACCCCGAGCTGGGCGGCGAGCTCGAGCGAGGTCCGGGCCTCCAGGAAGTAGCCGACGACGACGGTGCGGTGGCGCTCGGGGAGGTGTCCGACGGCGTCACGCAAGTAGGCGTGGAGCTCGCGCTGCTCGAGGGCCTCGGCCGGTTCCGGCTCGTCGTGGGAGACCGTGTCGCCGAGGGTCACCACGTCCTCGCTGCCGTCGCCCACCGGGTGGTCGAGGGCGAGGACCATCGACCGGTTGATCTTGGCCTGGAGCCGGACGAGCTCCTCGGGGCTGACGTGCACGGCGTCGGCGAGCTCGCCATGCGTGGGGGCACGGCCGAGGTCGCTCGTCAGGCGGCTGCCGGCCTGGTCGATGTTGCGAGCGACGGTGCGCACCGAGCGGGGGGCCCAGTCAGCGGAGCGGACGGCATCGAGGATCGCGCCGCGGATGCGCTGGGCGGCGAAGCGGTTGAACGGCACGCCTCGGGCTTCGTCGAAGCGATGTGCGGCCTCCACCAGGCCGAGGGCACCGGCCCGGGCCAGCTCTTCGCGGTCGACGTGACGGGGGAAGTGCACCGCGACCTGGAAGACGATGTGGCGGACGAGCGGCAGGTGCTCCTCGATCCGAGCGGCGACGTCGGTGTCGTCGGCCTGGCGGTCGAGCTTCGGTGCACTCATCTCTGGACCTCCGGCGACGGCGAAACTCGCGTGCTCGTGCTTTCTACGCCTCATCGAGCGTCTTGAGAAGGGGAGATGACCGATTGGGGTCGTTCATCGACCAGATAGGGCCGAATGGCCCATCGCCGGCACGCCCAGCCGCCCCCTCGGAGCATGGACCGCATGGTCAGGTCGGGCCACACCGCCCGAACCGGACGATCAGCGCTGTGCAGTCCCCGACGCCGAGCCGTCGAAGGCGGCGGCCTTGACCCCGCGACGGGCGAGCTCGGCGAGGAACGGCACCGGCGACACCGACGACGCGAGCCCGGCGGCGCCCGCCGCCAGCTGCCCGTCGGCGACCCAGACCGCAGCGACGGCGGCGACAGCACCGGCCGCGACACCCGGTCGGTCCATGGCGCCGAGGACGGCGACGTCACGGCCCTGGCCACGGCGGCCCCTGACCTCGACCCGCACAGCACCGACGCCACCCTCGGGATGCGGGCGTCGCAGCATCGGGAGGCGGGCGGTGAAGCGGTCACGCCGGTTGGCGCCGACGCGGGCCGTGACCCTGCTCACGCCCGGGAACGAGCCCACCAGCAGCAGCGCATCCGGCAGCGCCGCCCGGTAGCAGTCCTCGGGTCCCACCGGATCGGGGAACCAGCACAGCTCGCGCCCCGAACCGCCACGGCGCCGCACCCAGCCACCGTCTCGCCAGTCGAGCGCCTCTCCCGCGAGGGCGTCGTGGTGCTGGCGGGCGCAGCTGGGGCCACCGGTGCCGACCTTGGCCACGTGGACCTCGTCCACCGAGTCGAACGTCCCTGCTGCGTGGCACGCCAGCACGCAGGTGAGACCGGGCGCGAACCCGGCGCCGACGACGACGCTCCGCCCCCGCTCACGAGCCTCGGCGTCGAGGGCGAGGAGGGCGGTCACGTCGTCGAGCTGGTCGGAGGTGGACACGACGGACGAACCCGCTTCGAGGGCGCGCTCGGCGAGATCACGGTGCGCCCCCGGTGCCACCGAGAGCACGACCACGTCGAGCCCACCGGGGAGCTGGTCGGACGCCGGTGCGGTGCGGACACGGCCCTCGTCGGCGATGGCGGCCGCCACCGCCTCGGCCCGAGCGGGCTGCGCATCCACGACCACGAGCTCGTCGACCTCAGGCGTGGAGGCGAGCTGGCGCGCCACCCGCGAGCCGACGGCGCCGGCACCGACGACGGCGATCCTCATGTGGAGGACGTCATGCGGTCACTAGCGCAGGTCGGGACCGGACAGCTCGCGCCACCCGCCCGTCT
>JBBSLC010000156.1:0-6466 GCA_038255685.1 Acidimicrobiales bacterium | reverse complement strand
GCCAGCAGGTCGTCGAGGGACAGGGCGTAGGGCCCGGTCCGCAGCATGAGATCGAGCATGCGCTCGGGACCGACGCGGGGTGCGAGGTCGGCGAGGGTCTGGTCGGGGTCGAGCCCGGCGCGCTCGGCCATGCCCCGGATGATCTGGTCGTCGAAGGCCGCCGGGTCCACGTCGGCTCCGTCGCCCTGGACGATCGAGGCGAGGGTGAGCAGCGTGCGCCACTCCTCGTTCGCGCCCGGCTCGAGGGCGAGGACCGGCGGGGAGTAGTTGGCCACGTTGCGCAGGGCGAACTGGTAGAAGGCGACGTCGTAGTGGCCCTTGGCCAGCGCGCTCGGGGCGGGGAGGATCACGTCGGCGTGACGGGTCGTCTCGTTCATGTACAGGTCGATGGAGACCATGAACGACAGGCTGGCGAACGCCCCCTGCAGCCGGTCGCTGTTCGGTGCCGACAGCGCAGGGTTGCCGCCGACGGTGACGAGGGCGCGCACCTGACCCTCACCCGGCGTCTCGATCTCCTCGGCCAGGCACACAACCGGGAGCTCGCCGAGGCTGCCGGCCACGCCGCTGACGCGGCTCGTGCGCCGCCCGAGGGAGATGCCACGCCCGGTGCCCGGCGTGCCCGAGGTGGTCGGCCCACCCGTCGCGGGCTTGGCGAACATCACTCCGCCGGGGCGGTCGAGGTTGCCGGTCAGGATGTTGAGCACGTCGACGAGCCAGCTGGCGAGCGTGCCGAACTCCTGGGTGCACGTGCCGATGCGGCCGTACACCGCTGCGGTCGGCGCAGCGGCGAGCTCCCTGGCGAGGCGACGGGTGATGGCGGCATCGATGCCCGTCACCGCTTCCACGGACTCGGGCGGGAAGCCTGCTGCGGCGGCGCGGACCGCGTCGACGCCGGCGACGAGCGGCTCGAGGTGGCCGAGGTCGACCAGGCCCTCGTCGAACAGCACGTGCACCATGGCCATGAGGAAGAGGGCGTCGCTGCCCGGGCGGATGGGGACGTGCTCGCTCGCCTCCTCGGCCGTCTTGGTCCGCTTGGGGTCGACGACCACGATGCGCCCGCCACGATCGATGATGCCGCGGAGCCGCCCCGGCCAGTCGGGTGCAGTGGCCAGGCTGCCGTTCGACTCGAAGGGGTTGGCGCCGAGGACGAGCAGGTGATCGGTCCGGTCGAGGTCGGGCACGGCGAAGCAGCTGCTCTGCCCGAACAGCAGCCCCGTGCTGATCTCCTTCGGGCGCTGGTCGATCGTGCTCGCCGAGTAGATGTTCGCCGTCCCGAGCGCCCGCAGCAGGAACCGGTTGTAGAGCAGCGACGAGAGGTTGTGCGCGTTCGGGTTGCCGAGGTACACCGCCACGGCGTCTCGACCGTGCTCCGCCATGAGCGGGACGAGCCGCCGCTCGATCTCGCCGAACGCCTCCTCCCACGATGCTGGGTGCAGCTCGCCGTCAGCCCCTCGCACGAGCGGGGTGCGGAGGCGGTCCGGGTCCTCGTGCAGCTGCTTCAAGGTCGAGCCCTTGGGACAGATGAAGCCGTGGCTGAACACGTCCTCTCGGTCGCCCCGGATCCGGCCCACGACCCCGTCGTCGACCTCGATCTCGAGGCCGCAGGTCGCCTCGCACAACGGGCACGTGCGGTACGCCAGCTCGGTCATGCCGCCCATGCTGCCACCGGCACGACCCCGGCGTCCCCTGCGTGGCCTAGGTTCCCGCCATGCGCGACAGGCAGAAGATCCTCGACACCCTCTCCGAGCAGCGAGCCGAGCTCCATCGGCGCTACCGGGCCTTCCCCGACGACGTGGTGAGCCAGCCCTGCACCGACAGCGAGGCCGACGGCGACGACCGCTGGACGCCCAAGGACCACCTCGCCCACCTCCTGCGGGTGGAGGAGGCGTTCCTCGGCATGGCCAAGCGCACCGCCGACGGGGAGACAGCGCCGATCCGCCTCGGTGGCGAGGGTGCGACCAGGGAGGACATCCTCGCCCGGGTCCACCGCGACAACGAGGCCCACGTCGCCGCCAACCGTGACACGTCCGTCGATGACCTGCTCGACGAGCTCGACGCAGCCCGGGCGGAGACGCTCGCCTTCGTCGAGACGCTCGACGACGACCAGCTCGACCTCACCATCGTCGGCGCGCCCTGGGGCGACGGCACCATCGGGGGCGTGCTCATGGCCAACGCCGGCCACGAGGTGCAGCACCTCGCCTGGGTCGACGAGGGCCTCGCCGCCACCTCCTGACCCGACCGGACCCCACGACGCCGAACTGGCGGCTCGATGTCACCGCGACGGTCGCACCCAACCGCCAGTCGGGGGTTCAGCTGCTGACGGGGCGGAGGAGGGACTCCTGGGAGACGGTCATGGCCAGGCGGCCGTCCCGGGCGTGGACGTGGCCGCGCGCCAGACCCCGGGCGCCGGAGAGCGAGACGGCGGCGAGGTCGTACAGGAGCCAGTGGTCGGCCCGGACCGGGCGGTGGAACCACACCACGTGGTCGAGGCTCGCTCGCATCGTGTCGACGTCAGGCGGCCCGGCCCGTCGAGCAGCACCCACCGGCCCCATGTCGGACAGGTAGGTGAGCACGCAGGCGTGGATGGCAGGGTCGTCGGGCAGCCGGCCCTTGGCACGGGTCCACATCGAGCGGGTCGAGCCGGGCAGCGCCTCGAACTCGCGGGTGTCGAACGGCCGGTGGTGGGCGTGCTCGGGGTGCCCGGGCGGCAACGACTCGGGGTCGGGGGCACCCACCGGGAGGTCCTGTTGCACGTCGAAGCCGGGTTCGTCGACGTGGAACGAGGCCGACAGCTCGAAGATCGCCTCGTCCTCCTGGAGCGCCACGACGCGGCGGGTGGCGAAGGACCGGCCGTCGCGGATGCGATCCACCACGAGGTCCATGGGAACGCCGATCTTGCCCGGGCGCAGGAAGTAGGCGTGCAGCGAGTGGACGTGCAGCTCGGTGCCGATCGTGTCGATCGCCGCCCGCAGGGCCTGGCTCGCGACCTGACCGCCGAACAGCCGCCCCCCTGGGCCGCGACGTGACCGGTTGACGTGGCGGAACGTGTCGGGACCGAGCCGCTCGAGGTCGAACAGGTCGAGCAGGCGGTCGACCTGTTCGTGTCCGGATCCGCTCACCCGGCGAGCAGTGCGTCGAGCGCTCGCCGGTCGTCGTCGGTGAGCACCCAGGAGGCGGCAGCAGCGTTCGACCGGACCTGCTCCGGCGTGGTCGCGCCGGCGATGACCGAGGCCATGGCGGGGAGGCCGCACAGCCAGGCGAAGGCGAGCTCGAGCAGCGTGTGGTCGCGCTCGGCGGCGAAGCCCTCGAGCCGCTCGACGACATCGAACTGCTTGTCGGCGAGCGCCTTCGCCCGGCGCTCCTCGGGCATGCCCGCCAAGCGGGTCCCCTCGGGAGCTGCCTCCCCCCGGCGGTACTTGCCGGTCAGCATGCCGCTCGCCAGTGGGAAGTACGGGAGCATCCCGCGGCCGTGGCGCTCGCACGCCGGCAGCACCTCCTCGGTGGCACGCCGGCGCAGCAGGCTCAGCTCGTTCTGCGCGCTGACGTAGGACGTGAGCCCGAGCGCCGCCGCCACCTCCGCTGCCTCGTGGATCTGAGCAGCGGAGAAGTTCGAGTGGCCGACGGCGAGCACCTTGCCCGCCCGCACGAGCTCGTCGAGGGCGCGCAGCGTCTCCTCGATCGGCGTGTCGGGATCCGGGACGTGCTGCTGGTAGAGGTCGATCCGGTCCGTGCCGAGCCGACGGAGGCTGTCCTCGACCGCAGTGGTGATCCACCGAGCGCTCGCCCCCTTGCGCTCACCCGTGTCGTCCATCGAGTTGGCGAACTTGGTGGCGATGACGACCTCGTCCCGACGGCCACGCAGCGCCTTGCCGAGGTGCTCTTCGGAGACCCCCCTGCCGCCGTAGACGTCGGCGGTGTCGAACAGGTTCACCCCGGCGTCGAGCGCGGCGTGGACCACCTCGGCAGAGCGTCGCTCGTCGCAGCGGGTGCCGAAGTTGTTGCACCCGAGCCCGACGAGCGAGACGGAGAGGGGACCGAGGCGACGCTGCTCCATGCCCGCAACCTACGACGTCGGCGTCCTGCACCCGACCGGATCCCGAGATGTGGCAGCAACCCCTTTCGCCGCCGGGCGATGTGGCCCACCATGGGAGGAGAAGGGGAGGTGGCTGTGGCTGACCGAGGAGACCGGCGAGCAGTGGTGGGGGTCGATGGATCACCGGCGTCGCGTGCGGCGCTGCGCTGGGTCGTCGACTGGGTTGCGAGCGCAGGCGGAGGGACGGTCGAGGCCGTGCACACGTGGCAGACGCCCTACGTGTACGGGCCCATGGGCGGTGCGCTCGTCACCGTCGACCGTGAACCGATCGAGCGCTCGGCCGAGGAGGCGCTGACGGCCGCGGTCGACGGGATCGAGATCACCGAGGGCGTCGTCCTCCGACCCTTGCGGGTGGAGGGTCCGTGTGCGCAGTCGCTCCTCGACCGGGCCGAGGGCGCTGACCTCCTGGCCCTCGGCAACCGAGGTCGGGGCGGCTTCGCCGGGCTGCTGCTCGGCTCGGTGACCCACCAGTGCCTGCACCACGCGACCTGTCCGGTCGTGGTCCTTCCCGACCCCCGGGCGGGGAAGGACCGCTGAGCCCAGCCCTCCCGCTCAGCCCTTGGCGGCGCGCAGGCCCTGGTCGAGGTCGGCGATGATGTCGTCGATCGACTCGAGGCCGACCGACAGGCGGACGAGACCCGGCTCCACGCCGCTCGCCCGCTGCTCCTCGGGGGTGAGCTGGGAGTGGGTCGTGGTGGCGGGCTGGATGACGAGGCTGCGGACGTCGCCGATGTTGGCGACGTGGCTGTGGAGGGTGAGGGCCTCGACGAAGCGCTTGCCCGCCTCGGCCCCGCCGGCGATGACGAAGGCCGGCACCGAGCCGTACCCGCGCCCACGGCCGAGCTCGGTTGCCCGCTCGTGCCAGCGCGACGACGCCAGGCCGGCGTAGGCGACGGACTCGACCTGGGGGTGGCCCGCGAGGTGCTCGGCCACGACCTGGGCGTTGGCGAAGTGGCGCTCCATGCGGAGGCTCAACGTCTCGAGCCCCTGCAGGAACAGGAACGAGTTGAACGGCGTGGTGGCAGCACCGAGGTCGCGCAGGAGCTGGACGCGCGCCTTGATGATGTAGGCGCCGGGACCGAGGGCCGACCAGTACTGCAGCCCGTGGTAGCTCGGGTCGGCCTCGGTCATGCCAGGGAAGCGGTCGCCGGCGCCGAAGTCGAAGCCCCCGCTGTCGACGATGAGCCCGCCGATCGAGGTGCCGTGGCCGCCGATGAACTTCGTCGCCGAGTGCACGACGATGTCCGCCCCCCACTCGAAGGGGCGGATGAGGTAGGGGGTGGCGACGGTGTTGTCGATGATGAGCGGCACGCCGATGTCGTGGGCGACGTCAGCGACGCCTCGGATGTCGAGCACGTCGTTGCGTGGGTTGCCGATGCTCTCGCCGAAGAACGCCTTGGTCGTCGGTCGTGCCTGCGCTCGCCAGGCGTCGAGGTCGTCGGGGTCCTCGACGAACGACACCTCGATCCCGAGCTTGGGGAGGGTGTGGTGGAACAGGTTGTACGTACCGCCGTAGAGCGACGCCGATGCGACGACGTGGTCCCCGACGTTGGCGATGTTGAGGATCGCCATGGTGGCGGCCGACTGCCCGCTGCTGACGGCGAGGGCACCGGGGATGCCGATTGCCGTCTCGGTTGCTCCCTCCAAGGACGCGATGCGCGCCTCGAACGCCGCCTGCGTCGGGTTCATGATGCGGGTGTAGATGTTGCCGACCTCGGCGAGGCCGAAGAGCGCTGCAGCGTGGTCGGTGTCACGGAAGGCGTACGCCGTGGTCTGGTAGATCGGCATCGCCCGCGCACCGGTCGTGGGGTCCGGCTCCTGGCCCGCGTGGATCTGGCGGGTCTCGAAGCCCCAGTCGTCATGTGCAGCCATCACGTGCCTCCATCTCGTGTCGTGCCGGCATGGTAGGTGCGGCCGGCCGCGCCCGGCCGCGCCCGACACGGGCCTCAGACGGTGACGGGCGCAGCCACCACGGCGGGGACGGTGGACTCGGGACCCCCGGCGGGGCGGCGGAGGTCGTCGAGGCGGACGAGCGCCACGCCGGCGAGCACGAGCAGCCCACCGACGAGCTGGCCGGTCGTCAGCACCTGGCCGAGGAGCAGCCAGGCGAACAGGACGGCGAACAGCACCTCGGTGAGGCCGAGGAAGGAGGCAAGCGTCGCTCCGAGCCGTCGCGCCGCAGCGATCCCGGTGACGTAGGCGAGGGCCGCTGCGATGAGGGCGAGACCGAGCACCGGCACGAGCCAGCTGGTCCGACCACCGAGCAGCTCGACGTCGACGAGGGGCGCCCGCACCGGCACGGCACCGATCGCGCCAGCGACCAGCAACGTGATCCCACCGACGGCGAGCCCGCCCCACGCGACCACGAGTGGC
>JBBSLC010000155.1:0-6536 GCA_038255685.1 Acidimicrobiales bacterium | reverse complement strand
GGAGAAGCCGACGCCGTCGTCTTGGACCTCGACCACCAGTGCATCCCCCTCCGCCCGGGCACGCAGGACCACACCACGAGCAGCGCCGCTCGCCATGCGCACGGCGTTCGAGCACAGCTCCGAGGCGACCACGAGCAGGTCTGCGTGATCGGCGTCCTCGACGCCCTGCCCCGCCATCCAGTCGGCGAAGAGGTGGCGGGCGACGGGCACGGCAGCCATGCTCGGCGAGAAGCGGTGCTCGAAGGGACCGAGCATCCGGTGTGCCGGCTCGTCCGGCGACGCCCGGCGGCGCAGGACCATGGCGAGGGTGTCGTCGCTCCGCTGTGCGCCTGCGAGGGCGCGCTCGACGAGGACGCGGGGCAGGTGGCGCGCTGGGTAGCCAGCTGTCTCCGCCACCGCCGCACGCAGGTCTGCCAACCCGGCGAGGATGTCGCGGCGCGCCTCGATCAGGCCGTCGGTGTAGAGCAAGACGGTCTCGGACCGCCCCACGACCAGGTCGACGATCTCGAACGACCCGGCCTCGGGCCAGCCGATCGGGATCCCGGGCGCCGCCACCTCGCGGACGCTGGTGCCGTCTGCTGCGACGATGAACAGCGGCGGGTGGCCGCCGCCCGCGAGGCGGAGCCGTCCCGACGCCGGCGTGTAGCGCCCGACGACGAGGGTGGCGACGAGGTTCGGGTCGTGGGCGGTGAGCAGCTCGTCGGCGCGGGCGACGAGGTTCTCCATCGGGCAGCCCTCGAAGACCAGCACCCGCAGGGCGTGGACGATGGCGAGGGCGTCCTTGGTGGCGGCGACGCCCTTGCCCATCACGTCGACGATGACGAGGTGGAGGTCACCGTCGGGGAGGACGACCCAGTCGTAGAGGTCGCCGCCGCTCGGCTCGGTCGGGTCGGCGGCGAGCTCGAACACCCCGAGGTCCACGCCGGGCACCCGCGGGAGCCGAGGGCTGACCGCCTCCTGGAGCTGGCGCACGACTTCGCGCTGAGCACGGTCGCGCTCCGTCAGCCGCAGGACCTCCCCGTAGTAGTCCGAGCTGCGGCTGCTCGAGCTCGCATCCCGGAACGACACGACGGCGCCGATGCCGCCGGCCGGACCGCTCAGCGGCCCACAGGAGAGCTCCACCTGCAGGGAGGAGCCGTCGCGCCGCCAGAGCACGTCGTCCCTCCCCCGGTGGACGGCCCCGTGACGCAGGGTCGCGTGCACCGGGCACTCGCTGCGGTCCCTGGGCGTGCCGTCCGGGTGGCTGTGGCACAGGGTCTCGTGGAGATCGAGCCCCTGCAGGTCACCCACCGCCCACCCCAGCAGGTTCACCGCGGCGTGGTTCACGTAGGTGACGATGCCCTCGTCGTCGGCCGCGACGACGCCCTCGGCGACCGACGCGAGCGCTCGCGACGCCCATCGGTCGAGATCCTCCTGCGGTCGCTGTACTCGCCTCGAGCGCCTCGACACCGCCAGCTCCTCACGCGTGCAGTCCTGGGTCCAGGGACCAACCGGACAGGGTAGTTCGCAACGTCGGTTCGGCCAGGGAGCGTCACCCTCCCGGCCTCGTCAACCGCCGGACGCGTCCTGCACCCGGGTCTTGCCAGAGGAGATCCACGGCATCATCGATCGCAGCTGGGCGCCGACCTCCTCGATCTGGTGCGCCTCGCCGGCCTTCTCCAGCTCCTTGAAGCGGTTGCGACCGCCTCGGCTCTCGGCGATCCACTCCTCGGCGAAGGCACCGGTCTGGATCTCGGTGAGGATCTCCTTCATGCGGGCCTTCGTGTCGGCGTCGATGATCCTCGGGCCGCGGGTGAGGTCGCCCCACTCGGCGGTGTCGGAGATCGAGTAGCGCATGCCGCCGATCCCCTGCTCGTACATGAGGTCGACGATGAGCTTCAGCTCGTGGAGGCACTCGAAGTAGGCGCTCTCGGGCTGGTAGCCCGCCTCGACGAGGGTCTCGAAGCCGGCCTGGACGAGCGCCGTGACCCCGCCGCAGAGGACGACCTGCTCGCCGAACAGGTCGGTCTCGGTCTCCTCGGCGAACGTGGTCTCGAGCACGCCGGCGCGGGTCCCGCCGATGGCGTCGGCGTAGCTCATCGCCAGATCACGGGCCTTGCCGGTGGCGTCCTGGGAGACAGCGATGAGGCACGGCACGCCACCACCCTCGCTGTAGGTGCGACGCACGAGGTGACCAGGCCCCTTCGGGGCGACCATGGCCACGTCGATGCCGGGTGCCGGGGTGATCTGGTCGAAGCGGATGTTGAAGCCGTGGGCGAAGAGCAGGGCATCGCCGTCGACGAGGTTGGGCGCGACCGCCTCCTCGTAGACCGCCTTCTGGTCCGTGTCCGGCAGGAGGAGCATCACCACGTCGGCCTCGGCTGCGGCGTCCTCGATGGAGAGCACCCGCAGGCCCGCCTCCTCGGCCTTCGCCTTCGAGGACGAGCCCTCACGGAGCCCGACGCGCACGTCGACGCCCGACTCCTTGAGGTTCAGGGCGTGGGCGTGGCCCTGGGACCCGTAGCCGATGATGGCGACCTTGCGCCCGGCGATGATGGCCCGGTCGGCCTCGTCCTCGTAGAACACCTTGGCTGCCATGGTCTAACCCACCTTGTTCTTGACGGGGCGCAGGCGGGGTGCACTGCGCTCGAGCTTGGGCAGCGCGACCCGACCGGTGCGCTGCAGCTCCACGATCCCATACGGGCGGAGGAGCTCTTCGAAGTCGTCGATCTTGCCAGGGTTGCCGTCGAGGCTGACGGTGAGCTGGTCGTGGCCGACGGCGAGGATCCGTCCCTCGAAGATCTGCACGAGCTCGGTCACCTGGCTGCGGTGCTCCGGTGCAGCCTTGACCGTGCAGAGCATCAGCTCGCGCTCGGTGGCGTGGTCGGGGTCGAGCTCGCTGATCTTCACCACGTTGATGAGCTTGAACAGCTGCTTGGTGATCTGCTCGACAGAGGTCGCCTCGACATCGACGACGATGGTGATGCGGCTGAAGCGCTCGTCGTCGGTCGGCGCCACGGCGAGCGACTCGATGTTGTAGGCCCGGCGGGCGAAGAGCGTGGCCACCCGGGCGAGCACGCCAGCCTTGTTCTCGACGAGGACCGACAACGTCTGCAGCTTCTTGCCGGCGCCTGCGGCTGCGCCCGGCATCAGCGCTCACCCACAGGTGCGGGCTGGAAGGGGGCGACCTGGATGTCGTCGTTCGTGCGCCCGGCGGCGACCATCGGGAACACCTTCTCGCGGCTGTCGGTTCGGAAGTCGATGACGACGGGCCGGTCGTCGATCTCGTTGGCCTTGTCGATCACCGGCTGGACCTCCTCGGGTGACTCGGCGCGCAGCCCGACGCACCCCATGGCCTCGGCCCACTTCACGTAGTCGGGCATGTCCTGGCTGAGGTACACCTCGCTGTAGCGCTCGTCGTAGAACATCTCCTGCCACTGGCGGACCATGCCGAGGTAGGAGTTGTTCAAGATGGCGATCTTCACCGGGATGCGCTCGATCGACGCCGTGGTGAGCTCCTGGGCGGTCATCTGGAAGCAGCCGTCGCCGTCGACCGCCCACACCACCTTGTCGGGGCGACCGACCTTGGCGCCGATGGCTGCGGGCACGGCGAAGCCCATGGTCCCGAGGCCGCCCGAGTTCACCCACGTGTAGGGGTGGTTGAACTTCCAGTACTGGCTCGTCCACATCTGGTGCTGGCCCACGCCCGACACGACGATGGCGTCGTCGGGGGCCGAGTCCCGCAGGTGCTCGAGCACCATCTGGGGCTTCAGGGCATCGCCGTCGTCCTGCGGCTCGTAGGCGTAGGGGTAGCGCTCCTGCCAGCCGCTGATCATGCTCTTCCACGGCTGGCGGTCGGGGGCGTGCTCCCCACGGTCCACGAGCCGCTTGATGGCGACGATGAGCTCCTCGATGATGAGCCGGCAGTCGCCCACGATGGGCACGTCGGGGTTGCGGACCTTGCCGAGCTCGGCGGGGTCGATGTCGGCGTGGATGATCTTCGCCTCGGGTGCGAAGCCGTCGAGCTTGCCGGTGACCCGGTCGTCGAAGCGGGCACCGAGGGTGATGAGCAGGTCCGAGCGCTGCATGGCGGTGACGGCCGAGTAGTTGCCGTGCATGCCCGGCATCCCGAGGCACAGCGGGTGGTCGTCGGGGAAGGCGCCCCTCGCCATGAGCGTGGTCACGACGTGGACGTCGATGAGCTCGGCGAGGGCCTTGAGCGCCTCGGCGGCCCGGGCCTTCAAGATGCCGCCGCCGATGTAGAGCACCGGTCGCTCGGCCGCCATGATCAGCCGCGCCGCCTGGGCGATCTGTCGGGGGTGGCCCTTCATGGTCGGCTTGTAGCCGGGGAGGTCGAGCGAGGTCGGCCACTCCCAGTCCATGGTGTCGGTGAGGCAGTCCTTGGGGACGTCGATGAGCACGGGCCCGGGGCGCCCCGTGGTCGCGATGTGGAACGCCTCGGCCACGATGCGGGGGATGTCCTGGGCGCTCATGACCAGCTCGTTGTGCTTGGTGACCGAGCGGGTGATGCCGACGGTGTCGCACTCCTGGAAGGCGTCGGTGCCGATGGCCGTCGTGGCGACCTGGCCGGTGATGGCCACCATGGGGACGGAGTCCATGTAGGCGTCGCACAGCGGTGTGACGAGGTTGGTGGCGGCCGGGCCGCTCGTCACCATGGCCACGCCCGGTCGACCTGTCACGTGGGCGTAGCCCTCGGCCATGTGGCCCGCACCCTGCTCGTGGCGCACGAGGATGTGGCGGATCGGGCTCTCGATGATCGGGTCGTAGGCGGGGAGGATGCAGCCTCCGGGGAGGCCGAAGATGACCTCGACGTCGCTCATCTCGAGGCTCTTGATGAGGGCCTGGGCCCCGGTCAGCTTCATGGTGCTCCTGTGCGGCTTGCGAAGGCAGTCGGGTCGAAAACTGGAACGACCTCCCGCTTGGGAGGTCGTGGGCGCACGCGTCGGGTGGAGGACGGGTGCGTCAGGTGATGGCTACGAGGAGGTCGATGCGGGCGGCCACGACGCTCAGTGTCGCAGCATCGCCAGGCAACAGCAACCTCGGCGCACACCGTCGCTTGACCGTCGACGTGGACCAGACTCCCATGGTGCACCTCGTCGGCGCCTACCCGGGATCGTTCGACCCGCCGACCGTCGCCCACCTGGCGCTCGCCGAGGCGGCGGTCAGGCAGTGCGAGCTCCGCCGGGTCGACCTCGTGCTGAGCGAGTCCACCCTCGGCAAGGAGGGCGCGCACCACGTGCGCCTCGCCGATCGGGTTGCCGTGCTGGACGCCATCGCATCGACGCGCCCGTGGCTCGGCGTGGTGGTGACGCGCGACCGTCTGCTCGCCGACATCGCCGACGGCTACGAAACGGTGGTGATGGGCGCCGACAAGTGGGCGCAGGTCGTCGACCCCGCCTGGTACGGGGGATCGGTCGCCGAGCGCGACCAGGCGGTCGGCCGTCTCCCGCAGATCGCCGTCGCCGCGCGACCGGGCTTTGCCGTGCCGGCTGGCGTCGTGACCCTCGACGTGGACCCCGCCCACGCCGTGGTCTCGTCGACGGCCGTGCGCACCGGGTCGCACGACTGGTTGGCGCCGGAGGCCGCGACCTTCGCCGCCGAGACCGGCGCCTGGGTCGACCCGGCGCGCTACGCCCGATGGTGCGCCGAGGCTCGCTGACCCCGAGAGGGTCAGCCCGCCATCACGTCCAGCATGTGGTCCATCACGGCGCTGTGCTCGGCCTGCGGGCTGAACAGGATCACCTCGGCGTCGGCCACGACACGGACGCTGTGCCCGGGCGGCCAGTAGAAGAGGTCGTCACCGACGCAGACGTCCTCGGTGCCGTCGGTGTAGCTGACGACGAGCTCGCCCGACCGCATGAACCCCCAGTGCGGCGAGTGGCACGCATCGTCGTCGAGCCCCTTCAGGAGCGGGGCGATGTCGGTCCCTGCGCCGAGGGAGAACCACTCGGCGCCGATCGGGCCGTAGCCCGCCACGTCCCCGAAGTCGGGCGCCTGCCGGGCGAGTGCGCCCGGTACGTCGATCTTGGTCGGGATCTGGTCCTTGGTGATGCGCACAGCGGCCTCCTGGTGGTCGTCGGTCCCGGTGCGGATCGCATCGGGTCGACCTGATGATCTGAGGTCGCCGTTCCTCGATCGTTCCTCTGGAGGAGCTCCGCTCGGGGCCTCGATCAGGTGGCAGCAGCGAGGTCGCGACAGCGGCGCTCGTCGAGGGGCTGGCCGGCTGCGGCGAACGCGTCGGCAGCGGCCGTGGAACGGGCGCACCCCTCCACCGGGTCGCCCTTCGCGAAGGCCAGGTGGGCGAGCACCTCGTCGTGGGCGGCGTCCCACGCAGGGAGGCGCATGACCACGTGGGCGAGGTACGCCGATGCCTCGGCGTGCGCCTCTGCCTCCTCGATCGCACCGGCGCGGGCGCTGGCGATGGCCGCTGGGACGGTGAAGGTGATGCGACAGCCCGGGCACGTCTCGAGGGGCCCACGAACCGACGCCTCGGCCTCGGCCACGGTGGCGAGCGCCTCCTCGGGGTCGCCAGCCAG
>JBBSLC010000154.1:0-6591 GCA_038255685.1 Acidimicrobiales bacterium | reverse complement strand
GCCGGCGAGGGGGCCGTCAGGACCATCCACCCGGCCGACCAGGCGCGACCGCCCAGGACCCATGACCACCACCGTGGTGGTGGTCCCACCGACGCCCGGCAGGGCGATGCCGCTGCGGTCGTCGGTGCGCCGGTCGATCGGTGGCACCGTCGTCACGTCGCCGACGTCGGGGATCGGTGGGAAGGCATCTGCGCCGGCGCAAGCGGCGAGCACGCTCGTCCCGATGGCGAGCACCACGCCGAGGGACCGTCGACGGAGAGCGGACGTCGGGCGCATCGTCAGGTGAGCGGCAGCTCGACGAGGCGGCCTTCGGCCTCGCCCCCGTCCCAGCGCAGCGAGCACGGGGACGGGACGTCGGTCCCCCGCTTCGCGTAGGCGAGCGCGACCGGCGCGCCGAGACGGCTGGAGGTCGCTGCGCTCGTCACCTGGCCGACGACAGCGCCACCGACCACCACGTCGGCGCCAGCAGGAGGCACTGCGCTCCCGTCGACCACGATGCCCCGCAGTCGCCTGGGGACGTTGCCGCCGCGGCTGTCGATGCGCGCCACGAGCTCCTGCCCCGTGTAGCAGCCCTTCGTGAAGCTCGCGCTGCGGTCGACGATGCCTGCCTCGGCGGGGATCGTCCGGTCCGTCAGCTCCTGGCCGGCACGAGGGACGCCCTGCTCGATGCGCAGCGATTCGTAGTCGGCGAGATCGCCTGCCTCCACGCCGGCGGGGATCGCCGCGCCGGGGCCGAGCAGGTCGTAGCCAGGGATGCCAGGCGTGTCGGCGACGACGCGCCAGGTGCCGTCGGCCGTGACGCTCTCGACGTCGTCCGCACCGTCACCGCGCACCGCAACGCACGGCCAGTCGACGGCCGACAGCTCGCACTTGGTCCGCAGGAGGAACCGCTCGAGCCTCGCGAGCACGGCGTCGCCGGCGCCCGCATCGGTGTCGATGGCGACCTGCTCCTCCCCTGTCCGGGTCACGCGCAGGAGGGCGACGAGGTGGCCCTGGGGCGAGAGCAGCAGCGAGTGCGCCGAGCCACCGATGGCGAGGGCGGAGAGATCCTGGCTCAGCTGGCCCTGGAGGAACGAGACGGTGTCGGGGCCGGTCGCCACGAGCACGTCTCGGGGGAGCGCGACCGCCCATGCGCCGCTCACCGTGCGACCTCGGCCTTCGCCGCCCGAGCGGCGGTCATGCGACGCGCCGCTGGCACCGCAGCCAGCAGGGCTGCAGCCTTGTTGTGGCACTCGAGCTCCTCGTCGGCCGGGTCGCTGTCGGCCACGACGCCCGCACCGGCCTGGACCGAGCCGACGCCGTCGACGACGACCATGGTGCGGATGGCGAGCGCCATGTCGAGGTTCCCCGAGAAGTCGAGGTAGCCGACCACGCCGGCGTAGACACCGCGCTTGGAGACCTCGAGCTCGTCGATGAGCTCCATGGCCCGCACCTTGGGCGCACCCGACACCGTCCCGGCGGGCAGGGTCGCCCGCAGCACGTCGACCGGCGTCCGGCCCGCACGCAGCTGTGCTGAGACCTGCGACGTCATGTGCATCACGTGGCTGTAGCGCTCGAGGGTCATGAGCTCGTCGACGACGACGGTGCCGAACTCGGCGACCCGGCCCACGTCGTTGCGAGCGAGGTCGACCAGCATGATGTGCTCGGCGATCTCCTTGGGGTGCTCGAGCAGCTCTGCGGCCATGCGCCGGTCGTGCTCCTCGGTCCTGCCTCGGAACCGGGTCCCCGCGATCGGGCGCGACGTGATGCGCCCGTCGACGAGCTTCACGAGCGGCTCAGGCGAGGACCCGACGAGCGTGGCCGACGGGTGGCGCACGAAGTACATGTACGGGCTCGGGTTCAGCTGGCGCAGCACCCGATAGAGGTCGAACGGGTCGGCGCCGAGGTCGAGGTCGAAGCGCTGGGAGACGATGATCTCGAAGATGTCACCGTCGAGGATGTGCTCCTTCGCCACCTCGACCGAGCGCTCGAACGCAGCAGGGGACATGCTGGACCGGGTGTCGGGCAGCGCCTCCCCCCGCTCCGGCGGGTCGAAGACGGGCTCGTCGACCGTGCGGGTCCCGGCCTCGGCCAGCTCGTCGATGTGGGCGACGGCGAGGTCGTAGGCGGCATCGAGGTCGGCGTCGGTCGCTCCCTCGGGGACGAGCACGTTGTCCAGCAGCGTCACCCGCTGGCGCCAGTGGTCGAACACGGCGAGCTGCCCGATGACCGACAGCACGGCGTCGGGGACGCCACGGTCGTCGGGCGGGACGTTCGGCAGGCGCTCGATCTCGCGGACGACGTCGTAGCCGAGGTAGCCGACGAGGCCGCCGTGCAGCGGCGGCAGCTCGGCGAGCACCGGCGACCGGTACACCGCGAGCAGCGCCTCGACCGCAGCGAGGATGCCCCGGTCACGAGGGATCGAGGTCGGGAGCGGCCCGTCGACGGTGACGTCGAGGCCGTGGGCGACCAGCGTGGCGAGCGGGCGGCGACCGACGAAGGAGAAGCGGCTCCAGCGCTCGCCGTGCTCCACCGACTCGAGCAGGAAGCCGTCCTCATCGCCCACGACCCTGGCGAAGGCGGCGACGGGGGTGATCAGGTCGGCGAGCACCTCGCGCCACACCGGTACCACGGTGTGGTCACGTGCGAGCGACCTGAACGCCTCTCGCGAGGGTTGGATCACGCTGGGGCGGCGGTGCCGAAGCTCCGGTAGAAGCACGACCGCTCGCCGGTGTGGCAGGCGCCGGCCCCCTCCTGCTCGACCCGGAAGAGCAGGGTGTCACCGTCGCAGTCGTAGGAGGCCTCGCGCACCCACTGACGGTCCCCCGACGTCTCCCCCTTCGCCCAGACCTCTTGGCGAGACCGGCTCCAGAACACGGTGCGGCCGGTGGCGAGGGTCTGGGCCAGCGTGTCGGCGTTCATCCACGCCATCATCAGCACCTGGCCGTCGGCGTGGTCCTGCACGATCGCCGGGACGAGGCCGGCATCGTCGTACTTCACGCGGTCGAGGTCCTCGGCCGAGGCGGAGATCGGGGTGGCGACGGGCATCCCCCCATCGTAGGGGTGCCGGTGTCGGGACTCAGCCGGAGATCGTGACCTCGGTCGTGACCGGCTCAGGAGCGGGGTCGCTCGGGACGCTCGCCGTCAGCAGGTAGGTGCCGGGATCGACGTCGAGGTCGCCGGGCAGCTCGAAGGTGACCTCGGCGCCGGCTTCCAGCGGCGTCTCCACGAGCGCCTGAGAGAACATCATCCCGTCACTCCACCGGTAGACCTCGGTGCCGTCGCCGTCGACGAGCGCCACGTCGCCCTGCTGCCCGCTCGGGAAGACGAGCGTGACGCCCTCGTCCGTGGCGTTGGTGACGGTGAGGCGCCAGCTGACCGGCTCCCCCGCGACGAGCTCACCCAGCCCGTCGATGGTGAGGGCGATGCCCTCGGCGGGCGCCTCCTCGCTGGCCTGGTCGCCTTCGAGCACCGGATCCTCGCCAGACCCGCATGCGGCGAGGGCGACGAGGCCGACCAGTGCGACGACGCGCACCATCACGAGGCCGATGGCCGCACGACGATGCCGGCTGCGGTCATCGCCTCCTTGGCGTCGGCCACGCTGAACGTCCCGAAGTGGAAGATCGACGCCGCGAGCACCGCGTCGGCGCCGCCCTGGCGCACACCCTCGACGAGGTGCTCGAGGGTCCCGACCCCGCCGCTGGCGATGACCGGGATCCCGCAGGCGTCGGTGACCGCAGCCGTGAGCTCGAGGTCGAAGCCCTCCTTCGTGCCGTCTCGGTCCATCGAGGTGAGCAGGATCTCCCCTGCCCCGAGGCGCTCGACCTCCTCGGCCCACGAGACGGCGTCGAGCCCGGTCGGCTTGCGGCCCCCGTGGGAGTAGACCTCGAAGCCACCGGGTGAGCGCCTGGCGTCGATGGCGACCACCACGCACTGGGCACCGAAGGTCTCGGACAGCTCACCCACCAAGCGCTCGTTGCTGAGCGCGGCGGTGTTGACCGACACCTTGTCGGCACCGGCGCGCAGCAGCGCGCGAGCGTCGTCGAGCGTGCGCACGCCTCCCCCGACGGTGAGGGGGATGAACACCTGCTCGGCGGTGCGGCTGACGACGTCGACCATGGTGGCCCGGTTGCCCGACGAGGCGGTGATGTCGAGGAAGACCAGCTCGTCGGCACCCATCGCGTCGTAGCGGGCGGCGAGCTCGACGGGATCGCCTGCGTCGCGCAGGCCGACGAAGTTCACCCCCTTCACCACTCGGCCCCCATCGACGTCGAGGCAGGGGATGACCCGGGCGGTGCGCATCAGGCCATGGCGACGAGGTCGAGGAGGTCGTCGCTCCAGTAGTCGAGGGTGCCCTCGGGCATCATCAGCACCCGCTGCGGCTCGAGCTCGCGGACGAAGTCGGGGTCGTGGCTCACGATGACCATCGAGCCCTCCCAGCCCGACAGGGCGTCGGCCACCGCGACCCGTGACGGCGGGTCGAGGTTGTTCGTCGGCTCGTCGAGCAGGAGCAGGTTGTGGCGCCCGGCGGTGAGGCAGGCGAGCGACAGCTTCGTCTTCTCGCCACCGGAGAGCGTGCCTGCGTCCTGGAACGCCATCTCCCCGGGGAGCCCGAACATGCCGAGCAGGCTGCGCAGCTCGACGAGGGGGACGTCGGCCTGCTCCTGGATGTGGGTCAACAGGTCGGTGCCGGCACGGATGTTCTCGTGCTCCTGGGCGTAGTACCCGGTGCTGACCTGGAGGCCGAACCGGATCTCGCCGTCGTCCTGGACGGTGGACCCGGCGAGGATGCGCAGCAGCGACGTCTTGCCCGCGCCGTTCAGGCCCATGACCATCAGCCGCTCACCGCGGCCGAGGTCGAAGCTCACGTCGCTGAACACCGGCGGCCCGCCGTAGCCCTTCTCGAGGGCGTCGACCTCGAGGACCACCTTGCCGGCGTGGGGCGGCTTGGGGAGGCGCACGGCCAGGGTGCGCTCCTTGGTGGGACCGGTCACGGCGGCGTCGGCCAGGCGGGCGACCCGCTTGTCGAGCGACTTGGCGGTGCGGGCACGCTTGGCCGTCTGGCCCCGCATGGAGTCAGCCAGGCTGGACAGCCGGTGGACCTCGGCGGCCTGGGCGACGGCCTGCTTCTTCAGCCTGACCTCGTCGGCAGCACGTGCGGTGCGGTACTGGGAGTACGTGCCCTTGTACTCGACCATCGTGCCCTCATCGAGGTGGAGGATCCGGTTGATGGCGTCGTCGAGCAGGTCGAGGTCGTGGCTGACCACCAGGAGGGCGCCCTTGTAGCTGCGGAGGAACCCGGTGAGCCAGGTCTTGGCGTCGGTGTCGAGGTGGTTGGTGGGCTCGTCGAGCAGGAGGGCGTCGCTGCCGGCGAAGAGGATGCGGGCGAGCTCGACCCGGCGCCGCTCACCGCCCGAGAGGACGCGCAGCGGCAGGTCGAGGCGGTCGTCGCCGAGGCCGAGCCCCGCCGCGACCGAGCGGATCTCGGACTCTGCTGCGTAGCCACCGGCGTGCTCGAAGGCGTCGACGGCGCGTGCGTGCCGGGCGATGTTGCGCTCGGAGGGCGTCTCCTCGATGGCGAGGCGGAGCTTCTCCATCCGCACGGCGAGCTCGTCGAGGCCCCGACCGGACAGCACATGCGACAGCGCGGACGAGTCAGCTGCGGACTCGGGTGTGCGGGGGTCCTGGGGGAGGTAGGCGAGCTCGCCGTGGTGGCTGACGATGCCGCTGTGGGCGGGGGCCTGGCGGGCGAGGACCTTCAGCAGGCTCGTCTTGCCTGCCCCGTTTCGACCCACGAGGCCGACGGTGTCGCCGGCGCGGACGGTGAAGGTCGCCTCCCGGAGGGTGAGGCGACCACCGACCTCGACGGAGAGGTTGCGGACCGAGAGCACCCGACCAGGGTACGGGTCAGGAAGACGGTGCCGTGGGGAGATCCGGGATCGGGATCTCACCGGTGTCATCGGCCGCTGCGAGGACGCGGTGCACGACCGCCTCGGGGATGTCGGCGGCCTCGGCCACCTCAGCGACCGGACGCCGGCCGAGGCCCGCAGCATCGAGGCGGCGGGCGAGCTCGGCGGCGACGAGGGACTCGGTCGCCTCGGGGGTGCTCCGTGGCGAGCGGATCGCCAGTCGGACCATCACGTCGCTCGAGCGGCGTTCGAGCACCTCGGTGAAGAACAGCAGCGCAGCGAGCGATGCGAGCGTCGCCGGGATCAGCAGCAGGATCACGGGGCCTCCCTTCCCACCCGGTCATCGGTGCACACGCACCGCGACCTGAGCATCACGTGGCGTCTCGCGTCGCCACGTGCTCACGGAGCGCAGCGACCGCCTCGGCGACGTCGAAGCGACCCTCGTAGAGCGCCTTGCCGACGATCGCACCGCGCAGGGTCCGACCCCCGACGTCGAGTCCGGCGAGGGAGCGCAGGTCGTCGAGGGAGCCGACGCCCCCGCTCGAGACGAGCGGGACGTCGGTCGCACCGAGGAGGGTGGCATAGCCCTCGAGATCGGGACCGGCGAGGGTCGCATCCCGGCTGATGTCGGTCACGACGAAGGCGGCCACACCTGGGACGGCGAGCTCGTCGACGAGCTCGAGCAGCTGGCGCCCCGACCCCT
>JBBSLC010000153.1:0-6638 GCA_038255685.1 Acidimicrobiales bacterium | reverse complement strand
CGCGCTCCGGGGATGCAGCGACGATCTGCGACGGGAGATCCTGGACGACCTCGGCGGCCGGCGGCGGTGCCGGCGCGGTCTCGGCCTGCTCGACGCGCAGCCCCCACCTGGTCGAGCGAAGCCCGGCAGCGCGCTGGACGGCGATGGCACCGACCTCGACGTCACCGCCGCTGCCGGACAGGGTGACGGCGGTGGGCCGTCCCGATGGGCCTGTCCTCGCCACGGCGATGCCGCGCAGCTCGCCGGGGTAGCCGAGCCGGGCGCCGAGGTCGGCGGCAGCGATGTCGACGCGCCACGGGTCGGGGCTGCGAGTGGTGTACGGCGATGCTCGGAGGTACGGGAAGCTCGCCGAGACGGTGCCGAAGCCCTCCTCGGGCGTGGCCGAGACCCCGCCGCCGTTGGCGCTGTACACCGTGACCGCGAGGCTCCTCCCGAAGGTGAGGACTTGGCCCCGGGTCGCACGCACCGCTTCGTCCATCTTGGCGTACTCGACCTGCTGGCCGAGGTAGACCTGGCACCGCTGGGTGTCGCACAGCTCACCGCCGGCGACGACCGTGCGCAGGGCGTAGGTGCGGGCGGCGACGGCCTGGGCGCCGAGGGACGCGGTGGACCATCGGGCGTCACGCACCTCGCCCATGCCCCGCAGGTACTGCTCGACGTCGACGTGGTTCAGGAGGCGGAAGGGGCCACCGGCAGCCGTTGCCTCGACGACGCCCCGGTAGCGGCGGGCGCGCTCGGTCACCTCGGTCGTGCCGTCACCGTCGGGGACCGCCCACAGCGGCGTCGCCGACGAGGGCGCCCCAGGGTCGACCGGCGGCGGGGGCGGTGCGGGATCACCGGGGGCGGGGTCGTCCGGGGTCGGCGGAGGAGGGGCCGGGGCGGTCGTGGTCGGCAGCAGGCCACCGCCACCCCCGTCGCCGGCGGTGGTCGAGGTGGTCGACGGCGGAGCCGTCGTCGTCGACGTGGGTCCTGGCAGCAGCGGTCGGGTCGTCGTCGTGCTCGAAGGTGGTGGCGTCGTCGAGGACGTGGTGGACGTCGGCAGCGGCAGCTGCTGCTGCTGGGCTCGCGGCTCGAGGTCGATGCGCGCCGGCGACGAGGCCGACCGGGTGGTCGCCCCGCCGAGGAGCTCGGCCCGGTAGGAGCCGTCGTGGCGGAGGCGCACCGAGCCACCCGGCTCGACCCTGATCGGGAAGCCCGGTGCCTGGTCGCCCTCCAGCGGGCTGCGGACCTCCCCGCCGCCGGGGAAGCGGACGACGGTCGCAGCCGTGGCCGGCGTCGCCACCGACACCCGGACGTCGCCCCGCCCCTCGCCGAACCCGGTGCCCGGATAGAAGTGGCTGAGGATCTCTGCGGTCGACGACCCGTCCTCGCCCATCCAGAAGGCACCGTCCTGGGCCATGCCGACGCCGTGGCCGAACCCCTCGCCCTCGATCACGATGACCGCGACGGCGGCACGAGCGGGCGGGGCCAGCGCGAGCGGCGCGAGCAGCGCCGTCGCGAGCGCGAGGAGCCGGCGCGCGCCAGCTCGCAGCGGAGGTGGCCTGGACGTGCGTCGAGCCAGGGTTGAAGGCACCCCCTCGGGCGCGGCTCGACGCGACATCGTCGTGCAACGGTAGTGCTCGGTGCATGTCGGCACGACTCGGGCGCCGACGAGGCGAGGTGCCCTCCGGATGGGGCCGGCAATAGGCTGTCGCCATGGTCGAACCGCTCACGCCGTCCGAGGGATGGGGCGTCCTCCACCTCTTCTGCAAGGTCCGCCCCGAGGCCGACGCAGCCGGCATCGCCGCCGCCGCCAAGGCGCTCACCGCTGCCGGCGAGGGTGCTGACCACCAGCTCGTCCCCGTCGCCGTGCTCGGCCACAAGGCCGACCTCGGCTTCGTCGCCGTCGGTCCTGACCTGTGGCGGCTGCGGCGGTTCCAGTCCGACCTCCAGGGCGCTGGGCTCGACGTCGTCGACTCCTACGTGTCGCTGACCGAGCTCTCTGAGTACTCGGCGGGCGTGCCGGAGAAGCAGCGCACCGCTCGCCTGCACCCGGTGCTGCCCCCGGACGGGATGACGGCGTTCTGCTTCTACGGGATGTCGAAGCGTCGAGAGGTCGGGGCCAACTGGTACACGACCCCTTACGACGAGCGCCTCGAGATGATGTACGCCCACGGCACCTCTGGCCGCACCTTCGCAGGGCGCATCATCCAGCTCGTCACCGGCTCCACCGGCCTCGACGACTACGAGTGGGGGGTCACCCTGTTCGGGGTCCACCCCGACGACCTCAAGGCATGCGTCTACACGATGCGCTACGACGAGGCGTCTGCGGTCTTCGCCGAGTTCGGCCCGTTCTACACCGGCATGGTCGCACCGCTCGAGGACGTGCTCGCCACCGCAGGCCTGCGGTAGGGGCTCATTCGGGCGAAGGCCGCAAGGCGCCGACCGGTCACGCGATCGTCACGGGACCGGGGCCCATGGTGGCGCCGGGCTGTCTACACTCCGTCGGACCCCACCCGGTCCCCACGACGCCGGGTCCCGCGACCCAGGAGCGGACGCTGAGGCAAAGAACGGCAGCCCACGTCATCCTGTTGCTGCTGGCAACGACGTTCTTCGCCGGTACGGCCGGCACCGCGTCGGCGCAGGAAGACCGGTCGGAGGGGATCCGCGGCACGCTCACCAACGAG
Source organism: Acidimicrobiales bacterium (assembly GCA_038255685.1). Taxonomy (GTDB): domain Bacteria; phylum Actinomycetota; class Acidimicrobiia; order Acidimicrobiales; family CADCSY01; genus CADCSY01. Next base: position 3,972 of record JBBSLC010000153.1, on the reverse strand, counting down.
GTCGATGACGAGGACGTGCCGGTCGCGGGCGTCGAGATCGCCGTCGTCGATGCGGACGGTGCGGCGATCGGCGATGTGACCTCCGGCGAGGACGGCAGCTTCTCGCTCGACCTGCCCGGGCCCGGCGAGTACACCGCCACGCTCGACGTCGAGACCCTGCCCGAGGGCATCGGGCTCCGTGACGAGGACCGGGCGTCGCTCACCTTCAGCCTCACGCCTGGCCAGAACCGTCCGCTGAACTTCTTCTTCGGCGAGGACACCCGGCAGCGGGCGAGCACGACCGATCGCGTGCTGCAGCTCACGGTCGAGGGGATCAAGCTCGGCCTGATCATCGCCATCACCTCCGTCGGGCTGTCGCTCATCTACGGCACGACCGGGCTCACGAACTTCGCGCACGGTGAGCTCGTGACCTTCGGTGGCCTCGTCGCCTGGTACCTCAACTTCCAGGTCGGCATCCCCCTCGTGTGGGCCGGCCTGCTGGCGATCGCGATCGGCGGTGGGGCGAGCGGTCTGCTCGACCGCGGGCTGTGGCGGCCGCTCCGCAAGCGCGGCACCGGGCTGATCGCCATGCTCGTGGTGAGCATCGGCCTGTCCCTGCTGCTGCGCTACCTGTTCCTCTACCAGTTCGGCGGCCGGACCCGACCGTTCGCAGAGTTCGGGCGCCAGCGCCAGGTCGACTTCCTCGGGCTCGGCCTCGTCGGCATCACCCCGAAGGACATGGTCTCGATCGGGCTGTCCGTCGTCGTCCTCGTGGTGGTCGCGCTGCTCGTGACGCGGACGAGGATGGGCAAGGCCATGCGGGCCGTGGCCGACAACCCCGACCTCGCGGCGTCATCGGGCATCGACGTCCAGCGGGTCATCCTGCTCGTGTGGGTCGTCGGCGGCGCGCTCGCCGCCTTCGGGGGGATCCTGGTCGGGCTGGGCGAGGAGGTGAGCTGGCAGATGGGCTTCCAGCTGCTGCTCCTCATGTTCGCCGGCATCACCCTCGGCGGGCTCGGCACCGCCTTCGGCGCCCTCGTCGGCGGTTTCGTGATCGGCCTGTTCATCAACCTGTCGACCCTCGTCGTGCCGACCGAGCTGAAGAACGTCGGCGCGCTGCTCGTGCTCGCGGTCGTGCTGCTGGTGCGGCCACAGGGAATCCTCGGACGAGCGGAACGGGTGGGCTGAGATGGACTGGGGAGCGATCATCGAGAACGGCCTGCGGGCGGCCTTCGGGCTCGAGGCGGCGTACTTCGCACTGGCCGCGATCGGGCTCAACGTCCACTTCGGCTACACCGGTCTGCTCAACTTCGGCCAGGCGGGCTTCCTCGCCATCGGTGCCTACGGCATGGGGATCTCGGTCACCCACTTCGGCACGTCGCTCTGGGTCGGCATCCTCGTCAGCATCCTTGCGGCGGTGGTGTTCGCACTGCTCCTCGGGCTCCCGACGCTGCGGCTGCGGGCGGACTACCTCGCCATCGTGACCATCGCGTCGGCCGAGATCGTGCGCCTCGTCTTCCGGTCCGCCCGCTTCCAGCCGGTGACCGGTGGTTCTGCCGGGCTCCAGAACTTCGCCGGCGAGTTCTACCGGATCAACCCCTACAGCCCCGGCCGCTACCGGCTCGAGGCGATCTACAACGGTGCCCTCGGCCCCTTCGACGTGGTGCGGGGGCTCCTCGCGCTCGCGCTGCTCTGGATCGTCGTCGACCGGCTGGCGCCGGGACGGCTCCCGGGGAGCCGCCGCTCACCCCAGGCTGCGGCAGGTGAGGGCCGCGAGGTCATCGGCGTGCGGGAGATGGTGCTGCTCGTCATCGCTGCGCTCATCCTCGTCGCCGGCCTCACACCTGTCTCCTTCACCCAGAACCGCATGTGGATCCTGACCGTCGGCTGGGGACTTGTCGTCATCACGTCACTGCTCGTGTTCCTCCTCATGCGCAGTCCCTGGGGCCGCGTGCTCAAGTCGATCCGCGAGGACGAGGACGCCGCCCGCAGCCTCGGCAAGAACGTCGTCTCGTACAAGATGCAGAGCCTCATCTTCGGTGGGGTCATCGGCTCGCTCGGCGGCCTCGTCTTCGTGATCGGGAACCAGTCGATCCAGCCGGACAACTTCGGCACGCCGATCACCTTCTTCGCCTACGCCGCGCTCATCCTCGGGGGGACGGCCCGAGTGTTCGGCCCGATCGTCGGCTCGATGATCTTCTGGGCGCTGCTCTCCGTCGCCGAGAACGGGCTGCAGCAGGCGCGCGGCGCCGGCTACATCTCCAACGACCTGCTGACCGCCACCCAGGTCGGTCAGCTCCGCTTCATGCTCGTGGGCGCCGGGCTGATGGCGCTCATGATCTTCCGTCCCCAGGGCATCTTCGGCAACCGCAGGGAGATCGATCTCAGTGTCCGTCGCTGACCGTCCCCGCCACGCCAGCGCTGTGGCCGCGCTGGCCGACATCGCCCGTGAGCCAGGGGTGGCGAAGCCGGACCCGATCCTCGTGGTCGACGGCGTGCACCGCCGCTTCGGTGGCCTCACGGCGGTCGACGTCGACCACCTCGAGGTCCAGCGGGGCAGCATCACGGCGCTGATCGGCCCCAACGGCGCCGGCAAGACGACCTTCTTCAACCTGCTGACCGGGTTCGACCGGCCCGACTCGGGGTCGTGGACCTACAACGGCGAGCGGATGGGTGGGACCGCAGCGCACAAGGTGGCTCGGGCCGGGATGGTGCGGACCTTCCAGCTGACGAAGTCGCTCGCCCGCTTGTCCGTGCTCGAGAACATGAAGCTCGGCGCCACGGGACAGCGGGGGGAGAGCTTCGCCCGTGCCCTGCTGCCGCCGCTCTGGCGGGGGCAGGAGCGAGGGATCGAGGCGAGAGCGATCGAGCTGCTCGCACGGTTCAAGCTCGACACCAAGCGCGACGACTTCGCCGGCACCCTCTCCGGCGGGCAGCGCAAGCTCCTCGAGATGGCAAGGGCCCTCATGGTCGAGCCGGAGCTCGTGATGCTCGACGAGCCGATGGCTGGCGTGAACCCCGCACTGACGCAGTCGCTCCTCGGGCACGTGAAGGGCCTGCGGGAGGAGGGGATGACCGTCGTGTTCGTCGAGCACGACATGGACGTCGTCTACGACATCTCCGACTGGGTCGTGGTGATGGCCGAGGGACGCATCATCGCCGAGGGCCCACCGGCCGCCATCGGGGCGAACCAGGAGGTCATCGACGCCTACCTCGGTGCCCACCACGACGCGCCCCTCACCTTCGAGGAGGAGGAGGCCCAGCTCGCCGACGCCTTCGGGGCCGAGGCGGCCGACGCCGATCGGGAGGAGCGGACGACATGAGCGAGCGTGATCCGATCGAGATCGACGTCGTGGACGACCGTGGCGCGCCGGCGATGCGCAGCGGCGGGATCGGTTCGCTGCTGCTCGAGGCCGACGGTCTCGTCGCCGGCTACGTGCCCGAGGTCAACATCTTGAACGGCTGTGACCTGCGCTTGTACGAGGGTGAGCTCGTCGGGATCATCGGGCCCAACGGCGCCGGCAAGTCCACGCTGCTCAAGTCGCTGTTCGGTCTGATCCCCATCCGCGAGGGCACCGTGCGGTTGCGAGGCGAGGACATCACGGGCCTCGAGGCGCACGCCCTCGTGGCGAGTGGGGTCGGCTACGTCCCCCAGAACAACAACGTGTTCCCGAGCCTGACGGTCGAGGAGAACCTCCAGATGGGGGTGTTCCTCCGGCCGAAGGCGTTCGGCGACCGGCTCGACTTCGTCACGGACCTCTTCCCGCTCCTCGGCACTCGTCGCAAGCAGCGGGCGGGCTCGCTCTCCGGTGGCGAGCGCCAGATGGTGGCGATGGGGCGGGCGCTCATGATGGACCCCTCCGTGCTGCTGCTCGACGAGCCGTCGGCCGGACTGTCACCTGCGTACCAGGACGAGGTCTTCATCCGTTGCCGGCGGATCAACGCAGCAGGCGTGTCCATCGTGATGGTCGAGCAGAACGCACGCCGCTGCCT
>JBBSLC010000152.1:0-6744 GCA_038255685.1 Acidimicrobiales bacterium | reverse complement strand
GCCCGACCCCTGCGCCGGTCGTCGGCTGAAGAGCGAGCCCGAGGTGTTGTAGAGCAGTCGGCCATCCTCGGTGGTCGTCAGCGTGCCCTCGGAGCGCCCGTTGTAGGGCAGCTCGTCGAGCACCACCTCGAGCTCGCCGCCGGCGAGGGGACCCCGGGAGAGCGAACGCTCCTCCATGACCCACACCTCGTCTCCGACGACGGTGACACCGGTCGGCTTGAGCAGCCCGTCGAAGAGGACCTCCCGCTCGTCCGGTCGATCGAGGTCCACCGCCACGATCTGACCCGTGCCGTCCCCCTCCCCGCCGTTCAGCTGGGCGACGAGGATCCGACCGTCGGGCGCCTCGCTGATCTGCGTCGGCGCGACGAGCCCGTCGAGCGCGACCTCGACGTCGAAGCCGTCGACGACCTCGACGCCGTCGGCGGCGTCGCCATCGTCGCTGACGCCACAGGCAGCGAGGACCAGAGCAGCGGCAAGGAGCACGACGACGGTGCGGGTCACGGGAGCGAACCTACGCAGCCGGGGCACCCAAGCGGGGTCAGCCCCAGCGGAGCCCATCGCCTGGACATGGGGGCTCAACACCAGTGCCGCTCCGTCCGATGATCGGACATGCTCGCTCGCTCCTCCTCCTCCTCCCGTCGCGCCCTCCTCGGCCTCGCTGCCGGGGTCGCTCTCCTCACCGGTCTCGCGCCTGGCGTCTCGGTCGTCAGCGCGCAGCAGGCATCGGGTCCGAGCCTCATCTGGGAGCGCCAGCTCCCCGGCGGCGTCCGGTCGTCGTCACCTGCCATGGGCGACGTCGACGGGGACGGGGCGACGGACATCGTCGTCGGCAGCCTCGACGCCAGGGTCAACGTGCTGCGCGCGTCGAACGGCGCGAACACCCCCGGCTGGCCCCAGCCCACGAGCCATCCGGTCGACTCGTCTCCTGCGGTCGCCGACATCACGGGTGACGGGCGACCCGAGATCGCCATCGGCGCCGGCACCGACGGGGTCGCCGGAGGCGCGCTCTACTCGTTCGCGCCTGACGGGCAGGTTCGGTTCCGCTACGCAGCAGCCGACCGGGTCTTCCCGAGCCCGTCGATCTACTCGACGCCCGCGGTTGGCGACGTCAACGGCGACGGGCGCCCCGACCTCACGTTCGGCGCCCTCGGGCTCGAGAGCCTCCACGCCGTCGCCGCCGACGGTGTGCGCCTCGGTGGCTTCCCCTTCTACTGGGACGACACGGTGTTCTCCTCGGCGGCGCTCGTGGACGTCAACGGCGACGGCGTCCGTGACATCGTGATCGGCGGGGACTCCTCGAGTGGGGCGCCGGTCGACCACCGCGGTGGCATGGTCCGCGCCGTCGACGGGTTCGGTCGGGCGCTGTGGGAGCACCGGGTCGACGACATCGTGCGTGGGGCGCCGTCCGTCGGCGACATCGACGGGGACGGCCGCCAGGACATCGTCTTCGGGGGTGGTGACTTCTACGGCGGCGCCGACTCCGTGAAGGTCTGGGCCCTCGAGCTCGACGGGCGGGTCAAGGCCGGCTGGCCCAAGACCACCGACGGCGTGACGAACGCCTCCCCCACCCTCGCCGACCTGGACGGCGACGGGCGCCTCGAGGTGGCCATCGGCACGTTCGACAGCCGCCACGGTCGTGGGAGCGGCGGCTCGGTCTTCGCGTGGGATGGGACCGGTCGAGCCATCCCCGGCTACCCGCGCACCTCGGGCGGGGGCGTCGTCCTCGGCCAGCTCTCCACCGGGGACTTCGACGGCGACGGCGGCCAGGACCTCCTCGTGCCGACCGGCGGGGCGATCTTCGCCTACAGCGGCAAGACCGGTGCCCGCATGTTCAGCCTCGCCGAGGGCACAGGGACCGGCTTCCACAGCACGCCCCTCGTCGCCGACGTCGATCGCGACGGCCGGCTCGACATCGTCGCCGCCGGCTTCCGGGGCAACGCCGGCGTGGTGCTCCGCTACGAGCTCGGGGGTGCAGCCCGAGCGGGGAACCTCGCCTGGCCGCAGTACCGGCGCAACGACGTGAAGAACGGGACCTTCGACACCCTGGCCGAGTCACGATCGACGGCGGCAGCGTGCCCGCCCGGACGCGTGCCGGCCAGCACGTTCGGCGACATCGCGGGCAACGTGCACCGTGGCGCCGTCGACTGCATCGCCTGGTGGGAGATCACCCAGGGATCGGGGAGTGGCAGCGGCTACAACCCGGGCGGCATCGTCAACCGCGGGCAGATGGCGACGTTCATCGCCCGCCTCGTCGAGCGCTCCGGGGGCAACCTCCCCAACGGCGCCCCCGACGCCTTCGCCGACGACGACGGCACACCGCACGAGGCCGACATCGACCGGGTGGCAGCCGTGGGGATCGTGAGCGGTGGCGCCGACGGCAGGTACCGACCCGGCGACCCGGTCTCCCGAGCCCAGATGGCCACGTTCCTGATCCGGGCGCTCGATCACCGCACGGGCACCGCCCGCCCGACCGCCGGCGTCGACTACTTCAGCGACGACGCGGGCAGCCCGCACGAGGCGAACATCAACCGTGCTGCAGCAGCTGGTCTCACGGGTGGTGGGGCCGGGGGACGCTATGCACCTGCTGCGGCCGTCAGGCGGGACCAGATGGCGTCGTTCCTCGCTCGCTCGCTCGACGTAGTCGTCGTCGAGGCGGGCGCCACCCTTCCCGGGTGAGCCGATCAGGCGGTGGCGTTCGGGGTGGTGAGCGGCTCGTCGTCATCGGTCGTCGCAGCATCGGACATCGCCAGCAGGAGCACCGCCACCGCAGCGCTGTAGACCGCTCCTCCGATGCCGTACACCTCGAGCCCGATCGAACCGACGATGACGGGGATCGCCGGTCCGACGTGGAGCGTCCGTCGGTCGACGGCCCGACGAACGACGAGCGTCTCCACTGCTTGCGCAGCCAGCCCGACGGCGAGCAGCGCGCCGGCGACGGCGGGTGACTCGAGCCCTGCAGCCATGAGCACCGTGGGGACCAGCCCGATCAGGATGCCGATGTAGGGAACGGTGGCGGCAACCGCGGCGACCAGCGCGAGCACGGTCGGTGCGGGCAACCCGACCAGCTCGGCGAACGCGAACACCAGCGCCCCGATGGTCGCCCCCTGGAGCAGCGACCACCAGAGGTACGCGCGGCCCCGCTCGACCCCGACCTGCAGCACCTGCTCGATGCGTCGCCTGCGCCCGGCATCGCCGACCTGGTCGATGCCGCCCTTGACGATCGTGGAGCCGTAGAGCACGAAGAAGATCGTGAGGATGAAGCAGACGAAGTAACTGGGCACCGTCCCCGCAGCGGACGCGATGACCGCCTCGTCGATGCCGAAGCGCTGCTCGAGGCCCTCGAAGGCATCCTCTGCCCGCTCGGTGAGGCGCAGGTCCCGGGCCACTGAGCCGATGCGGTCGGCCCTGTCCTCGAGCTGCGCCGCCGCCGCGGGACCTCGCCGCTGGAGGGTCCTGGTCTCCTGCTCGAGATCCCCGAACACGCCGTAGACCAACGCGCTCGCCACAGCAGCGATCGCAAGCCCTGCGAGCAGGAGGGCGACGACCTTGGGGACGAAGCGCGACAGCGCGGTGATGGCCGGCTTCAACATGATCGCGACCACGGCGCACGCGAGTCCCCAGCCGATGACGCGGTGCGCGGCGGAGAACACGTTGCGGAGGACGAGTGCGACGAGCAGCGCGAGCACGAGCAGGGCCGCTGACGTCGCCGTGAAGCGGACCGTGCTGCGTCGCCCGCCCGCCACCTTCGGCTCCACGCCGGCACAGTACCGGCCACCCTCCCGGCGGCCACCCCTACGATGACGGCGATGAGCGACGGCGGACCTGACCCGCAGCCGGCCCCCAGCGCACCGCTCCGGCCGTCGAGCTCGATCGAGCTCGACGTCCTTTCGGTCGCCTACGTCGCCGGCGCCCTCCTCGTCGCCTCCGGCGTGCTGGCGGTGTTCCGGGCCGCACCGTCGTCGCTGACCAAGGTCGCAGTCGGCGTGCTCCTCGCCGCCGCACTCGACCCCCTCGTGGTCAGGGCCCGCCGCACGTTCGGGTGGTCGCGCATGAGTGCCGTGGCCCTCGTGGCGGCGGTCCTCGCTGGCGTGTTCGCGGCCATCGCGCTGCTCCTCGCCCCGCCCGCCATCAGCCAGGCGCAGGACCTCACGACCGAGCTGCCCCGGACGGTCGAGCGCACGTACTCGTGGCCGTTGGTCGGAGACCGCCTCGCCGAGGCGGATGCCGCTGGCGAGGTCGAGCGGCTCCTCGACGAGCTCCCCGGTCGTGTCGACGACGCAACGATCGGTGCTGCGGCGGAGGCTGCGCTCGGTGGCGTGCAGACCCTCACACTCGTCCTCATCACCGCCGTGGCGGTGATGGTCGACGGGGAGTCGCTCGTGGCGAGGGCACGGCGGCTGATCGCCCCGGCGCGACGGGCCAGGGCAGACGAGCTCGGGCGCATCGTCTACCGGACGGTCGGCAACTACTTTGCCGGCTCCCTGCTCGTCGCCTCCATCAACGGGCTCGTGATCCTCACCGTCGGCCTCGTCCTCGGCGTCCCCCTCACGCCGCTCGCGGCCATCTGGGCGACGCTCACGAACCTCGTGCCCCAGATCGGCGGCCTGCTCGGCGGCTCCTTCTTCGTGGTGCTCGCTGTCACCCAGGGGCCACTCGTCGGCCTGCTCGCACTCGGCGCCTTCCTCCTGTACCAGCAGATCGAGAACAACGTCGTCCAGCCAGCTGTGGTCGGCAAGGCCGTGAACCTCCTCCCCCCGACGACGATGCTCGCGGCCCTTGTCGGCGGCGCAGCGGCAGGGGTGCCGGGTGCCCTCGCAGCGACACCCTTCGTCGGGACGGTCAAGGCCATCTACCTGGAGCTGAAGAGCGGACCCCCCGACGACGAGGCGCGACCAGCCACGCGGCGCCTCGGCGCACGACCCGACGCCCGCCACCTGCGACGTCAGGGAAAGATCGTGGAGGGCTCTGCGAGCAGCCGGGAGAGCGCCGCGACGTCGAGGGGCCGTGAGAACAGGTAGCCCTGGCCATCCTCGCAACCGAGGGCGCGGAGGGCCTCGAGCTGCTCGACGCTCTCGATGCCCTCAGCAGTCGTGCTCAGCCCGAGTGACCGCCCGAGCTTGATGACCGCCCGCGCGAGGGCGGACCGCTCGGGTCCGCTGCAGATGTCGTCGACGAAGGACTTGTCCACCTTCAAGATGTCCGCAGGCAGCTGCTGGAGGTAGCCGAGGGTGGCGTAGCCGGTGCCGAAATCGTCGATGGCGACCCGGACGCCGAGGTCGCGCAAGGCCCGGAGCCGCTCCGATGCGCCGTGCACGTCCTCGAGGAGGACGGACTCGGTGATCTCGAGGACCAGCGCCCCGGCCGGCAGGCCGCTCGCATCGAGGGCATCGGCGACGTCGCGCACCAGGTCGCTGCGCTCGAGCTGGCGAGGCGACAGGTTGACGCTCAGGGTGAGGTCAGGGGCGAGGCCGGACCGTCGCCAGGCAGCGACCTCGGCCGTGGCGGTGCCGAGCACCCAACAGCCGATGGCCACGATCGAGCCGGTGTGCTCGGCGACCGGGACGAAGACGTTGGGTGGCACCGAGCCGAGGACGGGGTGTCGCCACCGCGCCAACGCCTCGACGCCCACGAGGGCCCCGTCGACGAGGCGGTGGATCGGCTGGAAGTGGACCGAGAGCGAGTCGTCGGAGAGCGCTGTCCTGAGGCCCGCCTCCATCTCCATGCGGACGAGAGCGGCTTCGTGCATGCCCGGGGCATAGGAGACGATGCGCCCCCTCCCGTCAGCCTTCGCCTTGGCCATCGCCAGGTCTGCGTCGTGAAGGAGCTCCTCCCCGGACGGCGTCTCGTGGTCGGCGATGGCGATGCCGATGCTGGCGTCCAGGTGGACGTCCCGAGCACTGCCACCCTCGCTGCCAGGTCCCCTTCCGAGCCGGTACGGCTCTCGCAGCGCTGCTCGCACCCGCTCTGCGACGGCGGCGACGAGCGCCGGATCGTCCTGGTCGGCGAGCAGCAGCGCGAACTCGTCACCGTCGAGGCGCGCAGCGGTGTCTGCAGGACGGACGCACGCGCGCAAGCGTGCAGCGACGAGGGAGAGGAGCTCGTCACCGGCACCGTGACCGAGGCTGTCGTTGACCGTCTTGAAGCGGTCGAGGTCGACGAACAGGATGGCGACGCGCCCCGAAGGCCGGCCCAGGGCGCGTTCGATGCGGGCGAGCAGCTCGGTCCGGCCCGGCAGACCGGTCAGCGCATCGAGCTGGTCGTACGTGTTCGGAGCCTCGACGGGCAGCGATCGGAGGGCGAGCCCGAGGACGAGGCTGAGCGACTGGAGCGACGTCCGGTCCGCCTCGTCCAGGCCGGCGAGCCGGCGGTGCACCACGACGAGCCGGCCCCGGCCTCCTGGGCCGGGAACGGGCTCGGTCGCGACGTGCAGCGGGCCGCCGTCGCCGACGGACACGTCGCTCCCGAGCGCGGCCTTCACGATCGAGACGGCCTGCTCTCCGGCTCGCCCTGCGCTCGCCGTGATCTCGCCCTCCCCGCAGACGTAGGCGACGGCGTCGACATCGAGGGAACAGGCGGCGACGGCCACCACGGCGGCGATCTGCGCGTCGGCGGCATCGGCACCAGCGAGGTGGTCCAAGAGCTCGGTCAGGACGCGACCCCCAAGCGCCAGGTCCTCCGGAGAAGGACGTCGCGCCAGCACCTCAACCCCTGCGCCGCCGTCCCAGAGGGTCGACGTGACGACTG
>JBBSLC010000151.1:0-6929 GCA_038255685.1 Acidimicrobiales bacterium | reverse complement strand
GCGACCGCCGTGACCTCCGAGCAGCGAGCGAAGTCGAAGATGGTCTCCTACGGGCTCGCCTACGGCATGGAGTCCTTCGGCCTCGCCACCCGGCTGTCGATCCCCGTGGCCGAGGCACAGGTCATCCTCGACGCCTACTTCGACGCGTTCCCCAACGTCCGCGACTACATGGACCGCACTGTCGAGGAGGCCCGCCAGCGGGGCTACACCGAGACGCTCATGGGCCGACGCCGGCCGATCCCCGAGCTGTCGTCGCCGAACGTGCGGATCCGCCAGGCGGGGGAGCGCCAGGCGATGAACGCCGGCATCCAGGGCCTTGCCGCCGACATCTTCAAGGTCGCCCTCGTCGCCCTCGACGCCGCCCTGGAAGAGGAGGGCGTGCGCAGCCGGCTGATCCTCCAGGTCCACGACGAGGTGATCCTCGAGGTGCCGCCCGAGGAGCACGACACCATGGCCGCCCTCGTGCCCGAGGTCATGGGCGCCGCCTGCGAGCTGGCCGTCCCCCTCGAGGTGAACCTGTCGTTCGGCCCCACCTGGGCCGACGCCAAGGGCTAGCCCGGCGTCACGACCGCCAGCCCGGCGGCCTCGGCCGCTGCGGCCATGCGGAGGTCGTAGGTGCAGAGCTGCGCGAGGTCGTTCCCGAGCAGGGATGCAGTGGCGATGTGGATCGCGTCGAGGGATCGCAGCGTTGCGGGGAGCATCGTGGCGGCCTTCGAGAGCACCTCATCCGAGACCGCCACGAGCCCGATGCTCTCGAGGACCGCGGCGCACCGCACGGCGTCCTGCACACCTGCTCGCAGCAGGGCGCGTCGCACCTCCGCGTGGGCGATCTTGCTGCTCACGAGTGGCCCCCAACCCGAGGACGCGTGCGCCAGCGACTCGGAGCCTGGCTCGGAGATGATCAGCTTCACGATGGCGGATGAGTCGAGGTAGGTGGCTTCAGCGCTCATCAGCACGGAGCTCGGCGAGCGCCTCCGAGGGCAACATGGCGCCCTCGGGGAGGACGAGAGGCGGCGGGAGGTCCTTGATGGAGCGCGTCGCTGGGGTGATGCCGCCCGACGCCCGAAGGCGCTCGAGCGGCCCGACGTCGGGGATCGGTGCGAGGAGGGCGACGGGTCGCCCGCGGTCGGTCACCTCGATCGTCTCGCCTGCCTCGACGCGCCGGAGGAGCTCGCTCGCCCGCTGCCGGAGCTCCCGCACGCCCACCGAAGCCATGTGCTATTGGTAGCACCATCGGTCGAGCATCACAAGGAGAACGGCGTGCCGTCGACACGGTCGACGGTGACGATCTGCTCGACGGCCGCCCGCTTCAGGCGGGTCGGTTGGCTGGTCGGGTAACCGAGGGCGAGGGTGGCGGCGAAGACGAGCTCGTCGGGCGCGCCGAGCAGGGCCTTGACCTCGGCCTCTCGGCGGGCGTGCATGGTGGTGATGACCCCGCCGAGGCCCTCGGCCCGGGCGGCGAGGAGCACGCTCCAGGCGAAGGGGTAGATCGAGGCCCCGCCGACGAGGGTGTAGCGGTCGAGGTCACGGTCGGTCGCTGCCAGCGCCCGCAGGTCGGCGAAGAGGACGACCAGGACCGGCACCTCGTCGAGGTGCTCGGGGAAGCCGCCGGGTCCCTCGGCGGCCCGTGCTGCGATCGTCGGCGCGTGCTCGGCGATGGCGGCTGCCTCCGCCTCCCGGTCGGTCACCGGCGCCCAGGGGGTGAGGCCGACGGCCCGCTGGGCGAGGTACTCGTACCAGCCGGGCAGGTACAGGTCCCGGAGCTGGCGGCGGGTCTCGGGGTCCTTCACGACCACGACCCGCCAGCCCTGGCGGTTGCCGCCGCTCGGGCCGAAGCGGGCGGTGTCGAGCACGCGGTGGAGGACCTCGTCGGCGACGGGGTCGGGTCGGAAGTCCCGGGCGGCGCCGGTGGAGCGAAGGGTCTCGATGAGGTCCACCGCCGCACCCTATGGTCCGACCCGTGAGCGACGAGGCCCCGGGGCACTGGTTCGAGGCGGCGGCCGACCACCTCGGCCCTGCGTACCTGCGCTACTCGTTCACCAAGGGGACCGTGCAGGAGGTCGACTTCCTCGTCGAGGCGCTCGGCCTCGTGCCGGGGGAGCGGGTGCTCGACGTGGGCTGCGGTCCCGGCCGCCACGCCCACGAGCTCGCCCGGCGGGGGTTCGTGGTCCACGGGATCGACATCGCTCAGCGGTTCGTCCAGCTCGCCACCGAGCTCGCTCCGCCGGGCGCCACCTTCGAGCGCATGGACGCCCGGGCGCTGCCGTTCGACGCCGAGTTCGATGCCGCCATCTCCCTGTGCCAGGGCGCGTTCGGCCTGCTGGGCGGTCCGGGCGACGCAACCGGCACGGGCGCGGCGGACCCCGACGCCGACGGTGGCGTGCTCGCCGGCATGGCGAGGGCGCTGCGGCCGGGGGGTCGGCTCGCCGTCAGCGCCTTCTCGGCCTACTTCCAGGTCCGCTACCTCGAGGACTTCGACACCTTCGACGCCGATGCCGGCGTCAACCACGAGCGGACGTCGCTGAGGGACCCCGACGGGACCGAGGTGCCCTTCGACCTGTGGACCTCGTGCTTCACGCCGAGGGAGCTGCGCCTGCTGGCCCGGGCCGCCGGCCTGCGGGACCGCCACATCTGGTCGGTCACCCCCGGCGCCTACCGCGCCGACCCGCCGACGACCGACACCCCCGAGCTCCTCCTCGTCGCCGATCGCCCGGCGTAGCGCCACTCGTGGAGGGGGTAGGTCGGGCCGGACGTCGTTCCCAGACGTCCTGATCAGGAGGAGCACTCGATGGAAGACACGACGTTCAAGCTCACCAAGCTCGTCGGCGAGTCCGCAGGTGGCATCGAAGAGGCCGTGAAGGTGGCCCTCGCCACGTCGGCCGCCAACGTCCAGGGCCAGACCTGGTGCCAGGTCACCGACCTCCGGGCCGACTTCGACGAGCAGGGCGGGGTCGACCGAGGGCAGGTCCAGGCCGAGGTCGCTTCAAGGTCGACCTGATCCGCAAGACCGTCGCCGACCACGAGCCCGGATGACCGTTCGGGATGCAGCCGGCAGCGCGTGGCGCGCTCTCCTGCACCGGGATCGAGTCGACGTCGTCGGTCAGGCGAGGCCGAGTCGGCGGACCGCGATCCCCTGGAGTCCGACGACGAGGGCGAGCAGCCCGGTGGCGACACCGACAGCAGGGGAGACCTCCCGAGGCGTGGGCAGCGACCCGCTGGCGGCGAGGGCGAGGGTGCTGGTGCTGGTGTTCCCTGCGTTGGGGCGGAGTGTGCCGAGCGGTGGCCCAGGGACGGCAGCACCTGCGGACTGGACGGTCACGGCACCAGCCGACGGCGCGACCGGTGTTGGCGCGGGCGCCGCAGGCGGAGCCACAACGGCGGGCTCTGCGGCCGGCTCGGGGGCCGGGCTCGGTGCCGGTGCCGGTGCCGGTGGCGCTGGCGGTGACGTGGGTCGTGCCTGCTCCGTCGCTGGCGGTGCTGGCTGCGCAGGGCTCGGGGCCTCGGGCTCCGGGGCGGGCGGCTCATCCGCCGCCGCCATCGGCTGGCGGAAGACCTGCACGACGTAGAGCGAGCCACCGGACTCGACCACACCGACGCCGAGCTCGGTGTAGCCGGGGAAGACGATCTGGTCCCGGTGGGTCCGTGAGGCCATGAACGACCCGTGCAGGTCGGCGACGTCGGGTCCCTTGCCGACGTTCTCACCGACGACCTGCCAGCCGTGCACCTCCTCGGTCAGCGACGGGTTGTGGTACGGCTCGCCTCGGGCAGCCATCCGCTCGGCATGGCGGCGGGCCACGACGACGAGGTCGTCAGCGACCCGCAGCGGGCCGAGACCCCGGGACGACCGTTCCCCCGCGATCCGGGAGACGAAGTCGGCTTCGGCGCCGGGGGAGGGGGTGGCCGCCGACACGGCGCCGGCCATGGCCAACAGGGTCACGAGGACCGAGACGACGAGAAGGGCCCCCCGGCCAGCGCGCACGATGCCCGCTCAGTTCGTCGCCGCGTGGACCCCCTCCTCCCACACCGGTGACATTCGTACCGACGTTGTCCCGGGTTGTCGCATATCCGGCTTCTGCACCTCGAGGACGGACCCTGCCCGGGCCGATGTGGGACGGACCTGCGTCGGTGGCGTCAGTATCCCGGCAGCACCGAGCAGGCGACCCCGAGGAGCATCGTTCTCCGTCGTCGTTCGCAACAGGCCGTGCCGGTGCCCGCACGCGGCTCGCAGCCCTCGGCCCTGCGCAGACCCCGGCTCGATCAGCTGCGTGCGTCAGCGAGCAGGGCTGAAGACGGTCAGGCAGCGCTCGTCTCCGGAGGCGTCCACCACCCGGTAGGGCTGCAGCTTGCGGGAGAGCACGCCGACGCCGCCTGCGAGGGCGGGGTCATCGCCGATCGGCTCGGCGATGCGCACCACGCCGTCACGCCGGTAGGTGACCGACTCGTCGGGGTGGTCGGCGGCGTACTCCCGCAGCTCGCTGAGCACGACCTCGTACCCGTTGTCGACCAGCCCGGCGAGGGCGGGGTCCGACGAGGCGAGGATCTCGACCCGGTCCTCCTGCGTGCCGGTGACGTCGAGCGTGGCCGGGAGCAGCAGGTGGTTCGTCTCCCCGGCGACCGTGCGGAGGTTGCTGTACATCTGCCACCCGAAGCCGGTCTTCACCTCGAGGTACGGCGTCAGCCCGTTCAGCGCAACGACCAGGGGCACCACGCAGAGGAAGACCGGAGGCAGCCGCAACCGAACGGGTTCGGCGACGGAGCGCATGGTTGCGACCCACACCCCCACGAGCACGCCGGTGCCGACGAGCCACCACGTCACGTGGCCGAGCGCCACCCCCCACCCACGTGCAGCCGACGGCGCCGGACCGACCGAGGCCGCCACGGCCAGCGCCCCGCACGCGACCACACAGGCACCGAGCACGACCCGCACCGGACGGCGGATGTCCGACCACGCCCGCACGGTGCCGGCGCGCAGCGCGTGGACCTGACCGTCGTCGAGGAAGAGGAGGAAGCCGACGAAGAGCACCGAGGAGAAGTCCCAGAAGTGCTGGTCGAGGTCGAGCGCGACCAGCCAGTGGAACGAGAGCCCGACCAGGACACCGGGCCGACGGGTCCTGCGCGAGAGGAGGAGCAGGGGGATCGAGAGCTCGACGGCGGCGGAGACGACGGCCACGAGCGTGCCGAGGCTCGGTCGCCCCGCAGCCGAGAGCCCGCCGAGCCCCAACGAGCTCACGAGCTGGTCCTGGTAGAAGACGGCACAGCTCTGCAGCGGGTCGAAGAAGTCGCTGTTCAGCTTGGCGAAGCCGGCGAACCCGTAGGCGATCAGCAGGATCAGACGCCCGCTCGGGAGGAAGCGAGCGATCGTCGCCACCCGGTCCGCCCCACCACCTCGGAGAAGCCCCACGCTCCAGGCCACGAGGTAGCCGAGCGCGAGCAGGGCGGCGAGCACCCAGTGGTTGCCCACCGTCGGCGCCTCCATCCAGGCGCTGATCGGGATGAGCGCACAGAGCGTCAGCAGCGTGGCCTGCTGGCGGGGCCGAAGGCAGGTGGCGACGGCGGCCACGCCCACGCCGAGCTGCACGAGTGTGAGGACGACCGCGCCCGGCTCGAAGGACGGACGGGGGTTCCCGGCCAGGTGGAACAGCGCAGCGACGGCGAGCCCGAGGGCGAAGAGCGTGGCCCGACCGTCTCCGGCGTCGGGTGCGTCGACCGGCGCTTCCCCCGCCACGTCGGACGCCTCGACCACGGGGCCCATCATCGACGCTCCCGAGCCCGCCATGGCGCACCCCTGGCCTCCAGCGCCGGCACCGGTAGACTGCTCGGCGCACTGGATCCGACCCTCGGACCATCGTGCCCGGCCCCCCGTGGCCGGCCAACCACTCCGGAAAGCACAGGCGACCTACCTTGTCAGAGCAGTCCTCCGACGTCCTCGAGGCGTCAGACCCGGGCTACGAGCCCAACCCCGAAGCGTTCGACCCCTCTGGCGACGACGCCACCATGGGCACCTTCGACGCAGAGTCGGGTGTGTACACCCCCCGCCAGGTCACCTCCAACGACCTCGGTGGGATGAGCTTCGAAGACGCCATCTCCGGCACCATCGTCGAGTTCGAGGACGGCGACATCGTCAACGGCACCGTCGTCAAGATCGACAAGGACGAGGTGCTGCTCGACATCGGCTTCAAGAGCGAGGGCGTCATCCCCTCCCGTGAGCTGTCGATCCGCAACGACGTCGACCCGTCCGAGATCGTCTCCCTGGGTGAGGAGATCGAGGCACTCGTCCTCCAGAAGGAGGACAAGGAGGGCCGTCTCGTCCTGTCCAAGAAGCGTGCGCAGTACGAGCGCGCCTGGGGCACCATCGAGCAGCTCAAGGAGGCCGACGGCGTCGTCCGTGGCCCCGTGATCGAGGTCGTCAAGGGCGGCCTCATCGTCGACATCGGCCTGCGTGGCTTCCTGCCCGCCTCCCTCGTCGAGCTCCGCCGTGTCCGTGACCTGGCGCCCTACGTCGGTCGCAGCCTCGAGGCGAAGATCATCGAGCTCGACAAGAACCGCAACAACGTCGTCCTCTCCCGTCGGGCGTGGCTCGAGGAGACCCAGAAGGAGCAGCGCGAGGAGTTCCTGGCCAACCTCAAGCCGGGCGAGGTCCGCAAGGGCACCGTCTCCTCCGTCGTCAACTTCGGTGCGTTCGTCGACCTCGGCGGCATGGACGGGCTCGTCCACGTCAGCGAGCTGTCGTGGAAGCACGTCGACCACCCCGGCTCGGTCGTGGCCGTGGGCGACGAGATCGAGGTGCAGGTGCTCGACGTCGACCTCGACAAGGAGCGCATCAGCCTCTCGCTCAAGGCCACCCAGCAGGACCCGTGGCAGGAGTTCGCCACGAACCACCGGGTCGGCGAGCTCGTCTACGGCCGGGTCACCAAGCTCGTGCCGTTCGG
>JBBSLC010000150.1:0-6965 GCA_038255685.1 Acidimicrobiales bacterium | reverse complement strand
TCCTGCTGAGCCTGCTCGGCCTGACGACCGTCGCCGCCTCCAGCTTCTCGGTCAACACCGAGGACATCACCTCGTTCTCCCAGGCCGTCAGCATCCCGCCCCCCGTTGTGTCGCAGGTCTTCTACATCCGGGGGGACAGCGCAGCGAACCCTGGCGTGCTCGACCCCGTCCGAGGAGCGAACAACTCGGTGCAACGACGGGACATCCTGAGAGACGACAAACAGATCTGGGCGCAGTCGGATCCCCCCCGGTACCAGGTCTGGCAGACGGCCACGATCGTCGGTGGCGGCCTGACGGTGGGCGGCACGGTGACCGTGAAGATCAACCAGAACGGTGGCGAGAACGGCCTGACCGCTGGCCTCTTCAGCTGTGCTGCCGGTGCGGACGGGAGCACGACGGCGGCCGCAGGCGTGCCACCGGCCGGGAGCACGACGACGACGACCACGGGCACGACGCCGCCCGGTTGCGTCCTGTTCGCCGAAAAATCGACTGCGAGTGGCAAGGGAGGGAACCCCGAGCTCACGGTCACGTTCGACACCTTCGCCAATGTCGTCATCCCTGCCGGGAACCAGCTCCGGCTCAAGATCGTGAACCTCTCTGCGGCGGATTGGGGCCTGCAGTGGGGCGTCAACCAAGCGCGAACCTCGGTCTTGGAGATCGTCGCGTGACCAGGTTCCGCATGGGCATGTGTGCGTGCGTCGTCGCGCTGGCCACGGGAACGCTCACCGATCCGGCGTCGGCGCAGACCGAACCCGAGGCCGTCACGCCGGTCGACATCGACTTCGACATCGGGCCGTACGACCCGACGATCGCCGACTGGCCGGTTGACGCGGTGCTCGTGACCGGGGACATCGACGCCGGACAGGAGCTGACCGTCGAGGTGCGAGGGGAAGGTGACGTGCTGCTGTGGTCTGCCACCGGCGACGTCACGTCGACGACCACGCGCTTCGCAGTGGAGCAGGTCTTGGCCGTCGGCGACGTCACCTCCGCGGGGCTCTCGGCGGAGTCCCTCACCGAGGTGCTCGGCGAGGTCATCGAGCGTCCCGACGCCGACCTCTTCCGCTCGGGCTCGGGCGGGAGCGGTTCGGGGCAGATCGCGCTGTCGATGATCCTCGCCCTCGTGGTGGCGGCGCTCGTCTTCCGCACACCGTTGCCGTCGACGAGCACGCAGCGGTGGCGGAAGTGATGCGGCGGCTCTGCTTCGGAGCGCTCCTCGCCGTGGCCATGACCGTCGGCCTGGCCGGGCCTGCAGCAGCACTCGTGGAGATCGAGGTGGAGCTCGGCGGGCGCGACGTCACCGGCGCCGACAGCAAGGATCCGATCCGCCTCGACCCGAGGGTGGAGATCCCCCTCGCGCTCACGCTCACGAACGACGGCGACGTGGCCGAGGAGGTGCGCTACGTGCGGCTCGAGGGCCAGGCGCTGGGGCTCACGTTCCTCACCTACGACCTCGGCGTGCGCACGACCCTCGCCCCCGGCGAGCAGACCACCGTCGTGACCCCGCTCGACTTCTTCGACCTCGAGAGCCAGGCGACCGGCTACCTCGGCACCTCGCTGCGGGTCTACGACGCGGATCGCAGGGTTCTCGCAGAGCAGGGGTTCGTCGTCGACGTGCGCGGGCGTGCGACGTCGACGCTCGGCCTGTTCGCCATCGCCGTGGTGGTGGTCGCCGTCTTCAGCGTCACCGTGCTCGTCGCCAACACGCTGCGGCGACGGCTCCCCGTGAACCGGTTCGTCCGCGGGGTGCAGTTCTCGATCGCCGGAGCCGCCATCGGGATCACGCTCGCCCTCGGTGTGTCCATCTTGCGGGTGAGCTTCGCCGACGTGGAGGCCTGGGTTCCGCTCGTGTTCCTGCCGATGGTGATCGCCTTCGCCGTCGGCTACCTCGCCCCGGGTCCGCTCTCGCAGAGCATCCGCGACGTGCGTGAGGAGGAGGTGCTGCAGGTCGCTGCCCAGGAGGCGGTGGCGCGCGCCACCGGCGCGTTCGCCATGGCGACGGCTGGAGAGCCACGGTGGGACGATCGGTCTGACGCCGTCGCCCCCGGCTCGGGCAGGGAGCTGGCGCGGGCGACCGGTCCGGCGCCCGTCGCACGATCAGAGCGCTGAGGCGGCGCTCACGAAGAAGGGGCGAACCCCTCCCACAGGAGCGGGTACATGACGTGCTCGCCACCGATGCCCTTCAGGGTCGCGGTGCGGGGCTCGTCGAACTGCAGGTCGCCGTGGGCGGAGGCGATGGCGTGGACGATCGACGACACCAGGATCTCCCCGCCGACGGCCTGGCTCCCGATCCTGGCGGCGAGCATGACGTGCTTGCCGAAGATGTCTCCGTCTTCTGCGATCACCTCGCCGGTGTGGACACCGACGCGGATCCGCACGCCCGTGTCCGGGTTCTCGGCTGCGTAGGAGGCGAGCTCCTGTTGGACCCCGACCATGGCGCACAAGGCTCGGCGGGCACCTCCGAAGGTGACCATGAAGCCGTCACCCTGGTTCTTCACGACCCGTCCCTGCCACTGCTCGACGTGGCGCCGGATGATCGCGTTGTGGGCACCGAGCACCTTCATCCATGCGACGTCGCCCATCGATGTGGCCCGCTCGGTGGACGACTCGATGTCGCTGAAGGCGATGGTGATGGTCCCCTGGTCGCCCTGTTGCACCTGGACCTCGGGCACGGGGACGTCCGCAGCGCCCACCTCCCGTGCGATCGCGTCCATCGACGTCTCCCGGATGTCGCTCGGCCCCGTCGACCCCGCTTTGACCGCAGCGCCGAAGGAGTCGCTGCCGGTGACCGTCGTCGAGCGGGCACCGCTCGGCGCCGAGCCCGCCGGCATCGCCGCACCGTCGCTCACGAGCTGGAGCACCGTGTCGCCGATGCGCACGACCGAGCCGGGCTGGAGCACGACAGGGGACGTCACCCGCGTGCCGTCGAAGAAAGTGCCGTTCGTGCTGCCGACGTCTTCGACCACGACCGAGTCACGCCGAGGCGTGAGCGTGGCGTGGCGTCGGGACGCCTGACCGTCGGCGATGATGATCCCGTCGCACTCGCGACCGATCTCGATCATCTCCCGGATCTGGACGTGGAGCGGCTTCTTCCCGTCCTGCTTGATCACGATCACCGGGTGGGCCAAGGCTGCGCTCCCATGGCCGGCACGTCATCGCGCCGTCAAGCGTGATCGTAGCGGTGGGGTCCACCGAAGGTCGGCTGCGCCGAGTGTGTGCTCGGCAGCAGTGCGCGACGCTCGACGAGCGAGCCGGTCAGAAGGAGAGCAGGTCGCGCAGTGCTGCGGCGATGTCGTCGGCTTGGGGGAGGGTGGCCTTCTCGAGGGTGGGCTCGTAGGGGACGTGGTTGTCCTTCGCTGCGATCCGCCGGACGGGTGCGTCGAGGTCGGCGAAGCAGTGCTCGCCCACCCACGCTGCGACCTCGGCCCCGAAGCCGCAGGTGAGCACGTCCTCGTGGACCACGAGGCAGCGGCCGGTGCGGGCGACCGACTCGGCGACCAGGTCGTGGTCCCACGGGGCGATGGTGCGCAGGTCGACGATCTCGACCGAGGCTCCGTGATCGGCCAGGGCGGCGACCGCCTGGCGGGAGCGCTCGACGGTGGCCCCATAGGTCACCAGCGTCACGTCGGCGCCGGGCTGGACGATCGTGCCCTTGCCGAAGGGGATCACGTAGCCCTCGGGCGGGAACGGGTCGCGGGCGTAGGCCTGGCGGAGGAGGTGCTTGTGCTCGAGCATGAGCACCGGGTCCTCGCACGTGAAGGCGTAGCGCAGGAGCCCGGCGACGTCCCTGGCGCGTGACGGGAAGGCGATGAGCAGGCCAGGGACGTGGGCGAAGATCGACTCGCCGCACTGGCTGTGCCAGATCGAGCCTCCGGTCAGGTAGCCGCCGATCGGCACCCGCAGCACCATCGGGCAGGTGAACGCCCCGTTCGAGCGCCAGCGGATGGTGGCCGCCTCGCTCTTGATCTGCTGCATCGCGGGCCAGATGTAGTCGAAGAACTGGATCTCGGGCGCAGGTCGCAGTCCTCGGATGGCCTGGCCCACGGCCCGCCCGACGATGTTCGCCTCGGCCAGCGGCGCGTTGTAGCAGCGGGCCATGCCGAAGGACTTCTGGAGGCCGAGCGTGGTGCCGAACACGCCGCCCTTGCCCTCCACGTCGGCCAGCACGTCCTCCCGGGCGTCGGCCACGTCCTCGCCGAAGACCCGTACGCGCTCGTCGGCTGCCATCACCTCGTGCAGCGTCATGCGGATGGCGTCACCGAAGCCGACGGGCTCACCCGGCTCCCAGCCCTCGGGGACCCGCTCGGGGTCGGCGATCTCGGGCAGCACGACCACCTGGTCGCCGACGGAGGCGGGGTCGGGGCGGGGCGCGGCGAGCGCCTTGCGGGCAGCGTCGGCGACCGCGGCCTTGGCCTCGGCTTCGATCTCGTCGGCCTGCTCCTCGGTGAGGACGCCTGCCTCGACCAGCTCGAAGCGGAGGCGGGAGATCGGGTCGAGGGTGCGCTCGACCTCGAGCTCGTCGGCCGAGCGGTACTTGCTCTGGGTGTCGGCCGCCGAGTGCGAGTACGGGCGGGTCACCGTGGCGTGCAGGAGCGCAGGCCCCTCGCTGGCACGGACCCGGGCGATCGCTGCCGCCCCGCGCTCGCGCACCTCGAAGTAGTCGGTGCCGTCGATGCGGTGCACGGCGAGGCCCCGGAAGCCCTGGACGAGCTCGGCGACCGGTGCCGACTGCTGGTCCGAGGACGGGACCGAGATGGCGTAGCCGTTGTCGGCGACGACGAAGAGGACGGGGAGGTGCAGGGTGCACGCCGTGTTCAGGCTCTCCCAGAACTCGCCCTCGCTCGTCGCCCCCTCACCCAGGCTCACGTAGGTGACCTCGTCGCCCTCGGCGCTGCACCCGGTGAGGTGGGGTCGCCGGGAGATGTAGCGGGCCGCCTCTGCGCAGCCGACGGCCGGGAGGCACTGGCTCCCCGTCGGGCTCGACTGGGTCACGACGTTGCGATCGGCGAAGCCCCAGTGGGACGGCATCTGGCGGCCGGCCGACGAGGGGTCCTCGGCCGAGCCGACGGCTTGCAGGAGGACCTCGTAGGGGCTGACCCCGAGGCCGAGCATCAGCGCCTGGTCCCGGTAGTAGGGGAAGAACCAGTCGCTGCCGGTGCGCAGGTGTCGAGCGAGGCCGAGCAGCAGCGACTCGTGGCCGGCGCCTGAGATCTGGAAGAACACCCGGCTCTGCTTCTGCAGGCCGATCTCCCGGTCGTCGAGCGCTCGCGAGGTGTACGCCAGCCGGAGGTCCTCGAGGAGCTCGACGTGGGGGATGCCGCGGTACGTGGCCTCCGCGCCGCCGCCACCACCCTCGGTCGCGGTGCCGGTGAGCGAGGCCATGGTCTCTCCGTCCCTCAGCTGCGGGTGGGGTCAGCGGCGGCGATGCGGCGCTCGGCCAGGCGGTCGGCTGCCTCCGCCGGTGTCGTCCCCTCGGCGTCGGCCAACCGGAGGATCTCGGCGGTGGTCGTCCTGATCGCTGCCACCTTGGTGGCGGCGCGCTCGGGGTCGTAGCCCCCGACCTCCTCGGCGATGTTGATGATCCCGCCGGCGTTCACCACGTAGTCAGGGACGTAGAGCACCCCGGCGGCAGCGAGGCGATCACCGTCGGTCCGGTCGAGGAGCTGGTTGTTGGCTGATCCGCACACCACGGCGCAGCGCAGCTCGGGGATGGTCGTCGGACCGAGGACCCCGCCGAGGGCGCAGGGGGAGAGCACGTCGCACTCGACGCGGTGGACGACCTCGGGTGCGACGACCTCGACCTGGTGGGCGCGAGCGACCTCGGCGACCCGCGCCGCGTCCACATCGGCGATCGTCACCTGCGCACCGGCGTCTGCGAGGTGGGCGACGAGCGCACCGCCCACCTTGCCGACGCCCGAGACGGCCACGCGCAGGCCGGCCAGGTCGTCGCTGCCGAACCGGTGGGCGGCTGCGGCGCGCATGGCGTGCAGCACCCCGAGCGCCGTCGCCGCGGACGGGTCTCCCGAGCCGCCGAGGGACTCGCTCACCCCGGTGACGTGCGGCGTGACCGACCGGATCAGGTCCATGTCCGCCTGGGTGGTGCCGACGTCCTCGGCGGTGAGGTACGCGCCACCGAGGCTGTCGACGAAGCGTCCGTAGGCGAGGATGAGCTCGTCGGTCCGCAGCGTCGCGGGGTCACCGAGGATCACCGCCTTGCCGCCGCCGAGGTCGAGCCCGGCGACCGCCGCCTTCGACGTCATCGCCCTGGCGAGCCGCAAGACGTCGGTGAGGGCCTCGTCGGGCTCGTCGTAGGCGTGGAAGCGGGTGCCGCCGAGCGCGGGACCGAGCACGGTCGAGTGGATGGCGATGATGGCATCGAGCCCCGATGCGACGTCGCGGCACCGCAGCACCGCCTCGTAGCCCTCGTGGTCGAGCTGTTCCACGTGGAGGTGCTCGGCGGCTCCCATCCTGTCCGACCGTACCCTTTCCATCGCGTGCGATCCGGGGAGGCGCGCGGTGACTAGCCCGCGCGAACCGACGGAATGGTCAGAACGGGCCATGGTCAAGCAAGGCGGGCACACGTATCTTCAAGGGAGCAAACGGACAGAGCCTCACGGGTTGACCGTTTGACCACCATCCCGCCGCAGCAGCCCACAAATCGGAGAGCACATGGCCCCCAACGACGACCTCGACGCACCGGACCGGCTGCTGACCCCCGCGGAGGTCGCACAGCTGTTCCGCGTGAACCCCAAGACCGTGACCCGTTGGGCGCGTGCCGGCAAGCTGACCGCCATCCGCACCCTCGGCGGCCACCGTCGCTTCCGTGCCTCCGAGATCGACCGGTGCCTCCGGGAGATGTCCACCGAGGAGCGCTAGAGATCGATCCGTGCGGCGTCCCTGGTACAGCATCGTGCCGGGGGACGCCAAACGGCCGCGTCCCCGGATCGGTCCCGGCTTCGGGTCGAGGG
>JBBSLC010000149.1:0-6981 GCA_038255685.1 Acidimicrobiales bacterium | reverse complement strand
GTCACCTACCTGCACCCGCTGCTCGAGAAGAGCCTGGCCAAGACGCTCGGCGTGCCGCTGTTCCAGGAGCAGCTCATGCAGATGGCGATCGACGTGGCCGGCTTCAGCCCCGGCGATGCCGACCAGCTGCGCCAGGCCATGGGCTCCAAGCGCAGCACCGAGCGGATGGAGCGGCTGCGAGGCCGGTTCTACGAGGGCATGGCGGCCAACGGGATCACCGGCGAGGTCGCCGACCGGATCTTCGAGAAGCTGGCTGCGTTCGCCAACTTCGGCTTTCCCGAGAGCCACTCGGTGAGCTTCGCCTACCTCGTCTACGCCAGCTCGTGGCTCAAGCTCCACCACCCTTCGGCGTTCTGCGCCGCCCTGCTCAACGCCCAGCCGATGGGGTTCTGGTCGCCGCACACCCTCGTTCGCGACGCCCGCCGCCATGGGGTCACGGTGCGCCGGCCCGACATCAACGTGAGCCTCGCCACCTCCAGCCTCGAGCGGTGCGAGGGGAGCACCGGCGGGCTCGCCGTGCGCCTCGGCCTCGGCGAGGTCCGCAGCGTGGGGGAGGAGCTGGCCACCCGCATCGCCGAGCGCCGGGTTGCCGACGGCCCCTACGCCTCGGTCGAGGACCTGGTGCGCCGGGCCGAGGTGCCGCTCCCCGCCGTCGAGGCGCTGGCCACCGCCGACGCGCTGCGCAGCCTTGGTCTCGACCGGCGGCGGGCGCTGTGGGCGGCGGGGGCTGCCGTGCAGGCCCGGCCCGACCGGTTGGAGGGGATCGTCACCGGCACCGTCGCCCCGATGCTGCCTGGCATGTCGGCCACCGAGGAGACCACCGCCGACCTGTGGTCGACGGGCATCGCCACGGTGCACCCCACCGAGCACCTGCGAGAGCACCTCACGTCGCTCGGGGTGCTCACCGCCGAGCAGCTGAAGACGGCCGAGGCCGATCGGCGGGTGCTCGTCGGCGGGGTCGTGACCCACCGCCAGCGTCCGGCCACGGCGTCGGGCACCGTGTTCGTGAACCTCGAGGACGAGACCGGCCTCGTCAACGTCATCTGCTCGGTCGGGGTGTGGGAGCGCTACCGGAGCATCGCCCGCACCAGCCCGGCCATGCTCGTGCGGGGCACCCTGGAGCGGGCCGATGGCGTCATCAACGTCGTCGCCGACCGCCTCGAACCCCTCCCTCTCGCCGCCCCCACCCGCTCCCGGGACTTCCGGTGAGGAGGGCGGACACACTGGAGGGGTGAGGGTCCGCTCCGACCGCACCTACCGCTTCGCCGTGCCACCCGCCGCCCTCTGGGAGGCGTGCAGCGCCGTGGAGCACTACCGGCGCTGGTGGCCGTGGCTCCGCTCGTTCGAGGCCGAGGCGCTCACCGACGGAGCGGTGTGGCGCTGCGTCGTGCAGCCCCCGCTGCCCTACACCCTGCGCTTCGACCTCGCCTTGGAGGAGGTGGTGCCGACTCGCTTCGTGCGGGCCGGCGTCACCGGTGACATCGCTGGGAGCGCGACGCTCGAGATCGACGCCGTCGATGGCGGGTGTTCGGTTCGACTCCGGTCCGACCTGGCGCCCCGCAACGACCTCCTCCGCATCGCCGCAGCGGTTGCCGGACCGATCGTGCGCTTCGGGCATGACTGGGTGCTCGACACCGGCGTCCGCCAGTTCCGCCAGCGCGCCCTCGCAGGCTGAGCGGGTGCCGCAGCTCTGGTCGCTGACGCCATTTTTGGACGCTGGCTCCGGTGGTACCGGTGCCGACGTCCACCATCGTGCGTCTCGGCGACGTGCCTTCAGATCAGCGCTCGAAGCGCTATTGTGCACGCATGGCGACCATCCAGATCCGAGACGTCCCTGAGGAGGTCCACGGGACCTACCGGCGGCGCGCGGCCATCGCCGGCAAGAGCTTGCAGGAGTACCTGAGGGCGGAGCTGATCGAGGGTGCGAGCCGTCGCACGCCAGCGGAGGTCGTCGCGGAGGTCGAGGGACGGATGGAGCGAGAGGGCTCGGAGGGCTACGCCCGGCGCTCCTCGGCGGCGACCATCAGGTCCGACCGAGGGGCCCGCTGACCGTCGTCGACGCGTCGGTCGTCGCGGACGCGCTCCTCGTCGCCGGGCCCGCGGGTGCCGCCGCCCGGGAGGTGCTCGCCCGTCAGACCACGCTCGACGTCCCTGCGCACCTCCGGAGCGAGGTGCTCTCGGTCGCCCGGTCGTGGCTGGCGCGTGGTGAGATCTCGGAGGAGACGGCGAACGCCGCCCGACGGGCCCTGGGCGAGCTGCACATCCAGGAGCACTCGTTCGCACCGTTCGCCGATCGGGTCTGGGAGCTGCGGGCGAACCTGACCGTCTACGACGCCTGGTACGTGGCGCTCGCCGAGGCGCTCGGGACCACGCTCGTGACCGCTGACCAGCGACTCACTCGGGCGCCCGGTCCTCGCTGTGAGGTGGTCGACGCCCGCACGTTCGCACCGCACTGACGTCGGCGAGACTCGGCGGATGGAGCCGAGCCTGATCGTGACCGCCCTCGACGGCACCCTGTGGCACCAGGACCACACGGTCCACGGCGACGTCGTCGAGGCACTGGCACAGGTGATCGAGTCCGGCCCACCGCTCCTCGTCGCCACCGGTCGTCGGGTGACCTCCACCCAGGTGCCGTTGGCCAGGATCGGCGTGGCCCCGGCGGCCATCGTCTTAAACGGCGCCCTCGGCCTCGACCTCGCCACCGACGAGCGCTTCCACCGGGCGCCCTACTCGCCCGATGACGCTGCACGGGTGCTCGAGGCGTTCCGCGCTTCAGGGCTCAGCCCGTGCATCTACGTCGACGAGCACACCTACGAGGTCTGCATCGGCGAGTCGCCGTCGACGAACCCCGGGCACCTCGCCGACCTCGGTGCGACGGCCGGCATCAGCGACCTCGAAGCCGTCTGCCGTGACGTCGTCGTCCTCGGCTTCAGCATCATCGGCATCGACCACGGCGCGCTCGTGACCGCATTCGATGCGATCGGCGACATCGCCGAGGTCCACCTCGACCGCTCGCTCGACTACCCGGGTGCGGCGTCGCTCACCGTTGCGCCGCTCGGCCAGTCCAAGTGGGACGGCGTGCTCGCCTTCTGCGCCGAGCGCGAGCTCGACCCCGAGCGCGTCATCGCCCTGGGCGATGGCCCCAACGACGTCGAGCTCCTCACCGGCGCCGCCATCGCCCTCGTCCCCGAGCACGCCCACCCCGCCGCGCTCGCCGTCGCCGACGTCGTCATCCCGCCGCCCGAGCAGGGCGGCTGGGCGAGGGTGCTCGACCACCTCTGACCGGGCCGCTGCGCCGCGGGCTCAGGTGACGATGTTGACCAGTCGGCCGGGGACGACGACGACCCGCTTGATCGCTGCGTCACCGATGGCAGCGACGACCTTCTCGTCGGCAAGCGCCAGCGCCTCGATGGTGGCTGCGTCGGCGTCGGCGTCGACCTTGATGCGGGTGCGGACCTTGCCGCCGACCTGCACCGGGATCTCGACGAGCTCGTCGACGAGGAGGTCAGGATCGGCCTCGGGGAAGGGCTCCCACACGACGGTGCCGGTGTGGCCGAGGCGCGCCCAGAGCTCCTCGCCGATGTGGGGAGCCAACGGCGCGAGGAGCAGCACCATCGCCTCGGCCACCTCGCGTGGAGTGCGCCCGTCGGCGCCGACCGACTTGGTGAGGGTGTTGTTCAGCTCGGTGATCTTGGCGATCGCGGTGTTGAACCGCAGGCCCTCGTAGTCAGCGGCCACGCCGGCGATGGTGCGGTGCAGGACCCGGCGCAGGTCGTCGCCGGCGGGAGCGTCGTCGACGCGTGGCTGGCCGGTGTCCTCGTCGACCAGGTTGCGCCACACCCGCTGGAGCAGGCGGTGGACGCCGACGATGTCCTGGGCGTTCCACGGTCGGTCGGCGTCGAGCGGGCCCATGGCCATCTCGTAGAGACGCAGGGTGTCGGCGCCGTAGGCGGCGTAGACCTCGTCGGGGGTGACGCCGTTCTTGAGGCTCTTGCCCATCCGCCCGAGCTCGCGGGTCACCGGCTCGCCCTGCCAGGTGGTGGTCCCGTCGTCGGCTTCGACGACCTCGCCGGCAGGCACGGGGAAGCCGCGCTCGTCGCGGAAGACGGTGGCCACCACCGTCCCCTGGTTGTAGAGGCGCTGGAACGGCTCGGGCGTGCTCACGTGGCCGAGGTCGAAGAGCACCTTGTGCCAGAAGCGTGCGTAGAGCAGGTGGAGCACGGCGTGCTCGACGCCGCCGACGTAGAGGTCGACCCCACCGAACGCCGGCGCGGCCTCGGTCGTGCTGCCCTGCATCCAGTGGCGCTCGACCTCGGGATCGACGAGGGCGTCCTCGTTGGTCGGGTCGAGGTAGCGCAGGTAGTACCAGCACGAACCCGCCCAGTTCGGCATGGTGTTCAGCTCGCGGCGGTACGTGCGAGGACCCTCGCCGAGGTCCATCTCGACCTCGCGCCACGCAGTGGCCCGTCCGAGGGGCGGCTCGGGCACGCTGTCGTCGTCGTCGCCCTTGACGACCGGGGCGTAGTCGTCGATCTCGGGGAGCACCACCGGCAGCTCGGACTCGGGCACGGCGAGCGGAAGGTCGTGCTCGTCGAACACGATCGGGAACGGCTCGCCCCAGTAGCGCTGCCGGCTGAACAGCCAGTCACGCAGCTTCCAGCTGGTGGTGCCCTCGCCGGCCCCGACCTGCTCGAGCCAGGTGGTGATGCCGGACTTCGCGTCGTCGGTGTCGAGCCCGTCGAGCACCACCTCGTCGTTCGCCGACCCGATCGCCTGGCCGGATCCGGTGAACGCCTCCGGCCAGCTCGTGGCGTCATCGACATCGGAGTCGTCGAGTCCGTGGCCCGTGAGCCAGCCCTCCGTCGGTGCGACCACGGGTGTGATCGGCAGACCGAAGGCGCGGGCGAACTCGAAGTCCCTCGTGTCGTGGGCGGGCACCGCCATGATCGCCCCGGTCCCGTAGCCCATGAGCACGTAGTCGGCGATGAACACGGGCACCGGCTCGCCGGTGGCCGGGTTGATCGCGGTCGCGCCGGTGGCGACACCGGTCTTGGTGCGGGTCTCCACCTGGCGCTCGACGTCGGAGCGGGAGCCGGCGTAACGGCGGTAGCCAGCAACCGCCTCCACCGGTGAGGTCCACCCGTCGGCGCCTGCGCCGGCCAGACCGGCACCTCGCCACGCGGTCGGCGTCTCCGGTGGCCAGGTGGCGGCGACGAGCTCGTCGACGAGGGGGTGCTCGGGGGCGAGGACCATGTAGGTGGCGCCGAACAGGGTGTCGGGGCGTGTCGTGAACACGTCGATGCCGAGAGCCGGGTCGGACGCGATCGGGAACCGGATGCGAGCGCCCTCGGAGCGGCCGATCCAGTTGCGCTGCAGCGTCTTGACCCGCTCCGGCCAGTCGATGAGGTCGAGGTCGGCGACGAGTCGCTCGTTGTACGCGGTGATGCGCATCTTCCACTGGCGCAGCGCCCGCTTGTAGACGGGGAAGTTGCCCCGCTCGCTGCGACCTTCGGCGGTCACCTCCTCGTTGGCGAGCACGGTCCCGAGACCGGGGCACCAGTTGACCGGTGCCTCGTCGAGGTACACGAGCCGCTGGGCGTCGACGGCGCGCCGGCGACTGACGTCATCGAGGTCCGCCCACGGCTCGCCATCCGGGTGCTCGGGGGTCGTGATCGTCCGGGTGCCGGCGTCGAGCTCGGCCACGAGCTCGGCGATCGGACGCGCCCGGCCCGCCTCGGCGTCGTACCACGACCCGAAGATCTGCAGGAAGATCCACTGGGTCCACCGGTAGTACTGCGGGTCGATCGTCGAGATGCTCCGGCGGTCGTCGTGGCCCATCCCGAGGCCCCGCAGCTGGCTGCGGTAGGTGGCGATGTTGCGCTCGGTGGTGACCCTCGGGTGCTGGCCGGTCTGGATGGCGAACTGCTCGGCCGGCAGCCCGAAGGCGTCGTAGCCGACGGCGTGCAGGACGCTGTAGCCGGCCATGCGCTTGTAGCGGGCGTAGACGTCGGTGCCGACGTAGCCGAGGACGTGGCCGACGTGGAGCCCGTCGCCGCTCGGGTACGGGAACATGTCCATGATGAACAGCTTCGGACGGTCAGCGTCGAAGCCCTCCGACAGGGGCCCGCTCGGGTTCGGGGCCCGGTAGGTGCCATCGGCCTCCCACCGGTCCTGCCACCTGGCCTCGAGCTCGTTGGCGAGCGCAGCGCCATAGCGGAACCTGGGGATCTCCCCTGTGGTGGCGGCGGCGTCGACCGGCTCGGACATGCCCCGAGCGTAGTGAGCGCCCCGGTGGGCCCTGAGCGGGTTCGGGTCGAGACGATGTAACCGCCGGCACCACGGCGAGGTCCATTGGCCCATGACGACGCTCTCCCCCCTCACGACGCTCTCGGCGCGCATCGAGCGGGCCGCCACCCGGGACACGGCGATCACGTTCGTGGGGACCGCCGAGCCCGACCGGGTCCCGTGGGGCGAGCTGCACGCCGACGCCAGAGCCATGGCTGCGGCCCTCCAGGCCCACGGCATCGGGCCTGGCGACCACGTCGCCATCCTGGGGCCGACGACCCGCACGCTCGTCACCTCGATCCAGGCGACGTGGCTGTGCGGGGCCGCCATCGTGCTGCTGCCGCTGCCCATGCGCCTCGGTTCGATCGAGGAGTTCGTGGCCCAGACACGGGTCCGGGTCGCCAACGCCGATGCCGCCCTGCTCCTCGTCGACCCTGACTTCGCACCCTTCGTCGAGCCCGAGCCCGGCGACCCGCCCATGGTCCTGCTCTCCGAGCTCACGGGGACGGCCTCTGCCGACGCCTTCGTTCGTCCCCCTGACGATCCCGAGGCGCTCGCCATCCTCCAGTTCACGAGCGGCTCCACCGCCGACCCGAAGGGGGTCATGCTCCCGCACCGGGTGGTGTGCGCCAACCTCGACGCCATCGCCACGGCGGGCGCGCTCGACCCCGACACCGACGTCGCTGTGTCGTGGCT
>JBBSLC010000148.1:0-7078 GCA_038255685.1 Acidimicrobiales bacterium | reverse complement strand
CGGGCCACTACCCGGTCAACGCCCACCTGAAGATGCTCCTCGACGACATCATCCAGGACAGCCGCTGGGACATGACCTACCTTGGCATGCAGATCATGGTCGAGGGCCTCGCCCTCGCTGCCTTCGGCTTCATGCACCAGCTCACGACCGAGCCGCTGCTCAAGCAGCTCCTCCGCTACGTGATGAGCGACTAGGCCCGCCACGTCGCCTTCGGCGTGCTGAGCCTGCAGGACTACTACACCGAGCTCGGCCAGGCCGAGATCCGCGAGCGCCAGGAGTTCGCCTTCGAGGCGGCCGTGCGGATGCGCGACCGCTTCCTCCAGCAGGAGGTCTGGGACCGCATGGGCGTGAACGTGAAGGAGGCCGTGACGCTCACCCAGCAGGCACCCGAGCGGCTCCTCTTCCAGCAGATGCTGTTCTCCAAGATCGTGCCGAACTGCAAGAAGCTCGGCCTGCTCGATGCCGGCGACGGCTGGCTGCGCACGAAGTTCCAGGAGCTCGGCGTCATCCAGTTCGAGGACTGGGCCGACACCGGCGAGGAGTACGAGATGTTCGCGCTGGCGGAGGGCGAGACCATGGACTCCTCGGCGAAGACCGCCTGATCGCCCTCCTCCGAGGTCAGCACCGGACCACGGACCGCCCCCGGAGGCGGTCCGTGGCCGTTGGTAGGGTGCGGTCGATGTCTCCTCTCTCGGCGCCTCGCCTCGTCGTGCACCCCGAGGGCCTCCGCAGCGCACCCGTCGACGAGCGCGTCGTCGCGGCGGAGCACGCCTGATGGCCCGCTTCGGACGGGTGGCGAGCCCGATGGTCACCCCCTTCGACGACGAGCTCCGGCTCGACCTCGATGGCGCCGCTGCCTTCGCTCGATGGCTCGTCGACGTCCAGGGCAACGACGGGCTCGTCGTGTGCGGGACGACGGGGGAGAGCCCGACGTTGACCGATGCCGAGAAGCTCGACCTCATCCGGGCGGTGAGCGAGGCGGTGACGGTGCCCGTCCTCGCCGGGACGACCACCAACGACACCGCCCACTCCGTCGAGCTCACCCGCCAGGCCGCCGGTTGCGGCGCAGCAGGGGTCCTGGCGGTGACGCCGTACTACAACCGCCCCGCGCAGGCCGGGCTCGAGGCGCACTTCCGAGCGGTCGCTGAGTCGACCGAGCTGCCGATCATGCTCTACGACATCCCGTTCCGGACCGGCCGCAAGATCGACACCGACGTGCTGCTCCGCCTCGCCCGGGAGGTCTCGAACATCGTGGCGGTGAAGGACTCCGCCGGCGACCTCGCAGGCACGGAGCGACTCGTCGCCGAGGCGCCGGCGGGGTTCGAGGTCTACTGCGGCGAGGACAAGCTCAACCTCCCCCTCCTCGCCGTCGGTGCCGTGGGCCTCGTCGGCGTCGCCGCCCAGTGGGCCGGCAACCACATGGTCGACCTGGTCGACGCCGTCGAGAAGGGCGATCTCGACGCAGCGCGGACCGTCAGCGCACGACTGCTCGACAGCTACGCCTTCGAGTCGAGCGACGACGCGCCCAACCCGGTGCCGTCCAAGGCGATCCTCCGAGCGCTCGGCCAGCCCGTCGGGCGGTGCCGCCCCCCGATGGGCCCTGACCCCGACGACCTCGACGAGCGTGCGGCCTGCGTCCTCGCCGGCCTGGCTGCCGACTCCTGATCCGTACCACCACCACGCGGGTTGCCCTTGGCGCCCACCTCGTCGCTCGCAGAGCGGCACGACCGAAGGACGACACCCCATGAACAGCTCCGTGCGCATCACCTTCCTCGGCGGGCTCGGTGAGATCGGCCGGAACTGCGCCGCCCTCGAGCTCGATGGACGCATCATCCTCCTCGACTGCGGTCTCATGTTCCCCGAGGCCGACATGCCCGGCGTCGACCTCGTGCTCCCCGACTTCACCTGGCTGCGCGAGCACGCCGACCAGGTGGAGGGGTGCATCCTCACCCACGGCCACGAGGACCACGCCGGCGGCCTGTCCTTCCTCCTGCGCGAGCTGTCGTTCCCGATCTATGGCTCGAAGCTGACCCTCGGCCTGGCGAGGAACCGCATCGAAGAGGCCGGGTTGCTGAACCGCACCGAGCTCGTCGAGGTGCAGGACGGCGAGCGCCGCCAGATCGGGCCCTTCGACGTCGAGTTCATCCCCGTGACCCACTCCGTGCCGAACGGCTTCGCCACGGCGTTCCACACGCCCCAGGGCACGATCCTGCACTCCGGGGACTGGAAGCTCGACCTCAACCCGGTCGACGGCCGTCTCACCGACCTCGGTCGCATCGGCGCCATCGAGGTCGAGTCGGGCATCCGCCTCCTGCTCTCGGACTCCACCAACGCCGAGGAGAAGGGCCACACCACCTCGGAGTCGTCCGTCGGCCCGGTGCTCACGACGTTGTTCCGCGAGGCTGCGGGTCGGCGGATCGTGATCGCCTGCTTCGCCAGCCACATCCACCGGATCCAGCAGATCATCGACATCGCCCAGAGCGAGGGCCGACGGGTGGCGACGCTCGGGCTCTCGATGAAGAAGAACATCCGCCTCGCTCGCGACCTCGGGCTCCTGAAGGTCTCCGGCGGCGAGCTGCTCGACGTGGCCGACATCGGCGGTGTCCCGGACGGCGAGCTCGTCATCATCTCGACCGGCTCCCAGGGCGAGCCGATGTCGGCGCTCTCCCGCATGGCGAGCGGCGAGAACAAGTGGCTCAGCATCACCGACAACGACACGGTGATCCTCTCCAGCCACCCGATCCCCGGCAACGAGACGAGCGTGGGCAAGGTCATCGACGGCCTCCACCGCCTCGGCGCCGACGTCATCCACTCGGGCATGGCCCAGGTCCACGTCTCGGGCCACGCGAAGCA
Source organism: Acidimicrobiales bacterium (assembly GCA_038255685.1). Taxonomy (GTDB): domain Bacteria; phylum Actinomycetota; class Acidimicrobiia; order Acidimicrobiales; family CADCSY01; genus CADCSY01. Next base: position 4,225 of record JBBSLC010000148.1, on the reverse strand, counting down.
AGAGGAGCTGAAGACGCTGCTCTCGGTCGCACGCCCCGAGTACTTCATCCCCGTGCACGGCGAGTACCGCCACATGGTCCACCACGCCCGCCTCGGCGTGCAGATGGGCGTGGCCGAGGAGAACATCACGGTCTGCCTCGACGGCGACCAGGTCATCGTCGACGACGAGGGCGTGCGTCGGGTCGGGGAGGTGCCGGCCGGCTACCTCTACGTCGACGGCGTCGTCGGTGACGTCACCCACGGCGTGCTGCGTGACCGCCAGGTGCTCGCCGAGGAAGGGGTCATCGTGGTCGTCGTGACGGTCGACATGAAGTCGGGCGAGGTCATCGCCGGTCCCGAGATCATCACCCGTGGCTGGGTCCACGCCGCTGAGGCCGAGGACCTGCTCGAGGAGGCCCGCCGTCGGGTCGTCGCCGGCATCGAGAACGCCGACACGAGCGACGTCGAGGCCATCAAGCGCCACGCCCGCAAGGCGCTCGGCGGCTTCGTCGCCGAGCGGACCAAGCGCAAGCCGATGATCGTCCCGGTGGTCATGGAGGCCTGACCCCCTCCTCCCGCGTCTCGGCACCTGAGGCACCGCCACCCGGTCGCTGACGTGCCGAGAACCCGGTGGGCCCGCCGCTGCGCTCGGGTCCGCTGTGGCGGAAGTGGCTGCTGTTACCGTTGTTGCCACTGTGGCGACGACGAACCGACGGCCGGCGACGGCGCGCACGCGCCCGACGAGCACCGCTCGGAAGCGGCCGCCCGCCAAGGGGCGGAGCAAGGGTGGCCGCACCGCGAAGGCCGCCGCCACCCCTGGTCTCGCGAGCCGGATCGGGCCGGCGCTGCGCCGGGGTGACACCTGGGGCGCGCTGCTGCTCGTCGTCGCCGTCCTCGTCGCCCTCGGCGTCTGGCTCGACGCCGCCGGTCCCGTCGGGCGTGGCATCGGCGAGGGCGTCGGCGCCCTCGTCGGGCTCACGAAGGTCGTCGTCCCCGTGCTGCTCGTCGCCGCTGCGCTCGTGCTCCTGCGCGGGCGGGGTGAGGAACCGGACGCAACGGGCCGCATCGGGCTCGGCATCGCCATCGTGCTGCTCGCGGTGTGCGGCCTCGCCCACCTCGCCGTCGATCCCCCGAGCGGTTCGCTCGACCGGTTGCGTGGCGCTGGCGGCCTGGCCGGCCTCGGCCTCGCAGGACCGCTCCGAGCGCTCCTCGCCACCGCTGGGGCGTCCGTGGTGCTCGTGGTCCTCCTCGTGGTCGGCCTGCTCGTGCTCACGCGCACCACGCCGGGGGCCGCCGCCGGCCACGCTGCGGCCGGTGCCCGCCCGGTCGCAGGCGCCCTGCGAAACGGCGTGCGATGGCTCGGGACGATCAAGCCCGCCGGTGCCGGCCACGACGACGACGCAGGCCCGAAGCCGTTCGACGACGCCGAAGCGGCGATCACCGTCCTCGACCACACCGACGCGGACAACACCACCGCCGCCGACGTCGACGCCACTGCGGTCCGGCCTGCGCTCCAGGCCAACCTGCCGACGCCCATCGCCGAGGTCGACCCCGAGCAGCTCGCCATCGACCTCGGTCCCGGCGTCGCACCGGGCGCGTGGAAGCTCCCGCCGCTCGGCCTGCTCAAGCGGAGCGAGGTCCAAGAGATCGACCAGGCGCTGGTCGAGGAGGGTGGGCGCACGCTCGAGATGGCCCTCGCCGCCCACGGTGTCGAGACCCGCCTCGTCGGCTACACCGTCGGCCCCACCGTCACCCGCTACGAGCTGGAGCTCGGGCCCGGGGTGAAGGTCGTCCGGGTGACGAGCCTGAACAAGGACATCGCCTATGCGATGGCTTCTCCCGACGTGCGCATCCTCGCGCCCATCCCCGGGCGCTCGGCGATCGGCGTCGAGGTCCCGAACAAGCAGCGCCAGCTCGTCGCCCTCGGCGACATCCTGGCCAGCGAGGAGGCCCGCCGAGCGACGCACCCGTGCGCCGTCGCCATGGGCATCGACATCGCCGGCCGGGCGGTCATGGCCAACCTCGCCGAGATGCCGCACATCCTCATCGCCGGGGCGACCGGCGCAGGCAAGTCCAGCTGCATCAACAGCCTCATCACGTCGATCCTCGTGCGCTCGACTCCCGAGCAGTGCCGGCTCATCCTCATCGACCCCAAGCGGGTCGAGCTCGGGCAGTACAACGACCTGCCCCACCTGCTCACGAGCGTTGTCGTCAACCCGAAGAAGGCGGCGAACGCCCTGAGCTGGGCGGTGAAGGAGATGGAGCGCCGCTACGACCTGCTCTCCGAGGTCGGCGTGCGCGACATCACCGGGTACAACGCAGCCTTCGACCGGGGCGACCTGCGCACCGAGCCCCGAGCCGAGGGCGTGGACGACCCCGGCGAGCCGATCTACAAGCGGCTGAGCTTCATCGTGATCGTGGTCGACGAGCTGAACGACCTGATGATGGTCGCAGCCCGAGACGTCGAGGAGTCGATCACCCGCATCGCACAGATGGCGAGGGCCGTGGGCATCCACATGGTGCTCGCCACCCAGCGGCCATCGGTCAACGTCATCACCGGCGTCATCAAGGCCAACGTCCCGGCCCGCCTGGCGTTCGCGGTGTCGAGCATGACGGACTCGAAGGTGATCCTCGACCAGGGTGGCGCCGAGCGGCTCATCGGCCAGGGCGACATGCTCCTGCTCGGCCCGGCCTCGTCGAACCCCCGCCGCATCCAGGGCGCATGGGTGGGAGAGGACGAGGTTCGCAAGGTCGTCGCCCACTGGAAGCGCCAGTCGCCCGAGGTGGTCTACGAGCAGAGCGTGGTGTCGGAGGGTGACGACGAGATCTCGTCGGGTCTGCCCGGCGGCAGCACCGGTGACGAGACCGACGACGACATGCTGTGGCAGGCGATGGAGCTCATCGTCCGCAGCCAGCTCGGCTCCACCTCGATGCTCCAGCGCAAGCTCCGAGTCGGCTTCGCCCGAGCGGGTCGGCTCATGGACCTGCTCGAGCAGAAGGGCGTGGTCGGCCCCTCGACCGGTTCCAAGGCACGAGACGTCCTCATGACCCCCGAGGAGCTCGACGCCCTGCAGGGCCCGGGCTCCGACGACGACTGAGCGGGGTCTGGTCCCGGTTCACGGCTGCCGCTAGGTTCGGCGGTGCTCGGCTCGCTTCCCCGGCGTGACCAACCCGGAGGGAGCCGTCGTGGCCGAGCCGTTCGACGCACCATCGCCCGACGCACGAACGCCCGACGCACGAACGACCGACCCCTACCCGACGTCGCCGGAGGGTGCCGACGGAGGACCGAGGGGCCTCGGCTTCGAGCACCTGGGTTGGACGCCGAGCTGGCGCGAGCGGGTCGAGGCGCTGGTCGGAGGTGTCCTGACCGCCCGGCTGGCGGCGACCGCTGCGGTGGGGTTGGTGAGCCTCGTCGTCGTCGGGATCGTGGTGCTCCGAGGTCCCTCACCGCCGCCGCCGGAGACCAGCTTGCCCTTCGCCGGCGGCGCGGGGGATCCCGCCGCCTCGACGACGACGACCACGACGACCCTCGAGCCGGCCGAGGTGGTGGTGCACGCTGCAGGCGCGGTCGCCCGGCCGGGGGTCTACAGGCTGGCGGCGGGAGCTCGCGTCGCCGACCTGCTCGACGCTGCTGGTGGGCCGGTCACCGGCGCTGACCTGGACCGTGTGAACCTGGCCGCGCCGCTCGAGGACGGTGGACGCGTCTTCCTCCCGTTGGTCGGCCAGGATGTGCCTGCGGTGACCGGAGGAAGCTCGCCCGCAGGGCAGGGCACCGAGGGGGTGGTGCGCGGACCGATCGACCTCAACGCCGCCACCCTCACCGAGCTCGACACGCTGCCAGGGGTCGGGCCTGCGACGGCCCAGGCGATCCTCGACGAGCGCGAGCGGCGTGGCGGGTTCGGCTCGGTCGAGGAGCTGCTCGACGTGCGGGGCATCGGCGAGGCGAAGCTCGCCGCACTGCGCGACCTGGTGCGGGTGTGATCCCGCACGCGGCCAGACCGCTAGCGGCGCAGCGGGTCGAAGCCGCCGGCGTCGTAGCGCACGGCAGCGTTCCAGAACATCCAGTCCTCCATGCCGAGGTCCCTCGCAGCCTGCATCTGGGCCATGATCTCGACCGGCCCGTACACGTGGCCCAGGTTGAAGTGCTGCAGCCAGGGCACGACGCGAGCGCCGGTCCCGTCCACGGCGAGCTGGAAGTCCTTCAGCGACTCGGTGACGATCTCGTAGGGCATCGCCTTCGGGTCCT
>JBBSLC010000147.1:0-7150 GCA_038255685.1 Acidimicrobiales bacterium | reverse complement strand
GGCGATGGCGTTCTCCGGACTCGGCTACGAGGCCGTCCACCACGGCGAGGGGCGGTGGAACGGGGTTGCGATCATCTCCCGGGTCGGCATCACCGACGTCGTCGACGGCTTCGCTCCCGGGGTGGAGCCTGACCCCGAGGCGCGCCTGCTGACCGCGACCTGTGGTGGGGTGCGCATCGCCACGGTCTACGTCCCGAACGGGCGCGAGGTCGGCCACGACCACTGGCACTACAAGCTCGACTGGTTCGCCCGTCTCCGCGCCCACCTGGCTGCGACGGCGGACCCGACCGCGGACGCCATCGTGCTCGGCGACTTCAACGTCGCGCCGGACGACCGGGACGTGTGGGACGCGACGGCATGCCACGGTGGCACCCACGTGAGCCCCGAGGAGCGGGCGGCGCTGCGCGACCTGTGCGACTGGGGCCTGGTGGACGTCTTCCGCCAGCGCCACGCAGAGGAGCGCCTCTTCACCTGGTGGGACTACCGGGCGGGTGCGTTCCACAAGCACCTGGGCATGCGCATCGACCTCCTGCTCGCCACCGCGCCGCTCGCCGAGCGCCTCTCGTGGGTGCTCGTCGACCGCAACGCCCGCAAGGGCACCCAGCCCTCCGATCACGCCCCGCTCGTGGCGGAGTTCCTGCCCCGACCGTGACCTGACGGCGCGGTCGGGGCACAGCGCTACGGTGCCGCCGTGGCGCGACCGAGCGAGGGCAACTGGGTGAACCGGCTGAACGAGGCGGAGGCGGGGGCGCTGCCCCCGAGGCGGGCAGAGCTGCGGCGCCTGGCCGACGCCACCCGATCGGTGATCGACCGGCTCGTGGCGACCGGCGCCCCCATCGAGGCGCTCACGGCAGCGGCCGACCACATCGAGGCGGCGCTCGCCGATCTCGTCGACCACCCGCAGGGAAGGCTCTACGAGGGCTTCGCCGAGGTCGGCCTCGCAGGGGGCAGCGACGCTGACGACCCCCGCTCGTTCTTCGACCACAGCCCGATCATCGGCACGGCGAACCCGCTCGCGCCGCCCGTCCGACTGACCATCGAGGACGGGATGGTGCACGGCCAGGTCCGCTTCGGCTCCGCCTACGAGGGTCCGCCGAACAGCGTGCACGGCGGCTACGTCGCCGCCGCGTTCGACGAGGTGCTCGGCATGGCCCAGTCGCTCTCCGGCAACCCGGGCATGACCGGGACGCTCGAGGTCAAGTACCGACGGCCGACGCCCCTGCACACCGACCTGCGGTTCGAGGCCACCCTCGACCGTCAGGACGGTCGCAAGCTGTTCACGTCCGGGCGGCTGTACGCAGGAGACGACCTGACGGCGGAGGCCAAGGGGCTGTTCATCACGGTCGACTTCGCCAAGATCGCTGCGATGATGGCCGAGCGGGGCTCCCGGAGCTGACGGGCTGCGGTCAGCGCTCTCCGGCGCGGGCCTCGAGCCAGCGGCGCACGAGCGCCGCCTCGTGCTCCATGTGCTCGCTGAGGCCGCTGACGATCGCTCGCTCGACCTTGCCTCCGACGAGGGGGAACCGGACCCGCAGCTCGCCGTCGGCCACCCTGGTGCAGGTCGTCGGCCCGGTGGGTGTGAAGTGGTAGGTCCCGCCGGCGCTGAGCCGGTCGGCGTAGTGCTCGGGGAGGATGCGGAACGTGGCGGTGCCCGCAGCACGGTCGTAGGTGGTCTCGTCGACCCACACGAGCTTGGCCGGGTCCACGACTGCTGTCACCGCTGAGGAGAGGGCTCCGGTGAAGCGGTAGCGGACCCGCTGGTGCACGAGGTCACCGTCGCTCCGCTGGTCGAGCAGCTCGGGCTCACCGAGCTTCTCCAGCTCGCCCAGGCTGGCGAGGAACTCGGGGTCGATGAGGACATCGATCACCTCGGTGGTGCTCGCCGGCAGCGGTTGCTCGAGGCGGAAGCGCACGGGCGGAGCGTACGGCGCTCGGCGACTGCTCGGTGGCCGGTAGGTTCGGCGTCGTGGTGGAGGTCGACCCCGTGCGGTTCGAAGCGCTCGTGGCAGAGGCGCTCGACGGGCTCCCCGATGCGCTCGGGCACCGCATGGACAACGTGGTGGTGCAGGTGCGTGACCAGGCCCGCGATGCCCACCTGCTCGGGCTCTACCAGGGCATCCCGCTCACGGAGCGCGACACCTACGGCGGGTTGGCGATGCCCGACCGCATCACCATCTACCGCCTCCCGATCTGCCGGTCCTGCGCCGACGAGGCGGAGGTGGTCGATCAGGTGCGCATCACCGTCGTGCACGAGGTCGCCCACCACTTCGGGATCGACGACGATCGGCTCGACGAGCTCGGTTGGGCGTGAGGCAGGGGCGCTCGCTCTAACCTGCTGGCGTGCCCCGCGTCGTCGTCACCGCCTTCGGGCCAGATCGTCCCGGCATCGTCGCTGCGGTCACGGGTGTGCTCGTCCGCCACGGCGCGAACCTGGCCGACACGGCGATGACGAACCTCGCCGGGCAGTTCGCGATGGTCCTCGTCGTCGAGGTGCCGGCAGAGGAGCACGCTGCTGCGCTCGAGCGGGCGCTGTCGGACGAGACGACCGGGCTCGACCTCACGGTGGCGGTGCGTCCCCTCGCCGATGAGCACGAGGGCGAGCTCGCACCCAAGGGTGGCGAGACCGCCTGGGCGGTGTCCGTCTACGGCGCTGACCAGCCGGGCCTCGTGCACCGCGTCACGACCGTGCTCGCCGATCGCGCCGCCAACGTCGTCGACCTCACCACCCGGACGATCGGCACACCAGAGGAGCCCGTGTACGTGATGCTGCTCGACATCACCCTGCCGTTCGGTGATGACGCATCGCCGCTCCAGGCGGAGCTGGCGAGCCTGGCTGATGACCTCCGGGTGGAGATCCACCTGCGGGCCGAAGACGCTGACATCCTCTGACGGCTGCACCCAGCTGACCGCCGCACCCCCTGAGCGCCGCCCCCCGTGATCCGACCTGTCGTCTCCCTCCCCGAACCGGTGCTCTCCAGGCCCGCCGAGCTCGTCGGCGTCGTCGACGAGGCAGCCCGTCGCCTCGGCGTCGACCTGCTCGACACGATGCGGGCTGCCGACCACAGCGTCGGTGTCGCCGCACCGCAGATCGGCGTGTCGAGGCGAGCCTTCTGCGTCGACGTGACAGGCCATCGCAAGGCGCGCTCCTGCCACGGCGAGATCCTGCTCTTCGACCCTGTCGTCGTCCGAGCAGGGCCGATCGAGGTCGGGCGGGAGGGCTGCATGAGCGTGCCCGACCTCACCGGCGACGTCGCCCGTGCCCTCGAGCTCGTCGGCGTCGTCGACGAGGCAGCCCGTCGCCTCGGCGTCGACCTGCTCGACACGATGCGTGCTGCCGACCACAGCGTCGGTGTGGCCGCCCCGCAGATCGGCGTGTCGAAGCGCGCCTTCTGCGTGGACGTGACCGGCCATCGCAAGGCGCGCTCCTGCCACGGGGAGATCCTGCTCTTCGACCCTGTCGTCGTCCGAGCCGGGCCGATCGAGGTCGGGCGGGAGGGCTGCATGAGCGTGCCCGACCTCACCGGCGACGTCGCTCGAGCCCTCGAGATCGTCGTGCGCGGGCTCGACGTGGACGGGCGAGAGGTGACGATCGAGGCCGACGCGTTCGAGGCACGTGCGCTGCAGCACGAGCTCGACCACCTCGACGGGCTCCTCTTCTTGGACCGCGTCGTCTCTGAGGACCGCATCTTCCGCCGACGGGTCTACCGGTAGGGCGCTCGCTCGCCTGCCACCCGTGCCGAGGGCTCGTGAGGGCCTACGATCCGCTCGTGGCGTTCCCTCGAAAGCTGCTGCACGAGCGCGAAGAGGTCGTGCTCGACCTGCGCCCCCACTGGGTCTCCTTCCTCGGCCCTGCCGTGCTCCTCGCCATCGCCGTGGTGGGGCTCGTGGCGGCAGCCGTGCTCGAGCTCCACGAGTGGGTCCTGCTGGCGCTCGCCGGGATCACCCTCGCTGCGCTGCTCTGGTTCGCGGGGCGCTACGCCCGCTGGGGGACCACGAACTTCGTCGTCACGTCCGATCGGCTCATCTACCGATCCGGGGTGCTCGCCAAGCAGGGGATCGAGATCCCGCTCGAGCGGGTCAACACCGTCTTCTTCAACCAGACCGTGCTGGAGCGGATGCTCGGTTCCGGCGACCTCGAGATCGAGTCGGGCGGAGAGCGCGGGACGCAGCGCTTCAGCAACGTCGCTCGACCGTCGCACGTGCAGAGCGAGATCCACCGCCAGATCGAGGACAACCAACGTCGCATGGCGACGGGCGGACGCCCCTCGTCCGGCTCTGTCACCGACCGTCTCGCCGAGCTGCGCGAGCTGCTCCGCCTCGGCGTGGTCACACAGGCCGAGTTCGATGCCAAGCGGGCGTCGCTCCTCGACCACCTCTGAGCAGCAGGCACCCAGACGCGAGACGAGAGCCGGCTGCCCGGCCCTCGTCAAGCATTCTCTGGTCGTCCAGCGCTTCTCGTGAGAAGCGCTCTTCTCGTCAGTAGCGCTCTTCTCGAACGACGGTGCGGTCGCCACCACGGGAGGTGAGGCTGCTGGCGAAGACGAGCGACACGAGCAAGCCGATCGCACCGACGATCATCAAGATGATGCCGATCGTGTTGAGGTTGACACCCTCGGCGGTGACGTCGATGGCGAACGCCAGGATTGCGCCGACGGCGAGTAGGAAGACGCTGACTCCGATGCCCATGAGCTCTCCTCTGTCCGATGGCGAGAGGCCTGTCCCCCTCCCCGTGGCGAGGCGTGCGCCCCGACGAGCCAGGAGTACCCGACACGTGTGACGATTGAAACACGTGGAGTGGCGCAGCGGCGTGATCCGGCCGCGCTGGGTGACGAGACGTGGCGTCGAGGTCATCTGGGGGCCTGTGCGCCGTGCTCGATCTTGACCGATCGGTCAAGCGTGAGCGAGGGTCTCTCCATGCCTCAGGTGCGCGCCAACGGGATCGACATCACCTACGACGAGTTCGGGAGCCCGGACGATCCGCCTTTCTTGCTCGTGATGGGCTTCTCGGTCCAGATGACCGGCTGGGACGAGCGGTTCTGCCAGCAGGTCGCCGACCACGGCTTCCGCGTCGTGCGCTTCGACAACCGCGACGTCGGGCTGTCGAGCCGCATCACCAGCGGCCCGGCGCCCGACGTGATGAAGGCGATCGGCGGCGACCACTCGACGGCGTCTTACACCGTGGGTGACATGGCCGACGACGCCGCCGGCCTGCTCGATGCCCTCGGCATGGCGCCCGCCCACGTCCTCGGCGTGTCGATGGGCGGGATGATCGTGCAGTCCCTCGCCATCCGCCACCCCGACAAGGTCCGGTCGCTCTGCTCGATCATGTCGACGACGGGTGACCCTGCGGTCGGTGCACCGAAGGCCGAGGCGATCGCTGCGCTCCTCGCGCCGCCGCCCGCGAACCGCGACGAGGCAGCGGACCGGGCCGTCGCGAGCACGGCGGTCATCGGGTCTCCGGCGCACCCCTTCGACGAGGCCGTCGTCCGCTCTCGTGCGATCGCTGCCTACGACCGCTCGAACGACCCGGTCGGCGTCGCCCGCCAGCTCGTCGGCATCATGGCCTCGCCGGACCGCACCGCCGAGCTCGGTTCGGTCACGGTGCCGACCCTCGTCATCCACGGCGCCGACGACCCCCTGATCGACGTGAGCGGGGGCGAGGCCACCGCCAAGGCGATCCCCGGCTCGGACCTGCTCGTCATCCCCGGCATGGGCCACGACCTGCCCGAGGCGCTCTGGACCACGATCATCGACGCCGCAGCAGCCAACGCGGCGAAGGCGTCCTGAGGTGGCTGGTCCCCTGACCGGCGTCCGCATCATCGAGCTCGCGGGGATCGGCCCCGGCCCCTTTGCTGCGATGCTCCTCGCCGACATGGGCGCCGAGGTGGTCCGTGTCGACCGCGCCCAGGCGGTCACGGGCGGCGACCCGGCGTCCCCACCTGTCGATCCGCTGCTCCGTGGTCGGCGCTCGATCGGCGTCGATCTCAAGCACCCGGACGGGGTCGAAGCGGTGCTGCGCCTCGTCGAGTCGGCTGACGCCATCATCGAGGGGTTCCGTCCGGGGGTCACCGAGCGCATGGGACTCGGCCCCGACGTCTGCCTCGCCCGCAACCCCCGGCTCGTCTACGGCCGGATGACCGGGTGGGGCCAGGATGGTCCCTACGCCCAGACCGCCGGCCATGACATCAACTACATCGCGCTCGCCGGCGCCCTCGAGGGCGTGGGCCGGGCGGGCCAGCCGCCGACCCCGCCGCTCAACCTCGTCGGCGACTTCGGTGGTGGCGCGATGTTCCTCGCCTTCGGCGTGGTGTGCGGGATCCTCGAGGCACGCGGCACCGGCGAGGGCCAGGTCGTCGACGCCGCCATGGTCGACGGTGCCGCCACCCTGATGAGCATGTTCTACGGCTTCAAGGCCATGGGCATCTGGGAGCCGGAGCGGGGCACGAACCTGCTCGACACCGGCGCCCACTTCTACGACGTGTACGAGTGCGCCGACGGCGGCTACGTCTCCATCGGGTCGATCGAGCCGCAGTTCTACGCAGAGCTGCTCCGCCTCACCGGCCTCGAGGGCGAGGAGCTGCCGCACCAGCACGACCGGTCGCAGTGGCCGGCGCTGAAGGAGCGCCTCACCGGCATCTTCAAGGCCAAGACCCGCGACGAGTGGTGCAAGGTCATGGAGGGCACCGACGTGTGCTTCGCACCCGTGCTCTCCCTCGACGAGGCCCACGCCCACCCCCACATGGCCGCCCGTGGCACCTTCACCGAGGTGGCCGGCGTCCGCCAGCCCGCACCCGCGCCGCGCTTCAGCCGGACCGAGCCGGAGATCAGCCGGCCACCCTCGCACCCGGGCCAGCACACCGACGAGGTGCTCGAGGCGTGGGGCTTCACCACCGCCGAGGTCGCGTCGCTGCGAGACGCCGGCGCCGTCCGCTAGCGCGTCGGGCAGACTGCCGGACGTGGCCACCCTCGTCTCCTTCCACGCGCACCCCGACGACGAGTCGATCGCAACCGGCGGCCTCATGGCGCGTGCGGCGGCAGAGGGCCACCGGGTCGTCCTGGTGTGCGCGACGCGCGGCGAGCACGGTGAGGTCGCCGACGGGTTCCTCGACGAGGGCGAGCTGCTCGGCGATCGGCGGGAGCGGGAGACGCT
>JBBSLC010000146.1:0-7198 GCA_038255685.1 Acidimicrobiales bacterium | reverse complement strand
TCGTCGCCACGGCCGGCGCAGGGTTCCTGCCGGGCCGGCTGGCCGTGCCCCGCTTCGTCCTCGACGAGCTCCAGGGCATCGCCGATGCCGCCGACCCCGGCCGTCGTCGGCGAGGCAGGCGGGCGCTGGAGGCGCTCGCCGCCGTGCAGGACGAGCCGTCGATCGGCCTGATCGTCCTCGAGGAGGAGGTCCCCGAGCGCATCGAGGTCGACGCAAAGCTCGTCGTCCTCGCCCGCCGCCACGGCGCCGCGCTGCTCACCACCGACACGAACCTCCGTCGCGTCGCCGAGCTGCAGGGTGTCCGCTGCCTCGACCTGGGTGAGCTCGCGCAGAGCCTCCGTCCCGTCCTCGTCCCCGGCGAGACGGTCCGGGTTACGGTGAGCCGCCAAGGACGCGACGCCGGGCAGGGCGTGGGCTACCTCGAGGACGGGACGATGGTGGTGGTGAGCGATGCGAGCGACCGGTTGGGCGACGACCTCGACGTCTTGATCGCCTCGAGCGTGCAGACCTCCAAGGGCCGCATGCTCTTCGCCTCCGTCGCGGGGTGACGGCCGAGCGCACCGGGGCCTGGGCCGTCGTCGTCGCTGCGGGGACAGGGTCGCGCTTCGGAGGGGCGAAGCAGTGGGCGCCGCTCGCTGGTCGCCGCGTCGTCGACCACGCCGTCGACGCCATGCGACGGGCGCCGTCGTGCTCGGGTGTCGTCGTGGTCGTGCCCCCCGCCGACGTGGCCTCGGTGCAGGTCCCCGGGGCGGACGTGGTCGTCGGTGGGGGCGCGACCCGCTCTGCGTCGGTGCGTGCCGGTCTGGCGGCGGTGCCGGTCGACGTCGAGGTCATCGTCGTCCACGACGGCGCTAGACCGCTGTGCCTGCCGGCGCTCTTCGAGGCTGTCGTCGCAGCCGTGCGAGCGGGCGCCGATGCGGCGCTGCCGACGGTGCCCGTGACCGACACGTTGAAGCGGGTCGGCGAGGGTGACGTGGTCGAGGAGACCGTCGACCGGTCCTCCCTCGTGGCGGTCCAGACCCCGCAGGGGTTCGCTGCTGCGGTCCTGCGCGCTGCCCACGCCGGGATGCCCGAGGCCACGGACGACGGCGCGCTGGTCGAGGCGATCGGTGGGAGGGTGGTGGCCGTGCCCGGCGATCCCACCAACCTCAAGCTGACCGATGCCGGCGACCTCGCCGTCGCCGAGGCACGGCTCGGCTCGTCCGACGCCACCCCGACCCCGGTGGCGCGCGTCGGCCTGGGCTTCGACGTCCACCCGTTCAGCGATGACCCCGACCGCATCCTCGTCCTCGGTGGGGTGGCGTTCACCGGCGCCCGAGGTCTCGCTGGCCACAGCGACGCTGACGCGATCGCCCACGCCGCGACCGACGCCCTGCTCGGCGCCGCCGGTCTCGGCGACATCGGCGAGCACTTCCCTGACACCGACCCTCGCTGGGCGGGTGCGGACAGCCTCGTCCTGCTCCGCACCGCCGTCGAGCGCGTGCGGGCCGCAGGCTGGTCACCGGGCAACATCGACTGCTCGGTGGTGTGCGAGGCGCCCGCGCTCGCACCTCACCGCGCCGAGATGCAGGAGAGGCTGTCGGCTGCGGTGGGTGCCGACGTCACGGTGAAGGGCCGTCGCCCCGAGGGACTCGGCGCGCTCGGCCGGGGGGAGGGCATCGCCTGTTGGGCGGTGGCGAGCGTGACCCGAACGGTCGGTCAGGGATGAGCCCGGCGAGGCGGCCGCCGGGTGGAGGTCGGGGTCGACCGGGTGGGGGCGCAGGAGGCGGTGCCAGCGGCGGCCGCCCGTCGAGCAGCGGAGGCCGTGGACGGCCGGCGAGCGGTGGGCGCAAGGGCGGCGGCGCGTCGAGGGGTCGCAGCAGCGCGCCCCGTTCGGGGACGAGCCCGCTCCCCGAGGGGATGTCGCCGACACCAGGTGGGCGCCGTGGCCTCGGCGGCGAGCAGGTGGAGGGCCGTCACGCCGTGCGCGAGCTCCTGCTCGCCGGGCGACGTCGGTGCCGGGACATCTGGCTGAGCGAGGACCTCGAGTCGTCACCCATCATCGGCGACATCCTCGAGCTCGCCACCGAGGCGCGGATCACCGTGCGGCGGGTCTCGCGGGGCCAGCTCGACGCCGAGGCCCGTTCGGAGGCCCCCCAGGGCGTCCTCGCCCACGCCGACCCGCTGCCCGAGAGCGAGCTCGACCGGCTGTGCACGACCCTCGGCCCGGGGGGGATGAACCCGTTCCTCGTGTGCCTGGACGGCATCACCGATCCCCAGAACCTCGGCGCCCTCCTGCGCAGCGCCGAGTGCGCAGGCGCGACCGGCGTGGTCCTGCCCCGCCATCGCTCGGCGCACGTGACGCCGACGGTCGCCAAGGCGGCCGCCGGTGCTGTCGAGCACCTGGACATGGCGGTGGTGAGCGGTCTGCCCGCTGCGCTCTCGCGAGCCTCGGACCAAGGGGTCTGGATCGTGGGGCTCGACGCCGACGGTGACACGTCGCTGTTCGACCTGGCGCTCGCGACCGAACCGGTGGCGCTCGTGCTCGGCGCCGAGGGCCACGGTCTCGGCCGGCTCACGCGCGCTCGTTGCGACATCGTGGCGTCGATCCCGCTACGGGGGGCGCTCTCGTCGCTCAACGTCGGCGCCGCAGGTGCGCTGGCGTGCTTCGAGGTGGCCAGGCGCCGCCTCCCGCAGCGCTGACCTCCGACACCACCTGCGGTCTGGTCACACCTGCCCCACCCGAACGGGTGGTGTCGGCCGCCTGATCGGCTGGCGATGTGCCGGGTGCGAACCGCTCGAAGCGTGCGATGATGGGTGCAGAGGGACGAACTTTCGGGTACCGGCGGTGGTTTTTCCCCTCGTGACGGTTGACACGCGCCCACGCTGTGTGGTCCATTGTGACTAGTCACCTCAGGTGATGTCGGACCAGGCCCCCCAAGGGCTCGGGCAGCAGCACTCCACCACACTCGCAGGAGCCCACCTTGTCGTTTCGCCTTGGAACCGCCGCACTCAACGACGTCGACGACGACGAGCTCGCCGTGCGGGCGCAGGCGGGCGAGGACCTCGCCCAGCTGGCCCTGATCGAGCGCTACCGGCGCTTCGCACGTTCCAAGGGCCGGGGCTACTTCCTCGTGGGGGGCGACAGCGAGGACGTGGAGCAGGAGGCGCTGATCGGCCTGTACAAGGCGATCCGCGACTACCAGCCCGACCGCCAGGCCAGCTTCAGGGCCTTCGCCGAGCTGTGCATCACCCGCCAGATCATCACGGCGATCAAGACGGCGACCCGCCAGAAGCACCAGGCGCTCAACCAGTACGTGTCGCTCTCGGGCGTGCGCGGCGGCGACGACGCTGCCGAGCGCTCGGTCGAGGACTTGCTCGACGACCACAACATCGCCGACCCGGCGGACCACGTCGTGTCGGTGGAGCGCATGGACTCGATGCGCACGGCCATGACCGAGATGCTCTCGGGCCTGGAGGTCGACGTCCTCCGCCTCTACGTCGAGGGCAAGAGCTACCAGGAGATCGGCGAGCACCTCGGCCGCCACGTCAAGTCGATCGACAACGCCCTCCAGCGCATCAAGCGCAAGATCGAGGTCCACCTCGCCGACGAGGCCGCCGTAGACGTCGTCGACGAGCTCGCCTCGATCGCCTCCTGAACCTCGCCTGCTGCGACGAGCCGGGTGTCGGGTTCGAACCGACGACCTCCTGTTTACAAGACAGGTGCTCTACCAGCTGAGCTAACCCGGCGTGGCGTCACCGTAGGCCGACGCCGAGGGTGCTTGCATCCCCAGGTGGATCCGGCCAAGGTGTCCGAGATGGCCCTGACGGAACGAGAGAGAGCGGTGCTCGAGCTCGAGCGCTCCTGGTGGCAGCTGCCTGGCTCGAAGGAGGCAGCGATCCGCGAGCGGCTCGCGCTGTCGCCGACCCGCTACTACCAGGTGCTCGGCACGCTGGCCGACTCGGCCGAGGCGCTGGCGCACGACCCGCTCGTCGTGCTGCGGGTGCGCCGGGCGCGCGACCACCGTCGCCGTCTCCGGTTCGAGGGTCCGACCGCTGACCGCAGGCCGGCCCGGTGAGCCGGGGACGCCATGCCGCCGATGACAGCTCCTTCGGCCGGAGCGCAGGTGGCGCCATGATCCGCGGGGTCGTCCTGATCGTCATCGCCGTCCTGCTCGGTGTCGTGCTCCTCAACGCGACCGACGAGCCCTTCACCACCGACGACGGGACGACCGCCATCGGTGGCGACGACGACGCGACGGATGCGCCCGACGACGACGAGGAGCCCGACGACGGCGCGGTGACGACGACGCCGTCGACGACGCCATCGACGACGCCGGCCGCCGCAGCCCGACCGCCGGCCGAGGTCACGGTGCTCGTCGCCAACGGCTCGGGCGTCGCCGGTGCGGCAGCGACGTTCTCCGAGCAGGTCGGTGCGTCCGGCTACGTCACCGCTGCCCCGGCCAACACCCGCGGCGGGGAGCTGGTCGAGGCGAGCGTCGTGTTCTACACCGAGGGCTATGAAGCGGAGGCTGCTGCCCTCGCGGGCACGCTCTCGCCCGTGCCCGCCATCGCCCCGTTGCCCGAGCCGGCGCCGGTCGACGACCTGCGGGGCGCAGCCGTCGTCCTCATCCTCGGCCCCGACCTCGCCACGGGCTAGGCCCGGGCGCCTCGCTCGGGTTCAGTCGACCCGGCGGGTCTCCGATGTCACCGTCACCCGCAGCGTGCCGGTGACGGGCGGGCTCGTCGTGCCCGCAGGGGGCGACACCGTCAGGTCGTAGCGCCCGACGGTGGTCGACGTGGCCCGCCGCACCGAGCCGTCGGCGAGGTCCCTGGTCGCTCGCTGCTCGGTGACCTGGGTGCCGTCGAGGAGCAGCTCCCCGTCGGGAGACGGGCGGACCGAGCGCACGGGCAGCGTGACCTCGGACTCGATCCTCGCCACGTCGCGACCCTCGACCACACCGAGCTCGATGAGGTGGCCGTCGCCCGAGAGCCGCCCGGTGGTCCCGGCGCCGTCGAGGTCGACGAGCGCGTCGACCTGCCAGCGGTCGCCGGGGGCGAGGCGTCGGTCGGGCGGTCCGGCAGCGGCGGCGGGGAACAGCTCGGCGAGGCCGAGATCGCCGAGCGCTCCGTTCGAGGCACCGTCGAGCGGTGCGATGGACTCGAGCTGGGCGCCCCGGTCGAAGGTGACCTCGAAGCTGCGCTGCTGGCCGTCCGGCTCGGCGAGCACGACCTCGACCCGGACCCCTCCGTCGCTGGACCCGAGCACCGTGTGCTCGGCCACGAGGAGCACGTCGTCGGTGCGCACCTGGGGCGGTCCGCCGGCGAGGACCGTCTCGCTCTCGGTCGTGATCCGGACCTCGTAGCGGAAGGTGGCGCCCTCGTCGGGGCGCAGGTCGACGCGGACGGTGCCGTCCCCGCAGGCTCCGGCCCCGAGCGACAGCCCGAGCGCGACTGTGCCGAGGAGGGCGGTGGGGAGGGCCCGGCGCATGGCCAGCCCGAGGGTAGCGTCGCCTCCGTGTCGGTCGAGGACGTGCTCGCGCCGCTGCTCGCGGCACCGGCACTCGCGGCGGTGCTGACCGACTTCGACGGCACGCTCGCACCGGTCGTGGACGATCCGACGGCCGCTGTCGCCGTGCCCGGGACGGTCGAGGTGCTCCGTGCGCTCGCGGCTCGCTACGGCGCGCTGGCCGTCATCTCGGGGCGGCCGACGTCGTTCCTGCTCGACCGGCTCGGACCGGGCTTGCGGCTGTCGGGCCTCTACGGGCTCGAGGAGATCGGCGTCGACGGCGTCGTGCACGTCGCCGAGGAGGCTGCGCCGTGGGCGGCGGTGGTGGCGGGGGTCGTCGGGCGAGCGACCGATGAGCTGGGACCGGTCGTCGAGCCGAAGGGGCTCTCGCTCACGCTGCACTTCCGCACCGCGCCGGAGCGCGAGGGCGCCATCCGCCGGTGGGCGCAGGCGGAGGCGCTGCGGACCGGCCTCGTGCTGCGTGGTGCGAAGGCGTCGGTCGAGCTGCACCCGCCCGTCGCCGCCGACAAGGGGACCGTGGTCGAGGCGATCGCCGATGGGCTCGACGCCGTCTGCTTCCTCGGCGACGACGTGGGGGACCTGCCGGCGTTCGACGCCCTCGACCGCCTGGCGGGGTCCGGGGTGCACGCCGTGCGCGTCGCGGTGCGGACCGACGAGGCGCCGCCGGCGATGCTCGAGCGCGCCGACCTCGTGGTCGATGGCCCCGAAGGCGCCCTGGCCGTGCTGCGTCGGCTCGCACAGGCGTAGCGCCGCCCGAGGTGGACCGTCAGCCGTGCGGTTCGGCTGCGGCGAGCTGGTCGGCGAGCCAGTCCTGGGGGGTGCGGGCGTCGGCGAGGTCTCGGAGGGCCGCGGCGTGCGCGGCCCGCTCGGGAGCGGGCATCGAGAGGGCCCGGTGGAGCACGTCGGCGGTCGCGGCGACGTCGAAGGGGTGGACGTCGAGCGCATGGCTGCCGAGCTCGGCCCAGGCGCCCGACTCCCTGCTGAGGGCGAGCACGCCGTCGCGCTCGTTGACGAGCATCCCCTCCTTGGCCACGAGGTTGAGCCCGTCGCGCACCGGGTTCACGAGCAGGACGTCGAAGCGGCGCAGTGCAGCGACCGAGCGAGGGAAGTCGTCGCGGGGGTCGTAGAGGATCGGCGTCCATCCGGGGGTGGCCCACGTCGCGTTGATGCGGGCGATCAGGCCCTCGACCTCCTGGCGGTAGGCGAGGTACTCCGCCAGGCCCTCCCGCGAGGGGTACACGAACGCCCCGAGCACGACGCGCTCGCGCCACTCGGGGTACGTGCGGAGCAGGTCCTCGTAGGCGTGGAAGCCACGGAGCAGGTTCTTGGACAGCTCGATGCGATCGACCCGGACGATCAGCTTGGCCTTGCCGATGCGCGCCTCGAGGTCGGTGAGCGCAGCGGCGCACGCGTCGGAGGCGGCGACACCCCGGATGTCATCGGCGTCGGCGGCCGCAGGGGCGACGAAGGTCGCAGGTGCGCTGCCGGCGCCGAGCACCGCCTCGCACGACGCCGTGAACGCCGCCGCCCAACGGGTGGTGTGGAAGCCACAGGCATGGTGGGCGGCGAGCCCGGCCATGAGGTCGGTCGCCGCCTCGTCGGGGAGCATGGCCATCGCCTCGGGGCCGGCGAACGGCGTGTGGTTGAAGTGGACAACCGTGAGGTCTGGCCGCTCGGTGGCGAGGTGCT
>JBBSLC010000145.1:0-7205 GCA_038255685.1 Acidimicrobiales bacterium | reverse complement strand
GCGCTCTTCGCCGGCAAGGTCGGGAGCCTCGCCCTCGAGCACCGCACCACCGACAAGCGAGCGAGCGATGGTGAGGATGCGGTCCGACTGCTCGAAGCCTTCGGCTCACTCGCGCTGGTGGACGATCTCCGTGCAGCGCTGCCTGCGGAGCGGGCCGACCTCCGACGGTTGCTCGACGCCATCCGAGGCAGCGGGCTCGCTGCGCAGTCGCGGGTCTCGGGCTACGCCGCTGACCCCCTCCGGCTCGAGGAGGCGTGCGAGCAGCTGCTCGACGAACTCAGCCCGACGGCTTGAAGCGGTAGAGGGCTGAGCCCTCGCCGGTGTCGTGCCAGACGACCTCGACGAGCATGCCGATCTCGACCTGGTCAACCTCGACGTCGACGAGGTTGGTGAGGATGCGAGGACCCTCCTCGAGCTCGACGTAGGCGGCGACGTAGGGGGCGGCGTCGGCGTAGGGACCCTGGCCCTTGCGCACGACGGTGTACGTGTAGACGGTCCCCTTGCCCGATGCCTCGAACCACTCGGTCTCGGTGCTGCGGCACTCGGGGCAGAGGAACCTCGGGTACCAGATGACGTGGCCGTTCTCGCAGCGCTTCAGCAGGAAGCGGCCCTCGGCGGTGGCGTCCCAGAACGCCTGGGTCTCCAGGTTCGCCTCGGGCGCAGGTGCGGGCAGCGATGCGGTCATCAGACGTCCTCTCGGCCGAGGATGAGGGTGGCCGAACCCATGCGGGTGGAGAGCGAGCCGCCGGTGCCGTGGGCGAGCACGAGCTCGCAGTCGGGGACCTGCACGGCGGGGTGCGCCTCGCCCCGGACCTGGCGCACGGCTTCGAGGATCTTGGTCATGCCACCCCGGTTGGCGGGGTGGTTGTTGCACAGCCCGCCGCCGTCGGTGTTGAACGGCAGCTTGCCGTGGGGGGCGACGAGGGCGCCGTCGAGCACGAAGCGGCCGCCCTCCCCCTTGTCGCAGAAGCCGAGGTCCTCGATCGTCTCGAGGACGGTGATGGTGAAGCTGTCGTAGATCGAGGCGTAGTCGATGTCGTCCTTCGTGACGCCAGCCTCCTCGAACGCCCGGGGCCCGGACCACACCGCTCCGGTGTGGGTGAGGTCGACCCGTCCGTTGTTCGTGTGCTTCTGGGACTCGCCGTGGCCGAGCACCACGGCGGTGCGCCGCTCGAGGTCACGGGCGACGCTCGGTGAGACCACGACCACCGCTCCCCCGCCGTCGGTGATCACGCAGCAGTCCAGGCGGTGCAGCGGGTCGCTGATCATCGGCGAGTCGAGCACCTCCTCGACGGTGACGACCTTCGGCAGCAGGGCGTGCGGGTTGTGCTGGGCGTGGAGCGAGGCGGCGACCTTGATCTCGGCCAGCTGCTCGCTCGTGGTGCCGTACTCGTACATGTGGCGCTGGGCGGCGAGGGCGTAGTTGTACGGCGCCCCGAAGAGCCCCCACGGCTGCTCGAACGCGGCCTCGGGCGAGTCCATCATCCCGCCGCCACCCCGGAACCCCCGGCTCGTGCGGGGCTTGCCGGCGAGGGTCACGAGGGCGACCGAGCACTTGCCGGCAGCGATCGCCGCCGCTGCGTGGCCGACGTGGCCGAGGTACGACGACCCGCCGGTCTCGGTGTTGTCGAGGTAGCTGACCTGGATGCCGAGGTACTCGACCATCGACAGCCCGCCCATGCCGGGCACCGACGAGTCGCAGAAGTAGCCGTCGACGTCGTCGAGCGTGAGCCCGGCGTCAGCGAGCGCCCCGAGCGCCACCTCGGCGTGGATCTGGCTCAGCGTCCGGTCCGGGATCTCTCGCAGCGGGTGCTCGTAGATGCCCGCGATGTGGGCCTTGCCTCTGATCGACATCGACCGGACGCTAGCGGGCAGGCGTGTGGCCCTCGGCGACGAGCATCGACATCGTCCGGGTGAGGAACGACGCCATCTGGTCCCGGAGCACGAGGTCGCCGGGCGAGAACAGGTGGGGGTGGCGCTTGCCTCCCGTGATGCCGGCGAAGGCGAGCTGGTTGATCGATGGCTCGTGGACGTCGTTGGCATCGTCGGCGAAGTAGTCAGCCGTCGGCGCCAGGGCCTGGCCCGTGCGGTAGCGGTGCGCGCCGACGAGCAGGGACGCCATCTGCCCGCGCGTCACGGGCGCGTCGGGCCCGTAGGTCCCGTTGCCCCGTCCGGAGACGATCCCCACCTCGGCGAGGCGGTTGATGTTGGTCTGGTGGACCGACTGCTGGTCATCGGGGTAGCGATCGGCCGGGTACGCCGGCAGCGACCCGCCTGAGCGGTTCACGAGCCGGGCGATGAACGACGCCATCTGGCCCCTCGTCACCCGCCCGCTCGGCGTGTAGGTCCCTGACCCGCTCCCCGTCGTCAGCGACCACCAGACGGCACAGTCGATGGCCCCGCTGTGGGCGTCGGTCGGGCGCACGTCGCTGAAGCCGGCAGCCGGGACCGCTCGGGGCGGGCACGCCTCCTCGGTCGAGCGGACCGACGCGGTCGCGACCGTGCCGGGGACGGGGAGCAGGACGAGTGCGGACGACACGGCTCGCTCGTTCCCGCCGCTCGGCCGGTTGGCCACGGTGCTGTTGACCACGAACGTGGTCGAGCCGCCGCCGTCGAGGTTCAGCGCCGCCACCGCACCGAGGCCGAGCAGCAGGTCTGACGTCTCGGCGATCGACATGCCGGCGCTGTAGCCGGGCTGGCGGCCGTCGACCGTCACGAGCAGCAGCTCGCCGGCGGCGGTCCAGCCCACCGCCGTGCGCGGGTGGCGGTTCTGGGTGAAGTCGTCGGGGTTGTCGGGGAACTCCCGGTGGCCGTCCCGCACGAGGGTGGGCGAGCCTCCGATCATCTCCCGGACGCCTCCCGTGGTCACCTGCAGCGTCGCCGTCTGGTCGCCGGTCGTGACGGCCCGGTGCCACAGCTCCTCGACCACGGCCTGGCCCCGCCCTTGGCCGGAGAGCACGACCCTGTTCGGCGCGAGGGCGGAGTCGCCTCCGACGGTCAGCGACGCGAGGCGCACCGCAGCACCGCCCTCCGGGATCCGACCCCACGTCCCCTCCACCAGCTCGAGCACGATCTCCCGTCCATCGGAGCTCGTGCGCGTCGAGCGACCGTGCCTGGGTGTGTAGAGGACGAGCGAGTCCGACGTCCGGGGCCGGTTCACGCCGTCGATGGCGATGGGGTCCTGCTCGCCAGACGTCAGGTCGGCCGACCAGTCCAGCTCGTGGTCGATCGCCGGCGTCCCAGCGTCATCGAGTGAGAACAACCCCATGCGGACCCGAGAGGTGCGCAGCAGCTCACCACCGCTCACGCTCGAACCGGAGGTCCCGCCCTGCTGGAGATCGGTGAAGTCACCGTTCACCGCCAGCAGGCAGCGGAGCCGCAGGCAGATGCCGCTCGTGGTCTCGTACCCGCCGGCGACGAGGTCCCGTGCGGTGACGACCCGCAGTCGGCTCGAGAGATCGGGAGCGAGTCGCGCGACGTGGACCTGCTGCGGCGATCCATCGTGCCGCAGCGTGACGTGGGTGGCCCCGACGTCGACGTAGTCCTCGCTCAGGACCCGATAGCCACCTGGGACGGTCGACGCCGCACGAGCGTCAGGCCCGACTGCGACGGCACCGGCCAAGGCGACGAGGGCGACGAGTGCTGTGGCGCGCCGGGCACCCTTCTTCCAAGCCTGCTCGAACCGGTCCACGCCTGCTCCTGCGTTCGGTACCGGTCCGCCGCCGGTTCCCCTCAGATCGGCACGAACCGGTCAGGAGTTGAGCGCCAGCGGGGCGGGGGCCGACTACTGGACCAGGTTGATGATCTGGAACATCGGCATGTAGAGCGCGACGACCATGCCGCCGACGGCACCGCCGAGCACGCAGATGAGGAGCGGTTCGAGCAGGGACGTGAGGGCGTCGACGATGGCCTCGATCTCGGCGTCGTAGAAGTCGGCGACCTTCTCGAGCATCTCGTCGACGTTGCCCGTCTCCTCACCGACGGCCAGCATCTGCACGACCATCGGCGGGAACACCGCATGGCGGGACAGCGGCACCGCCACCGACTCACCCTGCTTCACCGCCGACTGGACGTCGAGCACGGCCTTCGCCACGACCGTGTTGTTGACGGTCTCCGACGTGATCTCGAGCGCCTCGAGGATCGGGACGCCTGAGCGCAGCAGCACGGCGAACGTACGGGAGAAGCGGGTGATCGCGGTCTTGTGCACGAGCTTGCCGAAGATCGGGATCTTGAGCTTGAAAGCATCCCACCGGGCGCGACCGCCGTCGGAGCTGATCCACTTCTTGAAGCCGACCACGAAGAGCACCTGCGCCACGAAGATGAACGGGGCGTAGCTCGTCATGAGCCCCGAGACCACCAGCAGCAGGCGGGTGGGGAGTGGAAGGACGCCGCCGAGGTCCTCGTAGAGCGACTCGAACGTCGGGACGATGAACAGCAGCATGGCGGTGACGATCAGCAGCACGAGGGCGAGCACCGCCACCGGGTACGTCATCGCCGACTTGATCTTCCGCTTGAGCTCGACCTGCTTCTCGATGATCGACGCCAGCTGCATCAGGACCGAGTCGAGGACACCGCCGACCTCACCGGCCTTGACCATGGCGACGAAGAGGCGGTTGAAGGCCTTCGGGTGGCGGGCGAGCGCCTGGGAGAGCGATGAGCCCTTCTCCACGTCGAGGCGGACCTCGGTGATGATCTCCTTGAGCAGCTTCGACTCGGTCTGCTCACCGAGGATGTGCAGCGCCCGGATGAGGGAGAGCCCGGCGTTGATCATGGTGGCGAACTGGCGGCAGAAGACCGAGACCTCGGTGAGCTTGACCCTGTTCCCGATGCCCGGGATGGTCAGCTCCTTCTTCATGGCGCCGCCGCCGGTCTTGTCGATGGCGACGGGGATGTAGCCCATCGACCGGAGCTTGGTGGCGACGAGGTCGGAGCTGTCGGCCTCGAGCTGGCCCTGGAGGAGGCGGCCCTCTCGGTCCCGGACCTTGTAGGTGAACGTGTCGGCAGCCATCAGGCGGTCCTCATCTCTCTGTCTCTGATCAGCGGCCGGCGAGGCGGCGGAGGTCTTCGGCGTTGGCGCAGCGCTCGAGGGCGGCGTCCATCGAGATCTTCCCGGCGATCACGAGGTTCGCCAGGCTCTGGTCCATGGTCTGCATGCCGTACTTCCCGCCTGCCTGCATGGCGGAGTAGATCTGGTGGGTCTTGCCCTCACGGATGAGGTTGCGGACCGCAGGGGTGGCGATGAGCAGCTCCGCGGCGACGGCCCGACCCTTGCCGTCGGGGGTGCGCAGCAGCTGCTGGGTCACGACGCCCTGGAGGGCGGTCGCGAGCTGCACCCGGACCTGGGACTGCTGGTGCGACGGGAACACGTCGATGATGCGGTCGATCGACTGCGGGGCGTCCTGGGTGTGGAGGGTGCCGAAGACGAGGTGGCCGGTCTCGGCTGCGGTGATGGCGGTGTGGATCGTCTCGAGGTCGCGCATCTCGCCGACCAGGATGACGTCGGGGTCCTGGCGCAGGACGTGCTTGAGGGCCTTGGCGAAGGACTGCGTGTCCTCGCCGACCTCTCGTTGGTTGACCACCGACATCTTGTGGTTGTGGATGAACTCGATCGGGTCCTCCACCGTCATGATGTGGTGGGGCTTGGTCTTGTTGATGATGTCGACGAGCGAGGCGAGCGTCGTCGACTTGCCGGAGCCGGTCGGACCGGTGACGAGCACCAGGCCACGGGGCAGCTCGGCGAGCTGGGCCACGGCAGCGGGGAGCCCGAGCGTCTCGAGGGGGACGATCTCGTAGGGGATCATCCGCATGACGGCGCCGACGCTGTCGCGCTGGAGGAACACGTTCACCCGGAAGCGCCCGACGTTCGGGATCGAGTGGCTCGTGTCGAGCTCGAGCTCGGCCTCGAACTTCTCCCGCTGCTTCTGGGTCAGGATGGCATACATCATCCGGCGGATCTCTGAGCCGTTCATGACCGGGAACTCGGTGAGCCGCTTGAGCTCGCCGTGGACCCGGATGCAGGGCTCGGAGCCGACCGAGAGGTGCAGGTCCGAGCCGCCGAGGTCGAGGACCCGCTGGAGCAGCTCGTTGACGTGCAGCTCCTCGACGATGCCCAGATCCTGGGCCGTCGGGGCCTCCGGGGGGAGCGAGGTCTCGAGCGCAGAGCCGGCACCCGGGGGCGGCCCGTACATGGCGAGCACCACGCGTTGGAGCTCGCTGCGCACGGCGAGGGCACCGACGACGCCCCACCCGGTCGCAGCAGAGAGCTCGGCGACGGCCTCGGGGTTCCCGGGGTCCTCCATGGCGACGAGCAGGTCGCTGCCCAGGTAGTCGACGGCGACAGCGAGGTGGCGGTGGGCGAGCTCGGGGGGCAGCGTGCGGTCGAGCTCCGGCGGGATCACGTGCTCGGAGAGGTCGACGCAGGGCTTGCCGACCTGCGAGGCGATGGCCGCGACGAGGTCCTTCTCCCCCACCAGGCCCTCGGCCATCAGGATCCCGGCGAGCGAGCGACCCTCGGCCATCTCCCGCTGCAGTGCGTTCTCGAGCGCCTCCCGGGAGAGGACCTTGCGCTCGACGAGGAACTCACCGAGGCGCCGTGACGGGTTCACCATGCCGAGGGCATCGGCACGCCACCGACCGCGCCTGAGCAGAGATCAGGCGACGACCCGCAGGAGCTCCTCGATCGAGGTGTTGCCCAGGCGCACGTGGGTCAAGCCGGCCTGTCGCAGCGTCAGCATGCCCTGGGCGATCGCCAGCTTCTTGATGTCGTCGGAGTGGGCGCGCTCGGCGATCATCGAGCGGGTCTCCTCGGTGACGAGCAGCACCTCGTGCAGGGCGAAGCGGCCGAGGTAGCCCGTCTTGCCGCACGCTCCGCAGCCCTTCGGCTTGTGGAGCACGTCGGGCAGCTCCTCGGCCTCGAGATCCCAGCCCATGACGCTCATCTCCGCCGCGGTGGCCTGGTAGGGCTCCTTGCAGCGCTCGCACAGTCGGCGGATGAGGCGCTGGGCCACGACGCAGTCCACCGAGCTCGAGACGAGGTACGGCTCGATGCCCATCTCGATGAGCCGGGTCGGAGTGGACGCAGAGTCGTTCGTGTGCAGCGTCGAGAGCACGAGGTGGCCGGTGAGCGCGGCCTCCATGGCGATCGTCGCCGTCTCGCGGTCACGGATCTCGCCGACGAGCACGATGTCGGGGTCCGAGCGCAGGAT
>JBBSLC010000144.1:0-7206 GCA_038255685.1 Acidimicrobiales bacterium | reverse complement strand
GCGGCGTGAAGAGGTGCGGTGCGTGGCATCATCTCGCCGGTTCGCGCCCTTCGAGCACAGGAGCCAGCACGTGACGATGACCGGCCCGCCGTCGTCCCACGACTTCGATGTCACCATCCGACCCCAGGACGACCTCTTCGGTCACGTCAACGGCGCATGGGCCACGACAGCGGTCATCCCCGAGGACCGCGCGGTGCACGGCTCCTTCGAGGTGCTGCGAGACGAAGCGGAGCGCCACGTCCGCGAGATCATCGAGGAGGCTGCGGCCGGCGGAGCGCCTCGCGGCACGGAGCAGCAGCAGATCGGCGATCTCTACGCGAGCTTCATGGACGAGGCGGCGGTCGAGGTCGCTGGTGGAGCGCCGTTGGGGCCGCTGTTCGACCGAGTGGACTCGGCCGAGGACCGAGCGGGGCTCGTCCAGCTGCTGGGCGAGCTCCAACGGCTCGGGTTCGGAGGACCGCTCTCGATGCACGTCGGGGTCGACAAGGGCGACCCGAGCCGGTACGTCCTGCACCTCTTCCAGAGCGGCCTCGGGCTGCCTGACGAGTCGTACTACCGGCTCGCAGCGCACGAGGCGCACCTCGCCGCCTACCGGTCGACCATCGTCCGGCTGATGGGCCTCGCCGGCATCGGCGGGGTCGATGAGGCCGATGCCGTGATCGGGCTCGAGACGATGCTCGCCGGTGCGCACTGGGACCGGACCGCCGTCCGGGATGCGGTGAAGACCTACAACCTCCGCTCGGCAGGCGAGCTCGAGGCGCTGCTGCCGGTCGCGCCGCAGCTGTTCACCGCTGGTGGGATCAGTGACGCAGCGTGGGCCGAGGTGGTCGTGGCGCAGCCCGACGTGGTCGAGGCGACGAGCCGCCTGCTCGACGAGGTGGATCTCGGCACGTGGAAGCACTGGTGCCGCTGGCGGGTGCTCAGCACGTACGCGCCGTACCTCTCGAGCGAGTTCGTGGAAGCGCACTTCGACTTCTACGGCCGCACCCTGACCGGGGCCCCCCAGCTGCGGGAGCGCTGGAAGCGGGGCGTGGGCCTCGTCCAGGGAGTCCTCGGCGAGGCCGTGGGCAAGCTGTACGTCGAGCGCCACTACCCGCCCAGGGCCGAGACGCAGATGGCGCAGCTCGTGGCCAACCTCCTCGAGGCCTACCGCCGTCGGATCACCGACCTCGAGTGGATGGCGGACGAGACCCGCGAGCGGGCGCTCGCGAAGCTCGCAGCGTTCACCCCGAAGATCGGCAAGCCGGTGAGGTGGCGCGACTACGCGGGCCTCGAGGTCGACGACGACGACCTCATCGGCAACATCCGCCGGGCCAACGCCTTCGCCTTCGAGTACCAGCTCGGCAAGCTCGGTGGACCCGTCGACCGGGACGAGTGGCACATGACGCCGCAGACGGTCAACGCCTACTACAACCCGCCGATGAACGAGATCGTCTTCCCGGCTGCCATCCTGCAGCCGCCGTTCTTCGACCCCGACGTCGACCCGGCCTACAGCTACGGCGCCATCGGGGCGGTGATCGGCCACGAGATCGGGCACGGCTTCGACGATCAAGGGTCTCGCTACGACGGCGACGGCACGCTGCGGGACTGGTGGACCGCTGCGGACCGAGCCCGCTTCGACGTCAAGGTCAAGGCGTTGATCGAGCAGTACGACGAGCTCTCACCTCGTGACCTCGACGCGAAGCAAACCGTCAACGGCGGCCTCACCGTCGGCGAGAACATCGGCGACCTGGGCGGCGTGGCGGTCGCCCACCACGCCTACCGGCTGAGCCTCGATGCGGCGGGGGGCGAGGCGCCGGTCATCGACGGCCTCACCGGGGACCAGCGCTTCTTCGTCGGCTGGGCCCTCGCCTGGCGCGTGGTCGCCCGAGAGGCCGAGGCGGTCCGTCGCCTCACGGTCGATCCGCACGCCCCACCGGAGTTCCGGGCGAACGTCGTCCGCAACATCGACGCCTTCCACGACGCGTTCGGCACGGCTCCCGGGGACGGCCTCTGGCTCGATCCGGAGCAGCGCGTCGCGATCTGGTAGGGCCGGGGCCAGACGCCGCGACGGCTGGCGCGGCGCGGTCGGCGGCGACCCTCGCTCGCACCGGAGCAGCGGCGAGTGGAAGGTCGTGCACAGCCACCTGCGCTCGCGTCTTGACGGCCGGCGAACTCGGTCAGGCGGCGAGGTCGGCGATGTCGCCGACGGCCTGCACGGCGAGGAGCACGATGATGACGCCACCGATCGCGGTGTAGCCCCAGCGCATGCGGTGATCGGCCTTCCAGAAGCGGCGCATGGAGACGACGATCGCCGCCGCGGAGATCGCGCCGACGGCCAAGCCGAGCAGCGGACCGACCGTGCCGGTGAAGCCGACCACCGGCCCGAGCACCGGGAGGACGATGTAGGTGAGCAGGCACCGCACGGTCGTGAACGCCAGGGAGGTCGTGAACGCGCTGCGGGCGGCGGCGCTGCTCCCACGCGGGCTCTCCTCGGGCACGCGGAGCAGGCGACGCATGAAGACGTCGGCTGGGGCGCTCGGCCGGGTCCGCTGCGGCGAGACCTCGGCGGGGAGGGTGCTGCTGCTGCTCGTGAGGGTGCTCTCCACGGTGCGAGCGTAGAGGTGGGGGCCTCCGCATGGGGAATCGCGAGCGCTTCGTGCGAGGCGGCTTGCAGCAGCACGGCTGAGCCCTGAGAGTGTGCGGAGCGGCGCACCGGCGTCGCGGCGGGAGGCGGGCATGTCACAGGACGCAGATCGGGCCGAACAGGACGTCCTCGCCCGGATCCGCCCGGGGCGAGCGATCACGGGCATGTCCGCCGTGCTCCTCCCCCACACGGTCGACGGCGACATCGACTGGGCCGCGGCCGAGGCGCACGTGACCCGCACGGCGGCGGCGGGGTTGGTGCCGGCGGTGAACATGGACACCGGCTACGTCCAGCTGCTCGATGACGATGACCGGGCGAGGGCGCTCGACTCGGCTGCGTCGCTCACGGGCGGTCGCTTCGTGGCGGGAGCGCACGTCCGCGACGAGTCGGGGGCACCGTTCGACCTCGCCGCCCACCAGCGGGCTGCGGAGGACGTCGCCGTTCGGGGCGGCACCCCGGTCATCTTCCCGTCGCACGGCCTCAACGGGCTCGACGACGAGGGCTGGGTCGCGGCCCACCAGGCGCTCGGTGCCACCCTCGACCGCTTCATCGGCTTCGAGCTCGGCGCCATGTTCATCCCGCACGGGCGCATCCCCTCGATCGAGGCGTACCGGGAGCTCATCCAGATCCCGTCCTGCACCGGGGCGAAGCACTCGTCGCTCAGCCGGTCCCTCGAGTGGGACCGCCTCGCCGTGCGAGACGAGCTGCGGCCCGAGTTCCAGGTCCTCACCGGCAACGATCTGGCGATCGACATGGTGATGTACGGCTCGGACTACCTGCTCGGGCTCTCGACGTTCGCACCCGAGGCGTTCGCAGCGCGCGACCGTCTGTGGGGGGCGGAGGACCCGCGCTTCCACGAGCTCAACGACCTGCTCCAGTACCTCGGACACCTCGCGTTCCGCCCGCCCGTCCCCGCCTACCGCCACGATGCAGCCATGTTCTTCGAGCTGCGCGGCTGGGCGAGCGGTGACGCCACACCGCCTGGTGTGCCCCGGCGTCCCGAAGCCGACCGGGCGCTCCTCGCCGACATCCTGGAGCGGCTGGAGGGGTGGGCGTGAGGTTCACCCAGGTCAAGAAGCTCGACACGATCGACGCCTTGCAGGCGCACCTGGACTCGCTCGGTGTGGTGCTGCCCGTCGACGCTGTCGTCGACCCGACCGGCGTCCTCTCGTCACCGGTCGAGATCCGGGACGGCTCTGCTGGTGTGCTGCGCGCCCCGAACCGGTTCGCCGTGCTCCCGATGGAGGGCTGGGACGGGACGGAGCTCGGGGGCCCGACCGACCTCGTCCGACGGCGCTGGGCCCGCTTCGGGTCGAGTGGGGCCGGGCTCGTGTGGGGCGAGGCGACCGCTGTCCGTCGCGACGGGCGGGCGAACCCCCACCAGCTCGTGTTGGACGGCTCGACGGTCGAGGAGGTCGCCGAGCTGCGGTCACTCCTCGCGCCGGGCCAGGTGGCAGGTCTGCAGCTCACCCACTCCGGCCGCTACGCCCGACCCGACGGCGCACCTGCACCCCGCACCGCCTACCAGCACCCGCTGCTCGACGAGCGCACGGGCAGCGGTCCCGAGACGGTGCTCACCGACGACGAGCTCGACGAGCTGGCCGGCTGCTACGTCGAGGCCGCCGTGCTCGCGCGCGACGCCGGCTTCGACTTCGTCGACGTCAAGCACTGCCACGGCTACCTGCTCCACGAGCTCCTCAGCGCCCACGACCGACCCGGGCGCTACGGGGGCGACCTCGACGGGCGGACGGCGTTCCTCCGCAGCGTCGTCGCCGGCATCCGGTCACGTGCGCCCGAGCTCGCGATCGCCGTGCGGCTGTCGATCTTCGACGTCGTCCCCCACGGACCCGGCGAGGGCGGTGTCGGCGTGCCCGATGCCGCTGCGCCGTACCGCCACGCCTTCGGGGGGGACGGCACCGGGCTCGGCATCGACCTCACCGAGGTGCACGCCCTGCTCGACGGGTTGGCGGACCTCGGCATCGGGCTCGTGTGCACGACCGCCGGCAGCCCGTACTACAGCCCGCACGTCCAGCGCCCGGCGGCCTTCCCGCCTTCGGACGGCTACCAACCGCCGGAGGACCCGCTGGTCGGCGTCGCTCGCCAGCTCACGGCGACAGCCGAGCTCGCAGCCCGCCACCCCGACACGGTGCTCATCGGCTCGGGCTACTCCTACCTCCAGGAGTGGCTGGCGAACGTCGGGCAGGCGGTCGTCGGCTCCGGAGGCGCTGCGATGGTGGGGCTCGGTCGGATGGCGCTTTCGTATCCGGACCTGCCTGCGGACGTGCTCGCCGGCCGTCCGCTGCAGCAGCGCCTCGTGTGCCGGACGTTCAGCGACTGCACGACCGCTCCCCGGGCCGGCCTCGTCTCCGGTTGCTTCCCGCTCGACCCGTTCTACAAGGGCCACCCGCAGCGGGTCGCGCTGACCGAGGCGAAGCGGGATGCGCGCGAGCGGCTGCGCTGACTCGCCGATCTGACGTCACGCCCACCGGTGCGCAACGACCTCCTCCACATGCACACGAGGGTAGGCAGCGCACGGCAGCATGCGGTTGGCGGCTTGCGGCAGGAGGCGTCGACGGAGGATGGTCCTGCCATGGCAGACGACGGCGCCACCTACACCCACGGCCACCACGAGAGCGTCTTGCGCTCGCACACCTGGCGGACGGCTGCGAACTCGGCTGCCTACCTGCTCCCGCACCTCCGGCCCGGTGCGACCGTGCTCGACGTCGGGTGCGGCCCGGGGACCATCACCGCCGACCTCGCACGCCTCGTGGCCCCGGGTCCGGTGCTCGGCATCGACCCCTCAGCGGCGATCGTGGCGGCGGCTGCCCGTGACCACGCACCAGGAGCCGGGAACCTCTCGTTCGCCGTCGGTGACGTCGGCCGGCTCGACGTCGAAGACGGCTCCTTCGACGTCGTGCACGCCCACCAGGTCCTCCAGCACCTGCAGGACCCCGTGGCCGCCCTCGCCGAGATGCGCCGGGCCTGCGCCGACGGCGGCGTCGTCGCCGCACGCGATGCCGACTACGCAGCGATGACGTGGTTCCCCGATGTCCCCGGCCTGTCGGCGTGGCAGGACCTGTACCACCGGCTCGCGGTGGCCAACGGCGGTGAGCCCGATGCCGGGCGTCGCCTGCTCGCATGGGCGAACGCCGCCGGCTTCACGGAGATCACGGCCTCGGCGTCGGTGTGGTGCTTCGCCACCGCCGAGGAGCGGGCGTGGTGGGGAGGCCTGTGGGCTGATCGGGTGCAGCACTCGTCGCTGCACGAACAGGCACTGGAGCGGGGCATGGCCACGGCAGCAGAGCTGGACGCCCTCGCCGAGGCCTGGCGGGGGTGGGCGGCGGAGCCCGACGGGTGGTTCGCCGTGGTCCACGGCGAGGTGCTCTGCCGCCGCTGAGCCATGAGAGCCGGAAGCGGGACGACACCCCCTAGGTTCTGGCCGTGACCCAGCCCGACGAGCAGACGAGGAAGCGGGCCCAGCGGGTCCTGCGCCGGTTGATCGAGCCCGCCCGCCGGGCGCGGACGACGCCCGTCCGCATCGAGGCCAACCACCTGGCCGGCGAGCCGGTCCAGCCGCAGGAGGCGTTGGCCGGCGCGTACGTGCCGTTCGAGGTCGGCGATCGCTGGGGCCCGATGTGGGGCACGACGTGGTTCCGCGTGACGGCCACGGTGCCGGCGGCGTGGACGGGTGAGGAGGTCGCGCTCCACGTCCACCTCGGCTACGGAGGCGGGACCGGCTTCGGTGCCGAGGGCCTCGTCTGGCGTGACGGCGACCCGGTGCAGGGGATCAGCCCGAACCACCGAGAGGTGCCGTTGTGCACCTCGGCCCAGGGTGGCGAGACGGTGGTGCTGCACATCGAGGCAGCGGCCAACCCGCCGATCGACGCGCTCGCAGACCCCGCGCCCCGCTACCTCGCCGACCACGGCGGCGAGCCGCTCTTGCGGCTGACCACCTGCCACCTCGTCGTGGTCGAGCCGGAGGTGGACGCGCTCTGGCACGACTGGAAGCTCCTGTGCGAGCTCTACGACGGGCTGGCGCACGACACGGCCAGAGCCGCACAGATCCTGCGCGCCCTCGACCGTGCTGCGAACGTGCTCGATCCCCGCGATGTGCG
Organism: Acidimicrobiales bacterium; assembly: GCA_038255685.1. Taxonomy (GTDB): domain Bacteria; phylum Actinomycetota; class Acidimicrobiia; order Acidimicrobiales; family CADCSY01; genus CADCSY01. The sequence continues at coordinate 465 of JBBSLC010000144.1, read as the reverse complement.
CAACAGCGCCAGCGCCGTGCGGGCGGTGCTGGCGCCTGTGCTGGCGAAGCCGGCGCACGCAAGCGCGCACCACTACGCCGCGGTCGGCAACGCCCACATCGACACCGCATGGCTGTGGCCGCTCCGAGAGACCGTCCGCAAGTGCGCCCGGACGTTCTGCACTGCGCTCGCCACCATGGACCGCAACCCCGACTTCCGCTTCGCCGTCTCCCAGGCGCAGCAGCTCGCCTGGATGCGCGACGGCTACCCGGTGCTGTGGGAGCGGATCAAGGAGCGCGTCGCCGAGGGCCGGTTCGAGGTCGTCGGCAGCATGTGGGTGGAGGCCGACTGCAACGTGCCCTCCGGTGAGTCGCTCATCCGCCAGATCGTCCACGGGCGCCGCTTCTTCCGCGACGAGCTCGGTGTCGACACCGACAACCTCTGGCTGCCCGACGTGTTCGGCTACGCGGCGAGCCTGCCGCAGGT
>JBBSLC010000143.1:0-7262 GCA_038255685.1 Acidimicrobiales bacterium | reverse complement strand
GACGCGGAGGTCGGACATGGGTGCAGGTCGGCGGATCGGTGGGGCGGCAGCGGCCCTGGTGCTGGCGGTGCTGCCGCTGACGGCAGCGGGTGCGACGGAGGACGAGGTCGAGAGCGAGAGCCCCCTCGAGATCGAGGTCGACCGTCCCGTGGTGACCGCAGGCGACCCGATCGAGCTGGAGATCGAGTACGAGCTCGAGCTGCCCGACGCCGAGGACGACGCCGAGGTCGAGGGGGGCGGAACCGAGGGCGAGGATCCGGCAGGAACCACAGACGACGGAACGGCACCCGAGGCCGGCATCGTCGCTGCATCCGACGCCGACCCGGACGAGGGCAGCGACGAGGACAGCGCCGTGGACGAGGTGGCTGCCGACGGCCCAGTCGTGACGTTCACCGTCGACTTCGGCGACGGCAGCGAGGTCGAGACCCACGACGTCACGAGCGAGGCCAACGAGGACGAGATCGAGGCCGAGCTCGAGCTCGAGCACGTCTACGAGGCCGAGGCAGCCGACGAGACCGTCGCGGCTGCGGAGGCGGACACCGACGGCGGCTACACGATCACCGTCACCGCCACACCCGAGGGGGGCACCACCGAGGAGGCCGCGACGACCGTCGTCGTGACCGACGAGCTGGTCCCCTACCCCCGCTCCGGCGACGACGTCTGCCCCGAGCTGGACGAGGACGCAGACACCACGACCGAGGGCGAGGCGGCGACCGACCCGGCGCCTGCAGACGAGACCGATGTCGCCGCCGCCGGCCGACCTGACTGGGCCGGCACCGGAGCAGGCCCGTTCGTCGACGTCGACGAGCGCTCCCCCCACGGGCGCTTCATCTCCTGCCTGGCCCACCTCGGGTTGATCCAGGGTGACGGAGCCAGCCAGTACGCGCCCGGCCGCAGCGTCACCCGCGAGCAGCTCGCGACCCTCCTCGTCCGTGCGATCGAGCGCAGCGGGACGGAGCTCCCCGTCGGTGACGACGACGCCTTCGACGACATCGAGGGCTCGGTCCACGCAGACAGCATCAACGCCCTCGCTGCCGCAGGGCTGGTGAGCGGCACCGCCGACGGCACCTTCCGGCCGACGGCACCGGTGACCCGGGCGCAGATGGCGACGTTCCTCACGAGCGTCTACGAGCGCATCGTCGACCAGCGCCTCGCCACCAACGCCGACTACTTCGCCGACGACGACGGCACGACGCACGAGGGCAGCATCAACCGGGCGGCCGCAGCCGGCTTCGCCGCCGGGACCGGTGGCCGCTCGTTCGCCCCCGGGCGTGACGTCAGCCGCGAGCAGATCGCAACCTTCGTCGGTCGCATGCTCGACGCCGTCGCCACAGAGAGCGGCACCGTCTGAGGGGACACGGCCAAGCGATGGCAGCGGGGCCGGGCGACCGGCCCCGCTGTCGCGCGTGGACAGCGTGGACGTCCGTCTCGCCAGCTCCCGCCATCAGGACCAAGGGCCCGGGCGGGATCGCAAGGGCCGTCACCGGCTGGGCGTCGCTCCGGTCGGAGCGTCAACCAGGAACGCAGCGGAACCCCTCGGCTGCTGCCGCCTCACGCAAGCGATCATCGAAGCAGGCGAAGGTCTCCATCCTGGGATCGGCACCTCGAGCTCGTACGGCGGAGGCCAGCTGGATCGCGTCAAGGCTGCGCAGCCGATGCACGGCCACGAGACCGGCAGCGGCCGTGAGGACGACGTTGGTGACCGGGACTGCGACGAAGCGCCACCGGCCGCCGGGAACCGCGTCGAGATCCGCCTCGAACCCGTCGACCAGTGTCCGCACGAGCACCGAGGTCAGGAGTCCATCGCGCTGCTTGCGCCAGAGCGCCGATGAGACCTCGACCCGGACGAGAGCGGAGACAACGAGCAGCTCCTGCGTGCGGACGACCTCGGTGCCTTCCTCGACGACGTAGCGCTTGACCACCGCCGACGAGTCGGCGAACCAGGTCAGGCTCGTTCCTCGCGGTCCTCGATCACGTAGTCGGAGAGGGGCTTGCCGGTCCCTGCGAGCCGCCCTGCTTCCTCCACCGCAGCAGGGTCCGGGCGTTGGCGACCGACCCAGGGGACCGGCTCCTCGAGCAGGCCGGCCCGGCGGAGGCGAGCGCGGATCCGCTCGACCTCATCTCCCTCGTTGGCGGGGTCGACTGCGGCCCGGAGCACCATCAGCGCCCAGCGGTTCATGCTGGTACCGGCAGCGGCGGCCGACGCCTTCAGGTCCTCCACCAGCTCGTCGTCCGCACGGAGTGTCAGCTGCGCCATGCCTGCATGGTAGCAGGCACGACTGCAGACCCCCCTCAGTCGCCGGCGCTCGGGCGCTCGTCGGTCTCCATGTCGTCGGTGAGCATCTTGGGCTGCTCGGCGGGCTGCACGCTCGTGCTCGGGAAACCGGCGAGGTCGCCACGGGGTTCGATGTCCCACTCCTGGAACGTGAGCTCGGTCTGCAGGTACAGCGCGACCAGCTCGGCGGTGTGGCGGATCCCGTTGAGGTGGGTGCGCTCGTGGCCGTGGCTCGCGTCGATGCCGAAGCCGATGAGGGCAGCGCGCGTCTCGGCACCGGCCTCGAGGGCCGAGGCGGCGTCGGAGCGGTAGAAGCCGTAGACGTCCCTCCGGTGGGGGATGTCGTGCTCCCGGCACAGCCGGGTGAGGCGGCGTGAGAGGTGGTAGTCGAAGGGCCCGCTCGAGTCCTGCATGGCGATGTTGACGGTGTGCTCGGTCGACGTCTGCCCGGGCGCCACCACCGCGGTGTCGATGGAGAGCATCTCGGCCATGTCGGCGTCGAGCCCGCTGCTCGCGCCGAGGCCGACCTCTTCGGCGATGGTGACGAGCAGGTGGGCGTTGACCGGGAGCACCGCCTCGTGGTCGATGAGCGCCTTGAACGCACCGAGGGCAGCGGCGATGCCGGCCTTGTCGTCGAGGTGGCGGGAGTTCACGTACCCCGACGGCGTGATGACGGGGTGGACGTCGAAGGCCACGAAGTCGCCGACGTTGATCCCGAGGGCGGCGAGGCCGGCGTCGTCGACGACAGGCTCGTCGATCCGCACCTCGACGTGGTCCCAGCCGACGCCCTGGGTGTCGATGCCGTCGCCGTAGCGGTGCCCGCTCGCCCGCAACGGCAGCACGGTGCCGGTGTACGTCTGGTCGAGGTCGTCGACGAAGATCGTGACGCGAGCACCTTCGGCGAAGCGGGCGCTGTGGCTGCCGACGGGCACGAGCTCGAGGCGGCCGTTCTCCTTGCAGCGCTTGACCATGGCCCCGATGGTGTCGGCGTGGACGACGACGGCTCGGTCGGCACCGCTCCGCTCACCGGCGAGCTCAGCCAGCAGCACGCCGCGCCGGGTGAGCGTGGACTCCATCCCGAGGGCGGCGATCTCCTCGCCGACGAGCTGCATCACGTGGTCGGTGCGGCCCGAGGGACTCGGTGTCTGGAGCAGGCGGAGCATCACCCACTGGACGTAGTCCATGTCGATCGGGAGGAGCTTGGCGGACACGACGCCAGGCTACGAGGTGGGAGCGACGTCCTTGGCAGGTCCGGACCAGCCGCGGGGGAAGGCGGAGGTCGACGGGAAGAGCAGGTCGATGAACCGCGCCGCCGTGGGGCGGGGCTCGTGGTTGGCGAGACCGGGCCGCTCGTTCGCCTCGATGAACGCGTAGTCCGGCCCAGCGACGTCGGGCACGAGCAGGTCGATCCCGGTCACCGGGAGGTTGAGCACCCGGCTCGCCGTCACCGCAGCGTCGGCGAGGGCGGGGTGCAGGTCGTCGGTGACGTCGTGGATCGTGCCCCCCGTGTGGAGGTTGGCGGTCCGGCGAACGGTCAGGACCTCGTCGGCGGGCAGCACGTCGTCGAACCCCCAGCCCGCAGCGGCGACGGTGTCGGCGGTGGCATCGTCGAGGGGGATCGTCGACTCGCCCCCCGTGGCAGACGCTCGTCGACGGCTCTGCGCACCGACGAGCTCAGCGATCGTGTGACGCCCGTCGCCCACCACCGAGGCGGGACGGCGCACCGCAGCGGCCACGACCTCGTGACCGATCACCACGATGCGGAGGTCCTCGCCCTGCACCCGCTCCTCGAGCAGCACGTCGGGGCACTCGCCACGAGCGATGCCGATGGCTCGCTCGAGCTGCTCGAGGGTGCGCACTCCGACGGTGATCCCACGGCCCTGCTCACCACGGGCCGGCTTGACGACGAGCTCGCCGACCTCGTCGAGGAAGTCGGTGTCGGCCTCGGTGTCGCCGGCCGTCCGTCCCCTCGGGATGTGCAACCCGGCATCGCCGAGGAGGCGGCGCGTCACCCGCTTGTCGTCGCACCAGCTGACGGCCACACCCGAGGTCAGCTCGGAGAGCGACTCCCGGGTGACGATCTCCCGACCCCCGTAGCTGAGGCGGAGGAACCCGCCCTCGGCATCGATCACCTCGACGACGATCCCCCGACGACGGGCCTCGTCGGCGATGATGCGGGCGTAGGGGTTGAGCGCCTGGTGGTCGTCGCCCAGCGGTCCGACGAAGAGCGGCTCGTTGATCGGGTTCTTCCGCTTGACGCAGAACACCGGCACCCGAGCGAAGGCGAGCTTCTCGTAGAGCCGGATCGCCGGGACGTTGTCGTGCATGACCGAGAGGTCGAGGAACGACCGTCCGCGTCCGTCGTACTCGGCGAGGAGCGCCCGGGTCAGCGACTCGCCGACCCCTGCACGGAGCGACTGCGGATCGACGGCGAGGCACCAGAGGCTGGAACCGCCATCGGGGTCACCGAACACCTCGACATGGTCGACACCCGTGACCGTGCCGATGATGTCGCCCGTCGCGGCGTCCTCGGCGACGAGGTAGTGGAACCTCTCCGAGTGACGGTTCGCGTCCATGACCCCCGTCGGCGCCGTGACCATCCCGGCCATGGCGTAGATCTGGTTGACGGCGTCGAGGTCGTCGCCGCCACCCATGGGTCGGATCACGACACCCGGTGCGGGGGTCGGATCGATCGGCGCACCCCCGCCAGCGACCAGCGTCCGGCGGTAGGTGTGCGACGGGTCGACGAACAGCTCGTGGGGCGCCTGGCTGACGAGGACGTGGGGAGCCGAGTGGTAGAGGCAGATGTCACGCTGCCCCCGCTCCTCGGTTCGCAGCAGTGCGGCGAGGGTGTCGCCCCGGTGGAACGTCTGGCCGAAGACCAAGCGACCCCACCCGCACTCGAGGGCCACGTCGTAGGCGGTGAGGTCCGGGCTGGGCTCGCCGATGCGCGTGGCGGTCCGCTCGCTCATGCCCTCCGCTCCTGGCCTTCGGCCGGGCCGCTCAGGCCACGCTCACTCCGCTCGCTCATGCCCGGATCCCGTGGGACTGCAGCCACATCTCCAACAGCGCCAGCTGCCACAGCTTGTTCCCCCGCAACGGGGTGAGGCCACCGTTGGGGTCGGCGAGCAACGACTCGACCGCCTTCGCCTCGAAGAGACCACGCTGCTTCGCCTCGGGCGAGAGGAGCGCCTCGGACACGAGCTCGAGGTACGGGCCCTGCAGGTGGGTGAGCGCGGGCACGGGGAAGTAGCCCTTCGGCCTGTCGATCACCGCAGCGGGGATCACTCGACGAGCGGCCTCCTTGAGCACGCCCTTGCCGCCCTGCGCCAGCTTCAGCTCGGGCGGGCAGGCCGCCGCGAGCTCGACGAGGTCGTGGTCGAGGAACGGCACACGAGCCTCGAGGCCCCACGCCATCGTCATGTTGTCGACCCGCTTCACCGGGTCGTCCACGAGCATGATCTCGGTGTCGAGGCGCAGCGCAGCGTCGACCGCGGTCGCCGCACCAGCGCGCCCGAGGTGAGCGGCGACGAGCGCACGGCTGACATCGTCCTCTGTCCGCCACTCGGCGGCCACGAGCTCGGACATCGCATCGTGGGGACGGTCGAAGAAGGCGCGCTCGTAGGTGGCGACCCGGCCCTCGACGTCGCCATCTGCCACGTCGAGCAGGGGCGGGTACCAGTGGTAGCCGGCGAACACCTCGTCGGCACCCTGGCCCGACTGCACGACCTTGACGTGGCGGGCGACCTCCTGCGACAAGAGGTAGAAGGCGACGGCGTCGTGGCTCACCATCGGTTCGCTCATGGCGGCGATGGCGCCTTCGAGCGCAGGGAGCATGCGCGACGTGGGGATGCGCATCTGGTGGTGATCCGTGGCGAAGTGCTCGGCGATCACATCGGAGTACTTGAACTCGTCGCCCTCGACCCCGCCGACCGACTCGAAGCCGATGCTGAACGTGTTGAGCCCGTGCTGGCCAGCCTCGGCGAGGAGCCCGACGATGAGGCTCGAGTCGACGCCGCCGGAGAGCAGCACGCCGACGGGCACGTCGGAGACGAGACGTCGCTCCACCGCCGTGCGCAGCGACGACAGGATGGCGTCCTCCCAGTCGGTCGCCGTCATGCCGGCGTGCTCGGAGCGACGCTCGTAGCTCGGCTGCCAGTACGTGCGCTCCCGCCGGGTGCCGTCGGCGTCAATGGTGAGCACCGTGGCAGGACCCAGCTTGCGCACGCCCTGCAGGATCGTGTGCGGTGCGGGCACGACGGCGTGGAAGCTCAGGTAGTGGTGGAGCGCCACCGGGTCGATCGACGTGTCGATGCCACCGCCGGCGACGAGCGCAGGGAGCGTCGATGCGAAGCGCAGGGCACCAGGCGTCTCGGCCAGGTACAGGGGCTTGATGCCGAGACGGTCACGACCGAGGACCACCCGACCGGAGTCACGCTCGTGGATGCAGAACGCGAACATCCCGGTGAGGCGCTCGACGAAGTCGTCACCCCACTCGGCGTACGCCTTCAGGATCACCTCGGTGTCGCCGGTCGAGAAGAAGCGGTGACCGGCAGCCTGCAGCTCGGCACGCAGCTGCGGGTAGTTGTAGATGCAGCCGTTGAAGGCGATCGCCAAGCCGAGCTCGGCGTCGACCATCGGCTGGGAGGCGTGCTCGGAGAGGTCGATGATCTTCAGCCGGCGATGGCCGAGGGCGAGGGGGCCCTGCGCCCAGAGCCCGGCCCCGTCGGGGCCTCGATCGTCCATCGTCCCCGACATCCGGGCCACGGCAGCGATGTCCGCAGGGGCCCCGTCGGTTCGCAGCTCTCCGGCGAATCCGCACATGCCGCTCGACCATACCCAGGCCGCCGATGGCGGCCCACCCGAGCGTCAGGCACGCGTCAGCCAGCGAGCACCGCTCGGGCGACGAGGTCCGTGCCGAACGCCGTGAGGATGGCGAGGTAGAGCAGGCCCGTCGCCGCCATCACCGCCGAGTAGTAGCGCTCCT
>JBBSLC010000142.1:0-7266 GCA_038255685.1 Acidimicrobiales bacterium | reverse complement strand
GACCTTCCCCTCGGCGGTGGTCTCCACCGTCATGACCGGCCCGATGAGCACGGTGACCTTGGTCGGGCGAGGCAGCTTCTTGCCCTTCGCCAGCGCCCGCTCGGAACCACCGATCCCGACAGGGAGGATGGGCACCCCCGTCTTGCTCGCCACGTAGGCGACGCCGTCGAAGAGCTCCTCCACCGTCGGACCTGACTGGCGTGTGCCCTCGGGGAACAGCACGAGCGGCTCTCCGGTCTTGATGACCTCGATGCACGTCCTGAGCGCGGCGCGGTCCGCGCTCCCCCGCGACACCGGGAAGCCGCCGAGGGCGTCGAAGACCGGCCAGAGCGCCTTGTACTTCCAGATGCCGGCCTTGCCCATGTAGCGCATGCGGCGGCGGCTGACGGCGAGGACCAGCGCGAAGTCGGCGTTCGACCGGTGGACCGGCGCAACGATGTAGGAGCCTTCCTTGGGGACGTGCTCCAGGCCCCGCACGTCGAGGCGCCAGAAGAGCCGAGCGAAGGCGAGCAGCGTCCCTCGCACGGCGTGGTACGCCACGAGCTGGCCGAAGCTCGGCGGACCGGCGGGCTTGGGGAGCGGCAGCTCCTCGCGCGTGGCCTCGGTCGGGCCGCTCGGGCCACGCTCGCTCACCTGTTCCGCTCCATGGCCTTCGGCCGGGTCGCTCGGGCCACGCTCGCTCTGCTCGCTCACAGGCGCCCCAGCAGGTCGGCGACGATCTCCTCGATGGTCCGGTCGCTCGTGTCGATCAGCACGGCGTCGTCGGTCTGTCGGAGCGGGTCGGCGCTGCGCTCGCTGTCGACGGTGTCGCGACGAGCCATGTCGGCGACCACCGCCTCGTAGTCGAGGTCCGTCACCTCCTGGTGGCGTCGACCGGCCCGGACATCGAGGCGCGCCGTCAGGTACGCCTTCAGGTCGGCGTCGGGGAAGACGACCGTGCCGATGTCTCGTCCCTCGACGACCGCCCCGCCGCGGGAGGTGACCCACTCTCGCTGACGGCGGACGAGCTCACGGCGGACCTCCGGGTTGGCGGCGACGGCGCTCACCGCTCGCGTGACCTCGGGGCCTCGGATCTCGATCGTCGCGTCGACGCCGTCGACGTAGACGCCCTCGGGCCCGACCTCGAGCTCGATGTCGCGGACGAGCCGCTCCATCGGTGCCGCGTCACCGGGGTCGACGCCGCGCCTGAGGGCAGCGAACGCCACAGCTCGGTACATCGCGCCGGTGTCGAGGTAGGCCACCCCGAGCTCGGCCGCAAGGTGACGTGCGATGGTGGACTTGCCGGAGCCAGCCGGTCCGTCGATGGCGATGACCCTCACGGCCGGCAACCTACCGGGCGGCGTCAGGAGGAGCCGCACCAAGGCGGGCGAGGTCCGCCCAGTAGCGGGGGTACGTCTTGGCCACGCACCCCGGGTCCTCGATCTCGATGCCGGGGATCCGCAAGCCGAGCAGGGCGAAGCTCATGGCCATCCGGTGGTCGTCGTAGGTGCGCACGCGAGCCGGGTGGGGGCCGGCACCCGGTCGGATGGTGAAGCCATCGACGTCTTCGCGTGCATCCACGCCACAGCGCACCAGCTCGGTCACCACGGCGGCGATCCGATCGGTCTCCTTGCGGCGGATGAAGCCGATGCCCGTCGCACGCGTCGGACCCTCGGCGAAGACGGCGACCGCAGCGAGCGTCTGGGCGGTGTCGGAGATCTGGCTCATGTCGACGTCGACGCCGTGGAGCACACCGGTGCCGGTCACCTCCGTCCACCCATCTGCCACCTCGACACGGGCACCCATGCGCTCGAGCACCGAGACGAACGCGAGGTCGCCCTGGATGGTGCCCGATCCGAGGCCCTCGACGCGCACCCGGCCTCCGCAGATCGCGGCGGCGGCGAAGAAGTAGGAGGCGGCGCTGGCGTCGGGCTCGATCTCGTACCCCGTCGGCCGGTAGCCGCCGGGAGCGACGGCGAACGTCGCACTGTCGGGTTGGTCGACCACCGCGCCGAAGGCCGACATGGTGGCGACGGTGAGGTCGAGGTAGGGCCGCGAGACGGCCTCGGTGGTGAGACGGACGACGAGGCCGTCACGCAGCATGGGACCCGCCAGCAAGAGCCCGGACAGGAACTGGCTCGAGGTGTCCCCGGCGAGCGCGACCTCGCCACCCGTGAGCCCACCCCCGATGACGGAGATCGGCAACCGCCCGGGCTCCCCGGCTGCCTCGACGCGGACGCCGAGCGCAACCAGGGCGTCGATCGTCGGACCCATCGGACGAGCGCGCAGCTGCTCGCTCCCGTCGAGGCGGTACGGACCGCTCCCGAGCGCGAGCAGCGGTGCGAGGAACCGGGCTGTCGTCCCCGACTGGCGGGCGTCGACGACGACCGGGCGCACCGGCAGCCGACCTGCCGTGCCGTGCACCACTGCTGCGCCCGACGACGCATCGAGGTCGATCACGACGTCGAGCGAGCGCAGCGCCGTGACCATGGCCTCGGTGTCGTCCGCCACCAGGAGACCGCGCAGGTGGCTCTCGCCGTCAGCGAGCGCGGCAGCCACGAGCGCCCGGTTCGTCACGCTCTTCGATCCCGGCACCCGCACCGTCATGTCGAGCGGCGAGGTGATCGGTTCGACGGCGAGCACCTCGGTCACGTCGGGGACGTCACCCGAGGCTCCGGGCCGAGGGCTTGTAGCCACGTGCGCCCACGCCCTCCGAGAGCCGTTCGACCAGGGCCGCCTCGACGACCACGATCACCACACCGGCGTCACCCTCGCTCGAGTGGGCGATCTCCACGTCGTAGATGTTGACGCCGAGCTCGGTGGCGAGCGTCGTGATCTCGGCGAGCACACCGGGTCGGTCGGGAACCGGGATGCGGACCTCGGCGAGGGCGCCTGCGGAGCTGGCCCCGCTCGGGAGGTTCAAGCGCGCTGCCCGTGCCCGCTCGAGGCCGGCGAGGAGCCCCGCCCGGTCACCGGCCGCGACCTGCTCGCGAACGGCGGCGAGGGATGCCTCGAGCCGGGTGAGCACCTCGACGATGGCGTCGCGGTTGTCGGTGCAGATGTCGGGCCAGATCCCGGGGTGGCCCGCTGCGATCCGGGTCATGTCACGGAAGCCCCCCGCCGCGAGGCGGAGCAGGGCGCTGTGGTCCTCCGCTCGCTCGGCGGCGAGGCCCATGAGGGTCGCCGCGGCGAGGTGCGGGACGTGGGACACCACGGCCACGAGGGCGTCGTGGCGCTCGGGTGCGAGCTCGACGACCTCCGCACCGAAGGAGGACACCACGGAGCGGACGAGCGAGTGCGCGGCCGGGTCGGTGCCGGGCACGGGGGTGAGCACCCAGACCGCACCCGAGAACAGGGCGGCATCGGCGCCGGCCACCCCCTCCTGCTCGCTCCCGGCCATCGGGTGGCCACCGACGAAGCGTGAGTCGCCGATGGCGGCGACGACGGGGGCCTTGACGCTCCCCACGTCGGTCACCACGCCGCCCTCGGCCAGGGCCTCCCAAGCAGCGCCGGCGACGGCACCGACGGGCGTGGCGACGAAGGTCAGCTCGGCGTCCGGGTCGTCCCCCACGACGTCGATCGCACCCCGCTCGAGCGCTGCGCGCGCGCGGCTCGGCTCGTGGTCCCGACCCGAGACGTGCCAGCCCTGTGCCCGCAGCGCCAGCCCGATCGACCCGCCGATGAGCCCGGTCCCGACCACGACGGCCCGGCGGCCGGACCCGGCTCCTTCAGGGGAGGTCATCGCGGAGGCCCTTGGCCCCCTCGAGGTACACGTGGCGCAGCTCGGCCCGGGTCCGCTCGGTCCACAGGTGCATCATCACCCGGACGCAACGAGGGGTCGCACCTGCGATGTCGAGCTCACGAGCGCAGATCAGGGGGACGTCGCCGAGGCCGATCGTGCGCGCTGCAGCCGCAGGGAACGCAGCGTGGAGATCGTCGGTCGCGGTGAAGAGGATGCTGATGATCTCCTCGTGGTCGACACCGTTGCGCTCGAGCATCTCCTCGAGGAGGGCGACCGTCCGCGACGAGAGCTGCTCGGTGGTGTCATCGTCGACGGTGGTGGCGCCCCGCAGGGCACGGACTGCTCCTGGCACGGTGGACGAGCCTACGTGGGCCTGGGGGTGGCCACGGCGGCCGCCCGCTCGAGTGCTCGCAGCTCGCCCTGGGTCAGGGGACGCCACGCCCCCGGACCGAGCCGACGGTCGGTCAACGTGGCGATCCGGGTGCGCACGAGGCGGAGCACCGGATGGCCGACCGCTTCGCACATGCGACGGATCTGGCGGTTGCGGCCTTCGTGGATGGTGATGCGCAACAGGTTGGGGTGTCCGAGCGCGACCTTGGCTGGCGCGGTGACGCCGTCCTCGAGCTCGACGCCCTCGCGCAGCATCCGCAACGCAGCTCGGGACGGCGTGCCGGCGACCTCGGCGAGGTACTCCTTCTCGACACCGAAGCTCGGGTGGGTCAGGCGATGGGTGAGGTCGCCGTCGTTGGTCAGCAGGAGGAGGCCCTCGGTGTCGGTGTCGAGCCGACCGACCGGGTAGACGCGAGGCTCAGCGGGGACGAGGCCGACGACCGTGGGGCGTCCCTCGGGATCGCTCGCGGTCGAGACCACGCCTCGCGGCTTGTTCAGCAGGTAGTGGACGAGACCGTCCTGCACGGCGATCCGGGCACCGTCGACCTCGACGCGGTCCACCTCGACGTCGACCCTGCGCCCGAGCGGCGCCACGGTGCCGTTCACGGTCACCCGACCCTCGGCGATGATGTCCTCGCACACCCGACGGCTCCCGAAGCCGGCCCTCGACAGGACCTTCTGCAGGCGCTCGCCGTCGTGCTCCTCGTGCTCCTCGTCGGGTCCGTCGAGGGGGGGCAAGCTCACGGGCCACCGTCGAGCAGGCCGGCGTCAGGCGAGCCACCGTCGGCTGGCTCATCGTCGCCGAGGTCATCGAGGCCGCTCGGACGCAGGCCCTGCTCGAGCGCTTCGACCACCTCGGGGCCAGGGACGAAGTCCCCGAGGGGTGGCAGGTCGCCGAGGCCGGCGAGGCCGAGGCGCTCGAGGAACAGCGAGGTCGTGCCGAACATCGCTGCCTGGCCGGGACCCGTGTCGCGCCCGACCTCGGTCACGAAGCCCCGTTGCTGGAGGGTGCGCAGCACGCCGTCGACGTTGACGCCACGGATGGCGGCGATCTGACCGCGCGACAACGGCTGCTTGTAGGCGACGATGGCCAGGGTCTCGAGCGCCGCAGCCGAGAGCCGCGCCGACTGGCCCTCGAGCACGAAGCGCTCGACATGGCCAGCGAGATCAGGCGCCGACTGGTAGCGGTAGCCGCCGGCGACCTTGGCGAGGATGAAGCCGCGCCCCGTCACGTCGTACTCGGAGGCGAGCTCGGTGCAGAGGTCCTCGATGCGCTGCGGTGCCAGCTCGAGCAGCTCACCGAGCAGCTGCGCCTCGATCGGCTGATCGGCCACCATCAAGATGGCCTCGATGGCGCGGCGCGCCTCGGCGTCGTCGGCCACGACTCAGCCGTCGTAGGCGTCGACGCCAGCCATGGCGAGCTGCGCCAGGTCGCGACGCTCGGCGTCCTCACCGACCCACACGACCTGCAGCTCAGCGAAGGAGCCGGCCTGGTCGAGGTCGACGAGGCCCTGCTTGAACAGCTCGAGCAGCGCGAGGAAGCGGACCACGACCTCGAGGCGCTCCACGAGCCCGCTCGTCAGCCTGCGGAACGAGATCCGACCGACCCGAGGCAGCTCGTCGAGCAGCTCCTCCATCGCGTCGCCCACGCTGGCGGCAGAGACGTGGAGGTGGCTGATGTCGACCGTGGGGACCGGCTTGGGGGCGACAGCACGGAGGAAGGCGTCCCGCAGCCGGGTGGCGGTGACCCCGGCGAGGAGGTCAGGGGCGAGGTCCAAGAAGGGGTCTTCGAGGCCAGCGGTCCGGGGGAACGAGCGGCTCGCCTCCTCGCTCAGCTGCGAGAGCGCCCTTGCTGCGTCCTTGAAGGTCTTGCACTCGAGGAGCTTGGAGAGGAGGAGGTCCCGCTCCTCCCAGAGGCCGAGCTCGTCGTCGAGGTCGGCGTCGTGCACCCCGGGCAGCAGCCGACGCGCCTTGAGCTCGATCAACGTCGCGGCGATGAGGAGGAACTCGGTGGCGACGTCGAGGTCGAGGCGCTCGTCGGTGCCCTCAGCTGCGGCGACGAGACGGTCGAGCTCGACGAGGTAGGCGTCGACGATCGTGGAGAGCGAGACCTCGTAGAGGTCGACCTGCTCGCGCATGATCAGGTGGAGCAGGAGATCGAAGGGGCCCTCGAACACCGGCGTGCTCACCTCGTAGGGCATCACACGAGTGTAATTCACCTCGTCCGACGGATCGACCACCCCCGGCGCCAACCTACGATCGGTCCATGACCCGCGTGTTCTCCGGCATCCAGCCGACGGGCGAGACCCACCTGGGCAACTACGTGGGCGCCATGCGCCACTACGTCACCGACCAGCACGACCACGAGAGCCTCTACTGCGTCGTCGACCTCCACGCCGTCACCGTCGACCAGGATCCGGAGGCCCTGCGGGACCGGACCCTGCAGATGGCGACGCTTCTCCTCGCCGTCGGCCTCGACCCCGACGTGTGCACGCTGTTCGTGCAGAGCCACGTCCCCGCCCACACCCAGCTGTCGTGGCTGCTCGAGTGCACGGCGTCGGTCGGCGAGCTGCGGCGCATGACCCAGTTCAAGGACAAGACCGCCTCGGGCGGCGAAGGAGCGGCTCGCGTCGGGCTGTTCACGTACCCGGTGCTGATGGCCTCCGACATCCTCCTCTACGACACCGACCGGGTGCCCGTCGGTGACGACCAGCGCCAGCACCTCGAGCTGACCCGGGACGTCGCCGAGCGCTTCAACGCCCGCTTCGGCCCCACCTTCACCGTCCCTGCAGCTGCGATCCCCACCGTGGGCGCGAGGATCATGGACCTGCAGGACCCGACGACGAAGATGTCGAAGTCGCGCAGCTCCGCCCAGGGGAAGGTGCTCGTGCTCGAGGACCACGCCGCCGTCGCCAAGAAGATCAAGCGGGCCGTCACCGACACCGAGACCGAGGTCCGCTTCGATCCCGTCCAGAAGCCCGGTGTCAGCAACCTGCTCTCGTTGCTCGCCGCCGCCAGGATCCCGAGCAGGTTCGACACGCCCGGCTTGGTGGCCTGGTCGAAGCGGACCTCGGCGTCGTTGTCGGTGACCGCCCGCTTGAACTTCTTCTCGATGGCCTTGGGGTCGTCGAGCATCAGCACGGTGCCCTGGGGCG
>JBBSLC010000141.1:0-7280 GCA_038255685.1 Acidimicrobiales bacterium | reverse complement strand
TGGCCACGTCCGACATCATCACGCACACCGGTCGGTCGTCCGGCACGGAAATCGCTTGGACAGCGGCCCGGTCCGGAGCATGCTGCTCAGAGCACCCGTGCCTGGCGGGTCCCGAGCCAGAGGAGGTGTCGCATGACCGTCCCGGTCTCCCACGCGCCCGCCCGGCTCCCCGCTGCTTGATCCCTCGCTGATCGCAGCGCCTGCGCGAGCCCGGCGGACCTCCACGTCCCGCTGCCCTCGCACAGGAGATCCTCCGTTGACCCACTTCACGCCCGAGCCGGGCTTGCGTCCGGCGCCCGACTGGCTCCCCACCGGCGACATCGAGGACGAGGTCCTCGGCTCGCTCAAGACCGGCAAGGAGGCCGAGGTCTTCGTCATCGAGCGACGCTCGTTGGACGACGATCGCACCTGTCTGCTGGCCCACAAGCGCTACCGGCCCCTGACCGCCAGCCGGGGCGAGCTCGAGGCGAAGGGCTTCACCAAGGCTCGGACCTTCGTCGACGACACCGTGTACCACGAGGGCAAGCGCTTCCGGCGAAGCCGGGACAAGCGGGCCGTGGCCAAGATGACCGACCACGGCAAGAAGCTGCTCGGCGACCGCTGGGTCGGCCACGAGCTCGACACCATGCGGACGCTGTGGGACGCCGGGGCGTCCGTGCCGTACCCCGTGCAGCTCTACGACGACGGCATGCTCATGGAGCTCATCGGCGACGCGACGCAGGCGGCGCCGAGGCTGGTGAGCGCCCGGCTCTCCCCCGTCGAGCTGGCGTCGGCGTTCGAGCAGCTCGCCGAGAACCTCGCCATCCTCGTCGGGTCGTCGATCGTGCACGGCGACCTGTCGCCGTACAACGTGCTGTGGTGGGAGGGCCGGCTGTCGATCATCGACCTCCCCCAGGCCACCGACCTGCTGCTCAACCCCCACGGCTTCGACCTGCTCCACCGCGACGTCCTGCGCATGTGCGAGTGGTTCGACCGCAAGGCGTTCCCCTGCGACCCCGAGGCGCTCTTCGCCGAGCTGCTCGCCAGCGCGTGGTGACACCCATCGTTCTGTGCGGGTCCTTCCGGCCCTGACACCAGAGGACCCGCACAGAACGACATGCGATCACCGCACCTCGACATACGCTCCGGCATGCCCGAGCCGCTCGTCCCGCTCCCATCGCAGCCGGCCGGCGTGCCGTGGCCGACCGTGGCGTGGCCGACCGGCGAGGTGCCCGAAGGCGTCGATCTGGCACCGCTGCTCGACGCTGCCTTCAACCCCGACGGCGCCCTCGCGCAGACCTACGCCGTCGTGGTCGTTCACCGTGGGCGGCTGGTGGCCGAGCGCTACGGCGGCGCCATCGAGCACTGGGACCGCCCCGACGACGTGGTCGGTCCCGACACGCCGCTGCTCTCGTGGTCGATGGCGAAGTCCTTCCTGCACGCGCTCGTCGGCATGCTCGTCGCCGAGGGACGCCTCGACCCGGAGGCCCGGGCAGACGTGCCCCAGTGGCGGTCCCCGGGTGAGCCTCGAGCAGCGATCACCCTCGAGCAGCTCCTTGCGATGCGGGACGGGCTCGACTTCGCCGAGGAGTACGTCGATGCCAGGGCCTCGGACGTCATCGAGATGCTCTTCGGCAGCGGCATCGCCGACACCGCGGCGTTCGCCGCCGAACGGCCCCTGGCAGCGGCACCGGGTGCGCGCTTCAACTACTCGAGCGGGACGACGAACATCATCTCGGGGATCGTCGCTCGCACCGTCGGGCCCGGCGGGCCCTACGAGCGGTTCCTGAGGGAGCGGTTGCTCGACCCGCTCGGCATCGGCGGGGCACGGGTCACCTTCGACGATGCCGGCACCTGGATCGCGTCGTCGTACCTGTACGCGACGGCTCGCGACTTCGCCCGCTTCGGGCTGCTGTACCTGCGCGACGGGGTGTGGGACGAGGCGCGGCTGCTACCTGAGGGCTGGGTCGACCACGCCCGCCGCCAGCGCTCGACCGACGCCACATCCGGCAACGGGTACGGCGCCCAGTGGTGGGTCGTCGGTGACGAGCACGGCTCGTTCTGGGCCAACGGCTACGAGGGGCAGTCCACCCTCGTCGTCCCCGGCCTCGACCTGGCGGTGGTCCGTCTGGGCAAGACCGACGCCGTGCACTACCCCGAGCTGCGGCGCTGGCGCGCCGACGTCGTCAGCGCCTTCGCCGACGCGTCCCGCTCGTCGCCGGCGACAGCCTGACCCGGGCCGATCCTCAGGCCGAGGCGCGCGCCTCTGCGAAGGAGCGGCCTGCTTCGACATCGACGTCGTGGGGGAGGCCGAGGACCCGCTCGGCGACGATGTTGCGCTGCACCTCGCTCGTGCCGCCGCCGACGGTGAGGGCGGGGGCGAAGAGGAAGCCGTAGGACCAGCCGTGACGGTCCTGCCGACCGAGGGGACCGGCAGTGGCGAGCATCCCGTCGGAGCCGGCGAGGTCCTTGGCCAGCCCCATGATCGTCTGGCCGTGCTCGTCGGCGAGCATCTTGCGGATCGACGCCTCTGGCCCCGGTGACTCGCCCCGCACCAGCGCGCTGACGGTGCGCAGCCGGATGAGGCGCAAGATCTCTGCCTCGATCCACAGCGAGGCGAGCCGTTGGCGGAGGAGCGGGTCGCTCGTCCCGCCCGCTGCCCGCACCTCGTCGAGGAGATCCGAGGCTGCCGGCCCGTTGCCCCACAGCGCGCCGCCCGACGACAGCGACACCCGCTCGTTCGACAGCGTCACCTTGGCGAGCGTCCACCCCTCGTGGGCCTCGCCGATCAGCGCGTCGGCAGGCAGGCGGACGTCGTCGAGGAACACCTCGTTGAACGTGTGGCCGCCCGTCATCTCGATGATGGGGCGGATCTCGATGCCGGGCGTGTCCATCGGGCACACGAAGTAGGAGATGCCCTTGTGCTTCGCCACGTCGGGGTCGGTGCGGGCGATGAGGATGCCGTAGCGCGCGTTGTGGGCAAGCGACGTCCAGACCTTCTGGCCGCGCACCACCCAGGTGTCGCCGTCGCGCTCGGCGCGCGTCGCGAGCCCGGCGAGGTCCGACCCTGCGCCGGGCTCACTGAAGAGCTGGCACCAGATCCCCTCACCCGACAGCAGGCCGGGCAGGTAGCGCTGCTGCTGGGCCTCGGTGCCGGCGTGCACGATCGTCGGCCCGGCCCAGCCGATCCCGATCGGGTTCGACGGGCGGCGGACACCCGATGCCCGGAGCTCTTCGTCGATGACCAGCTGGTGGACGGGATCGGCACCGAGGCCCCAGGGCTCCGGCCAGTGCGGAGCGACGTAGCCCGCTTCCGCCAGCTCCCGCCCCGACGGGGAGGGGTGCTCCGCCAGCCACGTCCGGATCGCCAGGCGGCGGGGATCGTCAGCGGGCGGCAGCTCGAAGTCCATGAACGGACGATAGGTCCCTTGTTTGGTGCTGCCGTCGAGCAGGCGCGTATCGTCCGGCCATGGCAGATCTCGGGTACGACGGCAAGGTTGCGATCATCACCGGTTCCGGCGGCGGGCTCGGGCGCGAGCACGCGCTGCTCCTCGCCTCGCGAGGTGCCCAGATCGTCGTGAACGACCTCGGTGGCTCGGTGAGCGGCGAGGGCGGCGATGCCGGCCCGGCTGAGGCCACGGCCAAGGAGATCGAGTCGCTCGGCGGCGTCGCCGTCCCCGACACCAACAGCGTCGCCACACCCGAGGGTGGCGAGGCCATCGTGCAGACGGCCATCGACGCCTTCGGTCGGGTGGACATCCTCGTGAACAACGCCGGCATCCTGCGGGACAAGTCGTTCCACAACCAAGGCCCCGACCTCGTCGACCCCGTCATCGACGTGCACCTCCGCGGCGCGTTCAACGTGACCCGACCCGCCTGGATCAAGATGCGCGAGCAGGCGTACGGCCGGGTGGTCAACACCTCGTCCAACTCAGGGATCCTCGGCAACTTCGGCCAGGCGAACTACGGCGCCGCCAAGATGGGCCTCGTCGGCCTCACCAGGGTGCTGGCGGCCGAGGGCGCGAAGTACAACATCAAGGTCAACGCCCTCGCTCCGATCGCCCGCACCCGCATGACCGAAGAGCTGCTCGGCGCCTTTGCGGAGAAGCTCGACCCGAAGCTCGTGTCACCGATCGTCGCCTGGCTCGTCCACGAGGACTGCCCTGTCTCCGGCGAGATCTACACCGCTGCCGGCGGCCGCATCGCCCGCTTCTTCGTCGGGCTCACGGAGGGCTACTTCAACGCTGCGCTCAGCGTCGAGGACGTGCGGGACCACTTCGACGAGATCCGCGACCCCGAGGGCTACACCATCCCGAGCGGTCCGGGCGACGAGATCGGCGCCCTGCTCAAGCACTTCACGTAGCGGCGCCCGCTCACCGCCGGGCGCAGCGCACGGCCCAGATGACGAGCGGGAGCTGCAGCGGGAGCCGCCACCAGGCGACGAGCGGCGAGGCGAGCGCACCGTCGCCGCCTCCGGTGCCAGCGTCGAGCGCCATCTTGATGTTCGCCGGGAACACCGCGACGAGCACGATCGCCGTGCACCAACCACCGAGCCGGCTCGTCCGGCGGTTGGCGAGGAGGATGCCGCAGAGCCCCTCGACGACCCCGCTCACGTAGACGATCGTGCGAGCGTCCCCGAGCTGGCGCGGGACGATCCGGGCGTAGGTGTCGGGGATGACGAAGTGCAAGACCCCAGCGCCGAACATCACCGCAGCGAGGGCGAGCCGTGACCGGCGCTGTCCCGACGTCTCCTCGCTCACACGCACGGGCTGAGGGTACGGGATCCGTCCCGGGTCACCGGGTGCGCCTGATCGCCCAGACGAGCCCGCCCCCGAGCAGGAACAGGGCGGGCACGCCGACTGCGGCGAGCAAGCGGGCGTAGGTGACCCTGGCGTCGGTGAGCCGGAGCGGCCGGTCGACGGCCACGTTGGCGGAGATCGCCGCCACCCCGTCGTCGTCGGCGAGCCAGGCGACCGCTCGTCGGAGCAGCTCTCGGTTCGCAGCCTCACCGACGAAGGTGTTGCTCGCCAGGTCGACGTCGCCGACGACCACCACACGGCTCCGGGTGATGGCTCCGCCCCCGACGCTCGAGCGGTCCGCAGCGACCGCCACGACCACCGGGCCACCGAGGTCCTCGGTGGGGTCGAACGAAGCCTCGACCGGCTCCGTCTCCAGGTACGACGCCACCGAGGTCTCGGCCAGGACGCTGTGGGTGAGGCCATCGGTCGCTGCCTCCTCGTCGACGAGCACACCCTGCACGCCGGGGAGGAAGGTCGGCGCCAGCCGGCGCACGATCGGGTGGCCGGAGCCGTACGAGCGGATCACGGGTGCGGTCACGTCGCCGCCGATGACCGCCTCGGGGTCCCCCTCGAAGACGATGCCCCGGGCGAGTGCGAGGCCGAAGGGCCCGAGCAGGCGCTCGTGGTCGACGTCGCTCGCTGGGTCGGCGAGGAGGAGCAGCCTGCCATCGACGGCCAGCCACGAGGAGAGCGCAGCATCGGCGTCCTCGCCGAAGGGAGCCGAAGGGTCGGCGACGACCACCACGGCGCAGCGCTCCTCGAGCTGGAGATCGATGTCGGCGGCGGCGAGCAGGTCGAGCTGGTCGACTCGGTACCCCGCAGCCTCCAGCGACAACGCCAGATCCCCGACCGAGTCGGTGCCTGCGCCGGGGCTGCGCTCACCGTGGCCGGTCGAGAGGCACACCGTCACCTCGTCGTCACGGAGCAGTCGAGCCAGGCCGGCGGTGAGGTCCTGCTCCGAGGCGCTGGCCACGACCTCGACGTCGCCGCCCTCGGTGATCGCCACGCCGCCGAAGACCGGATCGATCCCGAGCCGGGCGACCTGACCAGGTGCGTCAGCGGGGTCGATCACCTCGGTCCTGATGCGCCCATCGAGACGCTCGTAGCGCTGGAGCCGGGTCACGGCGTCGATGCGACCTGGGTCGTCGCGTGCGATGGCGGCGGTGATCCGCACCTCACCCTCGAGCTGTCCGGCGATCACCTCGGTCTGAGCGGTGAGGCTGTTCGACCGCTCGGCGGTCAGGTCGAAGACGCCACCCACCTGGCTCGCGGCGATGGTCACCACGGCGAGCAGCGCCAGCGCGGCGACCGTGCGCCCGATCGTGCGGGTCACCGCGCGCGCCGGAGGTCGACTGCAGCGGCGGCGAGCACGATGGCCCCGGTCGCAAGAGCGACGAAGAACGCGACATCGGCGACCGCGAACGCACCGGAGGCGAAGAGGCGGAGCCGCTCGCTGAGCGAGATCGACGCCAAGGTGCCCGCCCCGCTCCCCAGACCGCCGCTGAACCACAGGGCCAGTGCTGCGAACGCTGCTGCGGTTGCGGCAACCGCCTGGTTCGACGTCAGCGACGAGGCGAGGACACCGAGGCCGGCGACGGCTCCTGCGAGGAGCACGAGCCCGACGAACCCGGTCACGATCGGACCGAGGTCGGGCCGGCCCCACAGCGCGACGAGCCCGGCGAGCAAGCCGGCCGGTGCGATGAGCACCACGGCCGTGAGCCAGCACGCCAACCACTTCCCCACCGCGAGCGGTCCTGCTCCGACCGACGACACGACCAGGAGGTCGAAGGTGCCCGTCCTCTCCTCCTCGGCGAAGGAGCGCATCGTCAGCAACGGCACGAGCAGGACGAGCAGCAGCCCGGCGATCGGGAACAGCGGCTGGACGACCGCCTGCGTCCGAGCCTGGAGCTGGTCGACCATGAGGATGCCGAGGACGGCGTGCAGCGCAGCGCCGGCGACGTAGGGGATCGGCGATGCCCAGAGCACGGCGAGGTCCTTGCGAGCCACGGCCCCGGTCACGGTGCGACGACCTCGCCGGCACCGAGCACGAGCGCGAGGTACCTCGCCTCGAGCGCAGCAGCGTCCCCTGGACGCTCCACGGCGAGCACCCTGCCACCGGCGACCACCACGACGCGGTCGCACATCGCCGCCGCCTCGGCCAGCAGGTGGGTGCTGACCAGGACCGCCGTGCCGCCCGCAGCCGCAGCAGCGACGAGACGTCGCGCTTCGACGACCTGCGCAGGGTCCAGCCCGGCAGTCGGCTCGTCGAGCACGAGGGCAGGCGGATCACCGAGCACCGCTTGGGCCAGTCCGACACGCTGGCGCTGGCCGCGGCTCAACCGCCCGACGGGGCGCCGCTCCAGGTCGGCGACGCCCGCTGCTGCCATGGCACCCTCGACCGCGCCGGAGGCGAGGCGTCGCATGCGACAGCAGAACCGCAGGTAGCCCCCGACGCTCAGCGCGTCGTACGCAGCGAACGCTTCGGGCAGGTAGCCGGCGCGG
>JBBSLC010000140.1:0-7321 GCA_038255685.1 Acidimicrobiales bacterium | reverse complement strand
GACCTGGCGCCCCTCCGCGCTCTGGACCTTGGCCAGCTTGCCGATCGTGGTCGTCTTGCCGACGCCGTTGACGCCCACGAAGAGCCACACGTTGGTCGCCCCCGCCTTGTGGGTGAGGCCGCGGTCTGCGACGTGGAGGCGGACCTTGAGGTCGCCCTTCAGCTGCTCGAGCAGCGCGTCGGGCTGGGTGATGCCCTTGGCCTTCACCTCGGCGCGGAGGTCGTCGAGCACCGAGGTCGTGAGCCCGATGCCGACGTCGGCCCGCAGGAGCGCCTCTTCGAGGTCGTCCCAGGTCTCGGCGTCGATCGACGATCGGGCGAGGATCGAGCCGAAGTAGCCGGAGAACAGCCCCCGCGTCTTCGTGAGCCGGTCGCGGAAGCGGGGCTTGACCGCCTCCTCGATGATGGTCGACTCGGCCTCGGCAAGCGCCTCTTCGATCTCGGCGATCGTGGCGTCGTCGGGCTCGGGGACGAGGACGTCGGGGTCGGACTCGAGGCCGGGGGCCTCACCCGGCGGGAGCAGGGTCCCGACGCCGGAGCTCGCGCTCGGCGCGTCGTCGGTGGCCTGCGGGGAGGGCCGGCCCTTGCCCCGCGGGATCACCGGACGATCGGGCGGCGGCTCGAGGTGGCCGCCCCGGTCCTGGCCCCGCCGCGAGGACACGAAGGCGGCGGTCCCGCCGAGGAGGACGGCGGCGAGCACGACCAGCAGGATGACGATCTCCATGGTCGCCGCAGCCTACCCACGGCCACCTGAGCGCCGATCAGGCCGTCGAGCTCGGCTCAGGTGGTGGTGGCGATCCGCTCGCTGACGACCTTCGACGACCCGCCGGGCTGCATGGTCACGCCGTAGAGGACGTCGGCGACCTCCATCGTGCGCTTCTGGTGGCTCACGATCAGCAGCTGCGCCTCCTGGCGGAACTGCTCGACGAGGTCGAGGAAGCGCCGGAGGTTCACGTCGTCGAGCGCGGCCTCGACCTCGTCCATCAGGTAGAAGGGCGACGGGCGGCTGCGGAACACGGCGAACAGGTAGGCGAGCGCGGTGAGCGACCGCTCGCCTCCCGACAGGAGCGAGAGCTTCCGCACGTTCTTGCCCGACGGGCGCGCCTCGATCTCGATGCCCGTCTCGAGCGGGTGGTCGGGGTCGGTGAGGCGGAGGCGCCCCTGCCCACCGGGGAACAGCGTCTCGAACAGGTCGGTGAAGTGCCCGCTCACATCCGCGAACGCAGAGGTGAACGTCTCGACGATCTCGGCGTCGACCGCCCTGATGACCCGTGCCAGCTCCCGGCGCCCCGACTTGACGTCCTCGAGCTGTGACTCGACGAAGCCGTGGCGCTCCTTGACGGCATCGTGCTCCTCGAGCGCGAGCGGGTTGATCGGACCCATGAGCCGCAGCTCACGCTCGAGGTCGCGCAGGTGGGCAGCAGGGCTCACACCTTCGGGCAGCACCGGGCACTCGGCTACGAGGGCAGCATCCGGCTCGCTGTCGAGCTCGCGGCGGATCGACTCGACGGAGGCCTCGACCCGCAGCTGCAGCTCCTGCGCTTCGAGCTCGGCGCGCTGCGAGCGCTCCCGGAGCTCCCCGAGGCGCCGCTCGGCGTCGCTGCGCTGCTTGCGCATCCCGTCGAGCCGGGCGGCCTCGGCTCGGACCGCCTCGCTCTGCGCCTGGCGTCGCTCACGGAGCTCGCCGAGCACGGCGTCGAGCCAGGTGCGGTGGCCGTCGACGACCTCGCCCAGCGCCCGCACCGCCCCGAGGCGGCGCTGCAGCTCCAGGCGACGGACCTCCGCATCTGCACGCTCGGCGACGTTGCGTGAGAGCCGCTCGTCGACCTCGTCGAGACGGGCCCGCACGTAGGTGCGCCGCTCGTCGAGGCCGCTCGCCCGGACCTCGAGGTCGCTTCGCAGCGCCCGGACCGCGGCCACGCGCTCCTCGAGGCGACCTCGGTCGTCGGCCATCTGCCGGGCCCGCTGCCCGGCCGCGACCTCCTCGGCTTCCAGCGCGGGCAGCTCGGCATCGAGCTCGAAGAGCCGGCCCTGCTCCTCCGTCGCCTGGGCGACGAGCGACTCGACGTCGGTGCGGAGCGAGTCGGCCTCGAGCACGGCGTCAGCCCGCTCGACCTCGATCCTGGCGAGGCCGTCGGCTGCGCTGCGGCGCGACGCGTCGTTGCTGTCGTGTCGCCGGGCCGACTCGAGCTCGGCGGCTCGGGCCTCGGTGAGGGTGCGCCGGGCGTCAGCGGCTGCTTCCTCTGCGGCTGACGCCGACGATGCCGCCTCTGCTGCCCTGGCCTCGGCCTCGTCGAGCGCAGCACCGGTCGCGCCGGCGCCGGCAGCTCCGATGCGCCAGCCGCCTGCGGCGAAGCGGTCGCCGGTCCGGGTGACGACGACCGCGTCGGGGTGTGCCATCGCGACGTCGAGGGCGACCTGCCACGGCGCGCCGTCGTCGCCCGAATCGACGCACACCACCCCTGCGAGCACGGCGTCGAGCGCAGCATCGACCTCGGGATCGCGCGAGCGGACGTGGGAGCGGACGGCCTCACCGACCGCCGGATCCGTCGTCGCAGCACTGCGGGCACGCGAGACACCGAGCGGCAGGACGGCGCCGGCGCCGGCCTCGTGCAGCACCTCGAGCGCCCGCCGAGCACCCGCTGCGCCGCCGCGCACCACGACGGCAGCGATCGCCTGGTCGAGGGCGGCCTCGACGGCGGGCTCCCAGCCCTCGTCGATCTCCACCAGGTCGAGCAGCGTCCCGACCACCCCGTCGACGTCCCGGAGCCGCTCGGCGCCGGCGCGAGCACGCGCCTGGTCGAGCGCCTGGCCGAGCGCCTCGGCGCGCGCCGCCCAGGTGTGGCGAGCGGCGTCGGCAGCCCGTCGGGTCGCATCGGCGGACTCGAGGCGCGCTTCTGCGGCGGCGCGCCCCGAAGCGGCCAGCTCCCTGGCTTCACCCAAACCGCCGACCGCCCCCTCGGCGTCGTCCAGCGCAGCGCGAAGCCTGTCGGCCTCGGCGTCGAGGCGCTCGATGCGGGCCTCGAGCGACGCGAGCCGTGCGCGCGCTCGCCCAGCCTCACTTCCCGCACGCTCGGCGGCGCTGCGAAGGGCGGCGAGCTCGCCCCGCACCTCTGCTGCCCGACCGCTCGAGGCCGGTGCCTCGTCACCCCACTGCTCGGTGAAGCGAGCTCGCTCGACCTCGAGCTCGGCCTCGACCTCCTCGACGCGCTCGGCGTCGGGCACCAGGCGCTCGGCTGCGGCCTCCGCCTCGTCGAGCTCTGCCCGCAGGCGGGCAGCCTCGGCCTCCAGGGTCGCGACGACCTCCCGGTCGATGGCGACGGCGAGGTCTCGCTCGAGACCACGGTGGCGCTCGGTGAGCACGGCGGCCAAGCCACGGGCCTGCGCCGAGGCACGCTCGACGCGGACAAGCGAGTCGCCGAGGTCCTCGGCGCCCATGGCCGACAGCGCCGCCTCGGTCGCCATGACGGCGGCGTCGAGACCGGCGAGCTCGCCCTTCAGCGCAGCGTCCTCGGCGACGAGCCCGGCGCGTCGCTCTGCACCAGCAGCGAGGCGGGTCCGCAGCGAGGCGAGCTCGCGCCCGGCGAGGAAGAGGCGCACGGCGGCGAGCTCGGCGACGAGGTCGCCGTGGCGTCGTGCTGCGTCGGCCTGGCGTTCGAGGGGCCGGAGCTGGCGACGCAGCTCTCGGAGGAGATCGGAGAGGCGCAGGAGGTTGGCCTCGGTCGCCTCGAGCCGGCGTTCGGCCCGCTCTTTCCGGCGGCGGAACTTCAAGACGCCAGCCGCCTCCTCGATCACGGCCCGGCGATCCTCGGGGCGGGCGTTGAGGATCCCGTCGAGCTGGCCCTGGCTCACGATGACGTGCTGCTGGCGGCCGACGCCCGTGTCGGAGAGCAGGTCCTGCACGTCGAGCAGCCGGCACGAGACGCCGTTGATGGCGTACTCGCTGTCGCCGTTGCGAAACAGGATCCGGCTGACGGTGAGCTCGGAGAACTCGATCGGGAGCTGGCCGTCGCTGTTGTCGATGGTGAGGCTCACCTCGGCCCGACCGAGGGCGCCGCGCTTCTCGGTGCCGGCGAAGATGACGTCGTCCATCTTCGAGCTGCGGACCGTGCGGGGCCCTTGGGCGCCGAGCACCCAGGCCACGGCGTCGACGATGTTCGACTTGCCGGAGCCGTTCGGGCCGACGACCACGGTGATCCCAGGTTCGAGGTCGAGCGTGGTGGCGTCGGCGAAGGACTTGAAGCCCTTGAGGGTGAGGGACTTGAGGTGCACGCCGACGAGGACGGTACTGCCCCCTCCCCCACGGCGGTGCGACCGTGGTCGGTCCCCGGCCCGGCGACCGCTCCGACCGCTACGGTCCCGGCCATGCCGACCACCACGACGCCGAACGGCACCTCGATCGCCTACGAGGTGGTGGGGTCGGGTCCGAGCATCGTCCTGCTGCACGGGCTCACCGAGTCGCGCCGGACCTGGGACCCGCTGGTCGCCCCGCTGGCGACCGAGCACACCGTGGTGCTCGTCGACCTACGCCCCCACCTCGTGGAGCCCGAGCGGTTCCTCGAGCGGCTCGCTGCCTTCGAGCGCGCCATCACCTGAGAGGACGGATCCGCTTGAGAGGACGGATCGGTCCCGCCGCTCGGCGAGGCAGACTCGGCCATGCCTGCGGAGCGTGGCCTGACCGTCGTCGACGAGGGGGCGGTGGTGCGGCTCCGCCTCGACCGGCCCGAGAAGCTGAACGCGCTCGATGACGAGCTGCGCCGGGCCCTCGCCGCCACGCTCGACGACCTCGAGGAGCGTCCCGAGGTGCGGGTCGTCGTGCTCGAGGGTGCCGGCCGCGCCTTCTCCGCCGGTGCCGACCTGACGAGCACCGCCTACCCACCGGTGGAGGGCGACTGGACGACCCGCCGCCACCGCACCGGCACGTGGCAGCGGTTGCTCGCGCAGCTCGACCGCATCCCCCAGGTCACCGTCGCCCGCCTCCACGGCCACGTGGTCGGGGGCGCCGCCCTGCTGGCGGTCGCCTGCGACCTGCGGGTCGCCGCCGACGACGTGGTCGTGCGCATCCCCGAGCTCGCCATCGGCATCCCGCTCACCTGGGCGGGGATCCCGTTGCTGGTCCGCGAGGTCGGCCTGCCCCTCGCCCGCGACTGGGTGATGACGTGCCGGGAGGTGGGCGCCGACGAGCTCCACCGGTGTGGCTTCGCCCAGCGCCTCGTCGCCAGGGACGCGCTCGACGACGAGGTCGACCGGTGCGTGGCCCAGCTCCTCGCCGTCCCGCCCGGCCCGCTGGCGATGACCCGAGCGATGACGTCAGCCCTCGGCCGCTCGCATCCGGCGATGGTCGCGGGTTGGGGCGACGCCGACCACCAGCAGTGGGCGTTCACCGAGGACGAGTACCGGCGGGCTGCACGCGGCTACGTGGGGGAGCGCCTCCGGCCACCCGAGTCCTAGGGTTGCGCGCGTGGCCGTGCGATCACCGTCCCAGCCCTCCGTCGATCCTGCAGACGTCGAGCAGCACCGGCGGGAGCTGACCGCTCACTGCTACCGGATGCTCGGCTCGGTCTTCGAGGCCGACGACGCGGTGCAGGAGACGATGGTGCGGGCGTGGCGCAACGCCGACCGCTTCGAGGGGCGCTCGTCGGTGCGCTCGTGGCTCTACACGATCGCCACGAACGTCTGCCTCGACATGCTCCGCGGCCGCCAGCGTCGCGCCGTGGCGATCGACCTCGGGCCCCCCGGG
This sequence comes from Acidimicrobiales bacterium, assembly GCA_038255685.1. Lineage (GTDB taxonomy): Bacteria > Actinomycetota > Acidimicrobiia > Acidimicrobiales > CADCSY01 > CADCSY01. Next base: position 1,582 of record JBBSLC010000140.1, on the reverse strand, counting down.
ACCACCGACACGTTCCGAGGCGAGACTCGCCCAGGGCACGCCTGGGTCGAGCCGATCCCCGACGGTCGGGTCGTCCCCGACGACGGCGACCCCGCTGAGGTCGCTGCCGCCCGCGAGGGCGTCCGCCTCGCCTTCGTGACCGCCCTCCAGCTCCTGCCACCTCGCCAGCGCGCCGTGCTGATCCTGCGGGAGGTGCTGCGCTGGCAGGCGACCGAGGTGGCCGAGCTGCTCGACACGACCGTGGCCTCGGTGAACAGCGCGCTCCAGCGGGCCCGGGCGACGCTCGCTGATCGGCACCTCGACGCCGGGACGACCCACCCAGGCGCCCTGGACGCCGACCACCAAGCGCTGCTCGCCCGCTACGTCGACGCGTTCGAGCGCTACGACATCTCCTCGCTCGTCACCCTCCTCCACGAGGACGCGGTGATGTCGATGCCGCCCTACGACTTCTGGGTCCACGGGCCGGCGGAGATGGGACGCTGGTTCCTCGGTGCCGGCGCAGCGTGCCGGGGATCGCGACTCGTCGCCACCGCTGCCAACGGCGGTGTCGCGTTCGCCTCCTACAAGCCCGACCCCGACGGCGGCTTCGCCCCGTGGTCGATCCAGGTGCTCGAGCTGTCAGAGGACCGGATCGTCGGGCACCACAACTTCCTCGACACCGACCTCTTCGCCGTCTTCGGCGTCCCCGCCCACCTCGACTGACCCCACCACGTCGACGAGGCCGGCCAGGTCGAGCAGCTCGGTCAGGTCGCTGCCGGGCTCCCAGAGCCGGATCGTCCAACCGAGTCGTCGAGCGGCGAGCGCCACACGGGCGAGCTCATCGACGAGGACGAGCCCGCCGGCACCCGGCGCACCCAGCTGCCACGCCCCGATCTCGATCCTTCCGAGCGACAGCACCACCGTCGGAGCGGCTCGTCCTCCCATGCGGCTCTGACGATCCCCGCTGCGGGAACTCATCGTCATGCCCGCCAGGCCCGGTGCGAGGATGGCCCGGTGCCCGAACCTGGCCCCCGACCAGATCGGCGCCCCGTCGCCCTCGTCACCGGGGTGGGGCGGCGCATCGGCATCGGCGCGGCCGTCGCCACCCGGCTCGCAGCCGACTGCTTCGACGTCGGGTTCACCCACTGGGCGCCCTACGACGCGCGGATGCCCTGGGGCACGGACGCACCGGCGCAGGACGAGGTCAGTGCGGCGATCGAGGAGGCCGGAGGCCGGAGCTGCTCGGTGCGCGCCGACCTCGAGCAGCCCGAGACCGCCAGCAGCGTCTTCGACGAGGTGGAGGAGGCGCTCGGATCGGTCTCGGTGCTCGTGCTCTGTCACTGCGAGTCGGTCGATTCGGGGATCCTCGACACGACGGTCGAGAGCTTCGACCGCCACATGGCGGTGAACGCCCGGGCCACCTGGCAGCTCATCGGCGAGCTCGGCCGCAGGTTCACAGGGAGCCACGGGAGCGGCCGGATCATCGCCCTCACGAGCGACCACACGGTCCACAACCTCCCCTACGGGGCGAGCAAGGCCGCCCTCGACCGCATCACCCTCGCCGCCGCCCACGAGCTCGCGCACCTGGGCGTCACCGCGAACG
>JBBSLC010000139.1:0-7328 GCA_038255685.1 Acidimicrobiales bacterium | reverse complement strand
GAGCTCGCACGCTGGGTCGAGAAGGGCGTCCGCGGCGTGACCTCGAACCCGTCGATCTTCCAGAAGGCGATGAGCGGTGGCTCGGCGTACGACGAGCAGTTCGATCGGCTGCGCAGCGAAGGCGCCACCGTCCCCGACGCCTACTGGGCCATGGTCACGACCGACATCGAGGACACGCTCAGCCTGCTGCGACCCCTCTACGACCGCAGCGGCGGACGGGACGGGTTCGTCTCCCTCGAGCTCGCACCCGAGATGGCACGCGACACCCATGCCAGCATCGCAGCGGCCCGCGGCTTCCACGAGGCGATCGCCGAGCCGAACCTCATGATCAAGATCCCCGCCACCGACGAGGGGATCCCTGCCATCCAGCGCATGATCGCCGAGGGTCGCAGCATCAACATCACGTTGATCTTCAGCCTCGATCGCTACGCGCAGGTGATGGAGGCCTACCTCAGCGGCCTCGAGGAGCTCGCCGCAACGGATCCCGAGCGCGACCTCGCCGACGTCGCGAGCGTCGCCAGCTTCTTCATCAGCCGCGTCGACGTCGAGATCGATCGTCGCCTCGAGGCCATCGGGACCGACGAGGCGAGGGCGCTCAAGGGCAGGGCCGCGGTGGCCCAGGGGAAGCTCGCCTACGACCTGTTCCGCTCGATGTTCAGCGGCGCCCGCTGGGAGTCGCTCGAGGCCCGTGGCGCACGGGTGCAGCGCCCGCTGTGGGCATCGACCTCGACGAAGGACCCGTCGCTCCCCGACACGCTCTACGTCGACACCCTCATCGGGCCCGACACGGTCAACACGATGCCAGAAGCCACCCTCGACGCCTTCGAGGAGCGAGGCACCCTCGCCGGCACGGTCGACCAGGGCCTCGACGAGGCGAAGGCGCTGTTCGCAGACCTCACCCGCGTCGGTGTCGACACTGACGACGTCTCCCGGGTCATCGAGGAGGAGGGTGTGGCTGCCTTCGAGAAGGCCTTCGACGAGCTCATCGCCACCCTCGAGGAGAAGGCCGCAGCCCGCTCCTGAGCGAAGGAGTCAGTTGTGTTTTGCAACTGAGTGCTACGGTGCGCCGATGCCCGCCCGGGAGCTCGACCAGGACTGCTCGATCGCCCGCACGCTGGAGGTCATCGGCGACCGGTGGACGCTGCTCATCCTCCGCGACTCCTTCCGGGGCGTCCGCCGCTTCGACGAGCTCCAACGGGACCTCGGCATCGCCCGCAACCTCCTGACCGATCGGCTGGCGAAGCTCGTCGAGCACGACGTGCTCGAGCGACGCTTGTACCAACGGCGCCCCGACCGCTACGAGTACCGCCTCACGCCACGGGGTGTCGGGCTCTCCCCTGCCCTCGTGGCCCTCATGCGCTGGGGCGACCAGCACCTCTGCGCCGACAACGGCCCACCCCTCGTGCTCGTCCACGAGGCGTGCGGCGAGCCCCTCGACCAGCGTTTCATCTGCTGGTCGTGCGACGAGACGATCACCCCGAGCGCCATCCGCAGCACGCCAGGCCCTGGTGCCGCACGGCGTCGTCCAGAAACGAGCAGCGCATCATGAGCCCCGACGTCTCCCTTCGCCACGCCCACCTCCTCGATGCCCCACTCGAAGCGCTCCTGGCTGAGGCGTCAGCGATCAGGGACAGCGCGCACGGCAGTCGCGTCACGTACTCGCCGAAGGTCTTCATCCCCCTCACCCACCTGTGCCGTGACCGCTGCGGCTACTGCACCTTTGCGCAGCCACCCGCCCGGGTGCAGGAGCCCTACCTCTCGCCCGACCAGGTCCTCGCCATCGCACGGGCAGGTGCGGACGCCGGGTGCCACGAGGCGCTCTTCACCCTCGGCGAGCGGCCCGAGCTGCGCTACCCCGACGCCGCTGCCTGGTTGGCCGAGCACGGTCACGAGAGCACCGTCGCCTACCTGGTCGCGATGTGCCGCCTGGTGCTCGAGGAGACCGGCCTCCTCCCCCACGCCAACGCCGGTGCGCTGCTGGCCGACGAGCTGGCATCGCTCCGGCCGGTCAGCGCGAGCCAGGGGATGATGCTCGAGTCGCTCAACCCCGACCTCGCCGCCCACCGGGGCTCGCCCGACAAGGAGCCCGTACGCCGGCTCGCCACGCTCGAAGCAGCGGGCGAGCTCGCCATCCCGTTCACGACGGGGATCCTCGTCGGCATCGGTGAGTCGCGCGCCGACCGTGTCGCGGCCCTCGAGGCGATCGCCGACAGCCACGCCCGCCACGGGCACGTCCAGGAGGTGATCGTCCAGAACTTCCTCCCCAAGCCGGGAACCGCGATGCACGGCGCTCCACCGTGCCCCGAGGACGAGTACCTCTGGAGCGTGGCGGCCGCCCGGGTGATCCTCCCGGCCGAGGTGCACCTGCAGGCCCCGCCCAACCTCAGTGACGACTTCGGTCGGCTGCTCGATGCCGGCATCGACGACTGGGGTGGCGTCTCCCCTGTCACGCCCGACCACGTGAACCCCGAGCGTCCATGGCCGGCGATCGAGCGCCTTGCCACCGCCACCGAGGAGCGGGGGCGGGCGCTCGCCCCGAGGCTCACGATCTACCCCGCCTTCGTGGCCGACCCCGAGCGGTGGCTCGATGCTGCCCTGCGGTTCCCCGTGATGGATCGATCCGACGCCGAGGGACTGGGGCGGGACCACCCCTGGAGCTCCGGCGGCGACGTCGACCCGCCCCGGCTGCTGCCGTCCCCCCCTGCTGCGACGGGAGCGATCGCAGAGGTCATCGCCGGCGTCCGGAGGGGCGAGGAGGTCGGTGAGGACGAGATCGTCACCCTCTTCTCCGCTCGGGGACCCGAGGTCGCCGCCGTGTGCGGTCTGGCGGACGAGCTGCGCGCCGCCGTCGTCGGCGACGCCGTCACCTGGGTCGCGAACCGCAACATCAACTACACCAACGTCTGCACGTTCAAGTGCCGGTTCTGTGCCTTCTCGAAGGGACCGCTCTCGCTGAACCTGCGGGGCAAGCCCTACCTGCTCACGCTCGAGGACATCCAGCAGCGCGTGCTCGAAGCGGTGCAGCTCGGCGCCACCGAGGTGTGCCTCCAGGGTGGGATCCACCCTGACTTCGACGGGGACTACTACCTCCACGTGACCGAGGCGGTGCGCGCCGTTGCCCCCGACATCCACATCCACGGCTTCACCGCCCTCGAGGTGACCGAGGGAGCGAAGCGCAACGGTGTGCCGCTCGCCGACTACCTGCGGACGCTGATGGCAGCGGGGCTCAAGACCCTGCCCGGGACCGCCGCCGAGATCCTCGACGACGAGGTGCGCGCCGTCCTGTGCGCGGACAAGGTCGACACCGAGGAGTGGCTCGACGCCCACAGGACCGCCCACGGCGTCGGTCTGCGCTCGAACGTCACCATCATGTTCGGCAGCATCGAGCAGCCCCGACACTGGGCCCGCCACCTGATCCGGACCCGCGATCTGCAGAAGGAGACGGGCGGCTTCACCGAGTTCGTCCCGCTCCCCTTCGTGCACATGGCAGCGCCCATGTACCTCCAGCGCAAGGCACGTCGGGGACCGACCTTCCGTGAGGCTCTGCTCATGCACGCCGTGGGCCGCATCGCCTACCGAGGTTGGATCGACAACATCCAGGTCTCCTGGGTGAAGATGGGCCGCACCGGCTCCACCCAGGTGCTCGCGGCCGGGGGCAACGACCTCGGCGGCACGCTCATCGACGAGAACATCTCTCGTGCCGCCGGCGCCACCCACGGCCAGGCGATGGACGAGGCAGGCTTCCGCTCGTGGGTGGAGCCGATGGGCCGCAGACTGGAGCAGCGCACCACGCTCTACGGGCGTCCCGAGGCCGTCGCCGCCCCGAGATGGGCCGTACGCCTCTGACTGCGGGCTCCGGGTGCGAGTACCGTCTCCCGGTGCCTGGCGGGATGGAAGCAGGAGGCGGAGGCCTCGAGGCCACCCTGGCCGACGTGCTCGGAGCGTGCTCCGACCCGAGCTCGGCTGCCGAGGCGATCGTCGAGCACCTGGCCTCGCTCGGCTACGAGATGCCGAGCGTCTACTTCGCCCGGGGCGGGCGGCTCCGGTGCACTGCGCTGCGGGGCTACACCCAGGTCCGTGACGGCTTCCTCCCCGGCATGGGCGTGCTCGGGATCTGCTACAGCACGGGGGAGGTGCAGGAGATCCGTGACGTCGCCGACGAGCCGGCCTTCCTCCAGACGGTGCAGGGCGTGCGCGAGGAGGTCGCTGCCCCCATCGTGCTGCGGGGCGAGGTCGTGGGCGTCGTCAACATCGAGGCGAGGGACGTCATGCCAGCGTCCACGGTCGACCTGGCCGTCGCCTGCGCAGCAGCGCTGGCGTCCCGGATCGACGAGCTCGGGGGCATGCCTGGCGAATCGCTCGAGCAGCGCCTCGTCCGTCACGCCGTCGCCATCGCGTCGCTGAGCGATGAGCTCGCCATCGTCGATGCGCTCGCCGGGGCCGCACGAGAGCTCGTCGCCATGTCGTCAGCCTTCGTCGTGATCGATCCCGACGGGCAGTCCTCCCTCCGACACGCTGCAGGGCCTCTCGGACATGCGCTCGCTTCCCTGCCCGAAGCCGAGGTCGCCGAGATCAGCGCCTGGGTCCGCACCGGCACCTCGGTGTACTCGGTCAGCGACACCGACGGCGACGCCTTCGTCGGCAACGAGATCCTCCATGCCCTCGGGGTCCGGTCGATCGTCGTGCTGCCGCTCCTGGCCTCCGGCTCGTGGCTGGGCGATCTGGTGCTCGCCGACGAGGGGTCGACCCACCCCGGCACCGACGACGTGGGGCGCCTCGAGCTGCTCGTGGCCCAGGCGGCGTCATCGTTGCTCACGGCCCGACTCCTCGGCGATCTCCGCCAACAGGCAGCGACCGATCCGCTCACCCGGCTCGGCCACCACGCCAGCTTCACCGAAGCGGTCGACATCGCCCACCGCATGCACGCACCGTCGCAGCGCCCGGCGGTGCTCGTGATCGATGTCGACAACTTCAAGCGCGTGAACGACGAGCACGGCCACCCGCACGGCGATCGAGTCCTGCTCGACGTCGTCCAGGAGATGGCCGGAGCCCTGCGCGACGGTGACCGGCTCTACCGGGTCGGGGGAGACGAGTTCGCAGCCGTGCTCCTCGTCTCCGAAGAACAGGAGGCGCACGCTGTCGCCGAGCGGCTCCGCAGCGCCGTCGAGCGCAGCGGCCACGGCACCGTCTCCATCGGCCTCGCCGTCGGCGGCGCCGGGGACCTGGCGGCGACGACCGTCCAGCGCGCCGACCGGGCGCTCTACGAGGCGAAGCGATCCGGGCGCAACGACGTGGTCACGGCGAGCGTCTGATCTCCGCTCACCTGCTCACCGCTCCCACCACTCCTCGTCGAGCTTGCCCTCGATGGCTCTGAGGTTGGCCCGGGTGCAGCTGGCGCAGTGGAACGAGACGCCGCGCCGATCGGTCGCCAGCGACCAGCCGTCGGGCAGGCCCCCCGCAGCGCCCGGTGCGGTGTCGCCGCAGCGAGCACAGGTGCGGACCTCGTCCTCGCTCACGTGGTCGAAGGTACCGGGGTCGCGCGACGCTGGTCGGGCATGGTGAACCTCCCCCGCTACCGCACAGGCGACGACGAGCTCGACCGCCAGCTCGTCGCCCTCCTCGACGCTGCGGGCGCCGAGACCGATCGAGATCAGCTGTTCGAGATCCTCGCCTCCGGCATCCTCCTCGCCGGCGACGCCGCCGACCGCCTCGATCTCAAGATCACCAACGCTGCGCTCAAGGAGATGCGCGAGGCGTTCAACCTCTTCGCGCCGTACCGGGACATCTCGAAGGTGACGATCTTCGGCTCGGCACGGGTGAAGCGCGAGGACCCCCTGTACCCCCAGACACACCGCATCGCCGAGGCGCTGGCCGATCGCGGCTGGATGATCGTGACGGGAGCAGGGCCGGGGATCATGGAGGCCGGGATGGAGGGTGCTGGGCGAGAGCGCTCGATCGGCGTGCTGATCCGCCTGCCCTTCGAGGCAGGCGCCAACGACGTCATCGCCGGCGACGACAAGCTCGTCGAGATGAAGTACTTCTTCACCCGCAAGCTCATGCTGATCAAGGAGTCAGCCGCGTTCGTGTCGCTGCCCGGTGGCTTCGGCACGCTCGACGAGGCCTTCGAGCTGCTCACCCTCGTGCAGACCGGCAAGGCCGACCCGGTCCCCATCGTGCTGCTCGACACCCCCGGAGGCACGTACTGGAGGGGCTGGGAGCGCTTCGTCCAGGAGGAGGTCGCCGGCAACGGGATGGTCGCCGAGGCCGACCGCAACCTCTACTGCATCACCGACGACGTCGACGAGGCCGTCGAGGAGATCGAGCGCTTCTACCGGAGCTACCACTCGCTCCGCTACGTCGGCGACCGCCTCGTGATCCGCTTGCGGGCAGCCCCGACCGACGACGAGCTCGCCACCCTGAGCGAGGAGTTCCGCGACATCGTCGTCTCCGGAGGCCTCGAGCGAGCGAAGCCCTTCCCGCCCGAGGTCGCTGGCGACGACCACCTCGACCTCCCGCGCATCGCGCTGCGCTTCGACCGCCGGAGCATGGGCCGTCTCCGCGTCCTGCTGGACCGGCTGAACGGCCTCGACAGCGCCCCAGCCCGGTCCTCGAAGCCCCCGACCACCGCCGAAGACGACGCCGTGGTCGAGCGCGAGGAAGCGCAGCGCCCACAGCCGTAAGGAGCGGGTCAGTCCTGGTGGTCGACCTCGGTGAGGATGTGGACGGCCTTCTCGACGGCCCGGCGGGCACGGGTGAGGCGCTTCTCGTCCACGGGCAGCTCGGTGCCGCCTGCGTCGATCGACTCTCGCAGGCGCACGATGGCGAGATCGGCCAGCTCTTCGGCGATGGCGTCGAGCCGGCCCCGGATGTCGTCGAGCTCCCCTGCCACGAGGCTGCACCGTAGCCCCCTACGATCGTCCGCCCATGGCCGAGCCGCTCCCGCACGACCTCCACGAGTGGCTCAGCTTCGATGACCCGGAGGAGGCGCGCACGTGGACCTTCGACGTGACCTTCCTCCTGAGCCGTTGGACGTGCATCTTCGGCCGGGGCTGCAAGGGCGTGCTCGGCGACGACGCGACCGACCTGGTGCAGGGGTGCTGCAGCTTCGGGGCTCACTTCACCGATGACGCCGACCGGGATCGGGTCGAGGCGGTCATCGCCACGCTCGGCCCCGAGGAGTGGCAGCTCCGGCCGGTCGGCATCCGCAAGGGCGCAACCGTGTGCGAGGACGGCACCTGGCGGACCCGTCTCCACGACGGGGCGTGCGTGCTGCTCAACCGACCGGGCTTCGCCGCCGGGGCCGGGTGCGCGCTGCACGTGGCCGCCGT
>JBBSLC010000138.1:0-7367 GCA_038255685.1 Acidimicrobiales bacterium | reverse complement strand
CGTAGCCCGTCGAGATGGCAGGGTCGGGCAGCAGCACGGCGTAGCCCCTCGCCGTCAGCAGGTGCGGGTTCCATCGCCACGACCAGCCCGACCAGGTCCCCAGAGGCCCGCCGTGCATGAACACCGCAAGCGGCGCCGGGGTGTCGGCGGTCGTGCCCTCGGGGAGCAGGAGCCAGGAGTGGACCGGCGTGCCGTCGTCCGCCTCGGCGACGAGCTCGCGCACCTCACTGGGCACGTCGACGGGCAGGCCGGGCGTCGGGATGGGCTTCGGCTCCTGATCGGTCTCCGCAGGATCGATGCGCACTGCCCTCGGCGGCTCGGTCCAGAGGGAGCGCACGGCGAAGGCCGCTCCCGCGTCGGGGGCGGGGACGATCGTCTCCCACAGCCCCTCGGTTGCGAGCCGCGCCACCTCGCTGGTGCCCACGTCGACACGGAAGGGCAGCGTGCGACCTCCCTCGTCGGCGATGAACAGCAGTGACGAGCCGTCCTTCGTCCACGTCGGGCTCGTGGGCCACAGGTCGAGATCAGGGGTGAGGTCGCGCCCGTCGCCCGATGCGACGTCGACGACCCACACCGTCGGGATCGGCGCGTGGTCCGGGTCGCCGAAGGTCGTGCGGATGCAGACGACGCTGCGCCCGTCCGGCGAGAACGACGGGCTCTCGTGGTCGTGGCCCTCCTCGGTGGCAAGGACGCGCTGCTCGCCCGTGGCCACGTCGATGGCGACGAGGTCGGTCCGCATCCCGACGAGCGACGACCAGTCGGTCCACGGGGTGACGACCGTCGTCCCATCGGGGCTGATGGTCGGGCTGGCGTCGTCGAGGGCACGGCCAGGCTCGGGGGTCAGCGTGCGGAGCTCGCTGAGCTGACCACCTTCGGCGAGCTCGGCGACGAGGAGGCGGCGCTCCCGGGGCCCGAGGTAGTGGTCCCAGCTGCGGATCGGGTAGGCGTCGAAGAGCTGGGCGGTGACACCGGCGTCCTTGCGGGCCTTCTCCTTCTCGGCGTCCTCCTCCGGGGTGGTGGATCGGGGGTGGGCCCCGACGACGAGCACGATCGTGCCCGTCCCCTCGGCCACGGTGACACCCTCGATGCCCGCCGGCACCTTGGCGACGAGCTCGGCCTCACCGCCGGCGGCGGGCAGCCGCCACAACCCCGCGACCTTGTCGTCATCGGTGTCGGGCTTGGCGTCGGGATCGGGCCGTGCCGATGCGAACAGCAGCGATCCGTCCGGGAGGAAGGCGGCACCGGCTTCGCCCACGGCGGAGCGGGTGAGCCGCCGGGGTGCGCCCTCACCGGCGGGGTCGAGCTCCCACAGGGCAGTGCGGAACCGCTTGCCGTCAGGTGCCACCGTCGCCACAGCGGTGACGAGGCGGGTCCCGTCCGGCGATAGCGCCAGTGTCGAGCAGCGGGGGATCGACAGGTAGTGGTCGAGGCTCCAGGGAGCGGGCGGTGGCGTGGGCTCGTTGGGGGCGTCGTCGTTGCCAGGCATGGCGAACGACGCTACGCGAGCGCTGCGACCGCTCGTCGGGTCACGCCCAGTCGGGCCGCCGCGCGCAAGGGTGTGTCGGTGGACGACGGCTGGACATGGCTGCGCGAGGCGTCGCGCGCCACGCCTGGTCCGCCGGACCAGGCGCGCGGCCAGGTGGTCGCGGGCGTCGCCCTCGCCGTCGCTCGACGCCGCGAGGTCCGCCTCCCGGACCTTGCGCTGCTCTCGTCGTGGGGATCACCGGCGGACGTGACCGTCCCCGACGGCGTCACGGCGGACCCCTGGCTGATCGGCGCGGCGCTCGAGGTCCTGCTCGACCAGGGCGACCGACGTCGACGAGGGTCCCACTACACGCCCCGAGCCGTCGCCGAGACCGTGACCGGGCTCGCCTTCGGGGGCCTCACCGCAGACGCCTCGACCGTGGTGTGCGATGCGAGTGTCGGGGGCGGTGCGTTCCTGCTCGCTGCTGCGGACGCGCTCCACGCTGTCGGTGTGCCGCGGCGGGTGGCCGTTCGCAACCTCACCGGTGCCGACATCGACCCGTTGGCGGTCGCGGTGACCGAGGCGGCGTTGTCCCTCTGGGCAGGCGGCGGAGATCCCGGCACCATCGCAGTCGCCGACGCACTCGGACGTCCGGCGGATGCATGGGGAGCGCCCGACGTCGTCGTCGGCAACCCGCCGTTCCTCGGTCAGCTCCGCTCGGCGACGGTGCGTGCGCCGGACCGGACGGCGCTGCGATCCGAGCTCGCTGCGCTCACCGGCCCCTACACCGACACGTCCGCGCTGTTCGCTGCGCTGGCGACCGAGGTGGTGGCACCCGGTGGGCGGGTGGCGCTGGTGCTGCCTCGTTCGTTCCTCGGAGCTCGCGACGCAGGTCCCGCTCGTGCTGCCACGCTGCACGCCGCCACGCTCAACCACGTCTGGATCCCCGGTCGGCGGCTGTTCGATGCTGCGGTGGATGTGTGCGTGCCGGTCTGGACGAGGCGCAGCGCCGACCGGAGGTCGACGTGCCTGCCATCTCCGACCTCGTGGGCACTGAGCAACATCAGCGGTGCTGCAGCGTCCACAGCGCCCGACCCCGCCTGCCCGGAGGTCACGCGCAGCACGGGCGTCCCACCCGTGCCGGCTCCCCCGACCGCTCCGGTCACCCTCGATCGTCCTTCCTGGTCCCACCTCCTCGCCGGCCTGGACGGTGAGCCCGGGGTCCCCTCGCTCGACGGACTCCGGTCAGGTGGGGTCCTCGGGGACCACTGCACAGCGACCGCCGGGTTCCGGGACCAGTACTACGGCCTCGTCCCCTTCACCGTCGACGATCCCGATGGTCGCCTCGGCGACCAGACCCACGCCCCGCTCGTGACCTCGGGCCTCATCGATCCGGCGACCAGCGAGTGGGGCCGGCGCACGACCCGCTACGCCGGCCGCCGCTGGGAGGCGCCTCGGGTCGACGTCGGCGCCGTGCTGGACGCTGGCGGCTCGCTGGCGCGCTGGACCCTGGGGAAGCGGGTCCCCAAGCTGCTCGTGGCCGCTCAGACCCGCACGATCGAGGCCGTCGCCGACGTCGGTGGCACGTGGCTCCCGTCGACGCCGGTCGCCACCGTCGTACCCGATCCCGACAGCTACTGGCACGTCCTCGCCGTCCTCCTCAGCCCGGTCGCGACGGCGTGGGCGCTGCTCCACCAGCGGGGGACCGGGTTGAGCCCCGGTTCGATCCGGCTACCCCCGGCTGCGCTGCGAGCGATCCCGACGCCGGCCGACCGTGCGTGCTGGGACGAGGCCGCCGCCGACGTGCGGTTGGCTTCGCACGCCACTGCTCCGAGTGCTCGATCGGCGCTCCTGACGTCGGCGGCCGTCGCCATGTGCGCGGCGTACGGCGTGGCGATCGAGCCGTCCGTCGGGTGGTGGCGAGCCCGTCAGCCTGTCCGCTGAGCCTGCACTTCAGAGAGGATCGAGGGGTGTGGGCCCGAGGACCTCGAACGCCCCCGTGGCGAAGTCGTACGACGTCGTCATCGGTGGGGATGCCTCGTCACCTGGGACCGGGTTCCGACCGAGCATCTCCATCCGGACCTTCCGGGCCGGGAAGATCGCGTGCACGTGGAGGGCCTCGTCACCGACGTTGTTCGTCCCGTGCGCCGTCCCGGCGGGGATGAACACGACGTCGCCGGTCTGCACCTGCTGCTCTTCGTCGCCGAGTCGGTAGGTCCCGACGCCGCTGAGAATGATCACCACCTCGTCGACGTCGTGGCGGTGCAGAGGGATCTCGTCGCCCGGCGCGCACCGCTCCTCGAGGAACGCGAGGTCAGCCACTCGACCACCCGTGCTCGGATCGACGGCGAGCCGCCACGTGCTGGCAGGCCGGTGGTCGTCCGGGTCGCCCACCATCGGTTCGAGCGGCCTGTGCCGGGCGATCCCCACGGGCGCGAGCATCGCATGATTGGACCCCTGCCCTCGTTTCAGCCCTCGACGATGACGGTCCCGCGCATGTAGGGGTGGATACCGCAGATGTAGGCCTGAGACCCGGGCTGGTCGTAGGTGAAGCTGAAGGCGTCACCTGTGCCGAGGGCCGAGCTCTCCTCGAACGCGCCGCTCACGTCCTCGATCGAGTGCTTCGCCGTGTCGACGTTGGTCCAGGTCACCTCCGTGCCCACCGGCACCGTCAGCTCTGCTGTGATGAACTCGAACCCCTCGATCGTGACCGACCCGTCTCCCGCGGCAGCGGCCGTGGGGGCGCTGTCGCCGCTGCCGGTCGACGTGGTGCCCACGACACCGAGGAGGGCAACCACGAGCACGGGGAGCGCGAGCAGCACGAGCTTTGGGTCAGCGACGATCCGACTGGTCATGGACGTGCTCCGGCGCGGGCAGTGCTCTCGGATGACATCTGCGCAGGCGTCTGCGTCGTAGAAGGGCGACAGACCGTCGACCAGGGTGGATTGCATGTCGTTCGACCGCAGGGACCGGCTGCTCCTCGCCGGCTCGCTCCTGATCGCCGTCTCCGGCGGCATCCACGCCCGGCTGCACCGAGAGGCGTACCGAGACATCCACGTCGACCGCATCCTCGGGATCGACTTCGCCGGCTCCTTCGTGCTGGCCGTCGCAGCGGCATCGATCCTCTCGACCCTCCTCGTCGTCGCCGTGCTCGTGCCGAGACTTCGCCCTGCGGTCACGTTGGCGGCGATCGCCTACGGGATCGGATCGATCGTCGCCTACGGCCTCAGCCGGACGATCGGTGTCCTCGGCTTCGAGGAGGAGCGCTGGATCCCCGAGGCGGCCATCTCCAAGCCGGTCGAGCTCGCAGCGGTGATCGTCCTCGCCGTCGCGCTCCTCATGGGAGGGCGGATGGCGCGCACGGGCGCGCCCGTCGGGGATGAGGTGCTCGCCGCTCACGCCCAGCGAGCGTGACGCCCCGCTTCACAGGCCGTCGATCGCCTGGCAGAGGCCCTCGATGTCCTCGACGGTGACCGTGAGGGACGGGTGGCGCAGCACACCGAGCGGATCGAGCCCGGCGACAGGGGTCCGGAACCCGATGCACACCCCTTGCGCCCCGTTCGAGGCGAAGGTCAGGCCGCCGTCGGCGAACGAGAGGCGAGCCGGGCCGGCCGTCCGCACCAGCGCGTACGGCCCGGTCACCTCGGCGTGGGCCAGGTTCTCGGTCGAGGTCGACACCTGCCACGGTCCGTAGCGGGCGACGAAGCGGCCCCCGCCGATGCGGACCCAGGCGCGCGCCGGGGTGATCCCGTACGGGAGGGCCAACGCCCGGTACCGGGCCTCGAAGCGGAGCGCGAAGGTTGCGGTCCCGGACGCAGGAGGGTCGATGCGAGCCACCTTCAGAGCTCGGCGAGGGCGGCGGCGAGGTCGTCGAGGCCGAGGCTGCCCATGGAGAGGGCGGCCATGTGCCAGGACCTGGCGTCGAAGGCGGCACCGGCGCGCGCCATCGCCGCCTCCCGTCCGGCCAGCCAGGCCCGCTCGCCGAGCTTGTAGGTGATGGCTTGGCCGGGCATGCCCAGATAGCGGACGAGCTCGCTGTCGAGGAAGGCGGGGTCGCGCCCGCAGTAGAGGCCGAAGAACTCCCGGGCCAGCTCGGGCGTCCAGCGCTCGCCGGGGTGGAACGCCTGGCTGGCGGGGATCTCGAGCTCGAGGTGCATGCCGATGTCGATGATCACCCGCACGGCGCGCATCTGCTGGGCGTCGAGGTAGCCGAGGCGCTCGCCCGGGGTCTTCAAGTAGCCGAGCTCGTCCATGAGGCGCTCGGCGTAGAGGGCCCAGCCCTCGGTCACGGCGCTGTTGGAGCCGAGCGACGTCTGGTACATCGAGAGCTGCGGGGCCACGTGGACCCACTGTGCGAGCTGCAGGTGGTGGCCGGGGACGCCCTCGTGGTACCAGGTGCTGACCAGGCCCCACCAGGGGAAGCGGGTGGCGCCCATCGTCGGCAGCCACGTCCGACCGGGGCGGGAGAAGTCCATCGACGGGCGGGTGTAGTAGGGCGCCGCTGCGCTGCCCGGCGGGGCGATCATCGTCTCGGCGACCTTGACCGGCTCGGCGAGGTCGAAGTGGGTGCCGTCGAGGTCGGCGATCGCCTCGTCCATGAGCGCCTGCAGGCGCTGGCGCACCGCCTCCTCACCCTCGACGGCGTCGCCGTGCACGTCGAGGTGGCGCATCGCCTCCATCGGGGTGGCGCCGGGGAGCACCAGGGCGGCCTCGGTCCGCATCTCGGCGTCGATGCGGGCGTGCTCCTGCCAGCCCCACAGGTACGCCTCCTCGAGGTCGAGGTCGGCGCCGGTCCACTGCCGGGCCCACAGGGCGTAGCGCTCCCGACCGACGGCGTCTGGCGTTCCGGCGGCCTGGGGCAGGTAGATGTCGCGCAGGTGGTCGCGCAGGCGTGCGGTCGCCTCCGTCGCACCCTCGGCGGCGGCGTCGAGCTCGGCGCGGAGCTCGTCGGGGCCGTCGGCGACGTGGGTGGAGAACCACGAGCGACCGTCGTCGCCATCGAGCCAGGCGTCGAGCTGGACGACGACCTCCTCGACCTGGCGCGGTGCGGCGAAGGACCCCTGCGCTGCGCCCGCCTCGAGGGAGAGCTGGTACGAGGCGTAGGCGTCACCGACCCTGGCCATCCGCCGGGCGATCACCGCCCAGTCCTCGACGGTGGAGGTGGGCATGAGCAGGAAGGCACCACGCACGCGCTGCACCGGGGAGAACAGGTTGCTGACGGCACGCAGGTGCTCACCCGCCTCGCTCACGGCGAGGCCGGCCAGGAGCCGCTCGCGCAGCACCGTGGCACACCGCTGCTCCGCCTCGTCGAGGGCGCTGGCGCCGACAGCAGCCTCGAGCTCGGCGAGCGTGGCTCGAGCGAGCGCCTCGCCCGCAGCCGCCCCCTCTGGCGAGAAGTCCGGGAGCCGGTCGTCGCCGGGACGGATCCCGAGGGCGGTGCCGACGAGCGGGTCGAGGTCGGCGAGCGCCTCGACGTAGCGGTCGGCGATCTGGCGGGGCGTCGGTGTGTCCGGCATGGCTCCATCCTGGCGTGCGTCGGCGCTCACCCCTCGGCGAGGCGGGCGGGGAAGCCGCCGGTGGCGACGGGGCCCCAGCGGGTCGGCGTGATCCGCAGCAGCGACTTGCCCTGGCGCACCATGGCCTCGCGGTACTCGTCCCAGTCCGGGTGCTCGCCGGAGATCACCCTGAAGTACTCGACGAAGTCGTCGAGCGCCTCGGGCAGGTCGAGCACCTCGACCGTGCCGTCGACCTGCACCCAGGCCCCGCCGAAGTCGTCGGAGAGCACGACGACGCTCACCGCTGGATCGCGTCGAGCGTTGTGCACCTTGGCTCGTTCCGGATAGCTCGACACGAGGATGCGTCCCTCACCGTCGAGGCCGCAGGTGACGGGGGACGCCTGGGG